>QHWJ01000055.1 GCA_003222535.1 Acidobacteriota bacterium | reverse complement strand
CCCAAGAGCGGGGCCCCCAATGCCTTGAACGGATAGACCAGCGCGTCGACTCGATATCGGTTCATCAGATCGATGAGGAGGTGCCGCACCATTTTTTGGTTCTCCAAGCGCGATTGGTACTCGACGTCGAAGTCCAGCGGATCGCGCTTCACCGCTTGCTGAAACTGGCGTTCGAGACTCTTCAGATACTTGCCCGTCGCTGCTAATTCCGCCAGGCTCTTGACTGGGCTGGCCGGTCCACGGTGACGAAGATATGCGTCAAACGCAAATCGGAGCTCGTAGCTGTTGAGACGAAGCGACGGCATGAGTCCAATGAGATCCACTCCGGTACTCAACCCGTCGACGACGACTGCGCGTTGCTCACGGAGGAAGGCGATCTGCTGCTCGATCAGTTTGTTGCCGGCCGCAAACTCCTCGCCCTTGCGGAAGAGATCGCGCAATACACCGACGCGCGCACTGGCGAGGCCCTCTTTGATTGAATCGCGGTACGATGGCTGCTCGATTTTCCCTAAACTGTCCCGGGTGAGAAGGTCTTCCGGATCGAACCCGCGAATACTCTCCAGCACGAGTGCTGCGTCGGCGACCGACTTTGCGTGGACCCCGACCCGATCCTGTGTGAACGAAATCGGTATGACACCGGCTCTACTGACAAGACCTCGTGTTGGCGCAATCCCGATGACGGCGTTGTTGCTCGCCGGACTGCGGATCGACACACCGGTCTCAGTTCCAAGTCCGACCGTTGCGAATCCGACGTTGACCGCGACGCCCGTGCCACCGCTGGACCCTCCTGGATTGCGCTTCAAGTCATAAGGATTCAGTGTCTGCCCCCCAAGCGAGCTGAGGCCCTGAGATCCCAGCGCCAACTCATCCATGTTCGCCTTCAACAAGATGATGGCGCCGGCTTCGCGCAGTCGTCGGATCACCATCGCATCATGGGCAGGATAGGTTCCCGCCAGAGCGAGATTGCCTCCTGCCGACGGGATGTCGCTTACGTCGATGTTGTCCTTTACGGCTACGGGAATGCCATGAAGCGGACTCCGAAGGCCTCTGGCCTTCCGCTCCGCATCCAGCGCGCGGGCGATCTCGAGGGCATGTGAGTTGATTTCGATCACGGCGTTGAGCCGCGGGCCTTTCTTGTCATACGCCTCGATCCGGTTCAAGTAAAGCTGCACCAAGTGCTCATACGTCAGCGCGCCGGCGCCCACGGCCGCCTGTATATCGGCGACACGGGCGGTGAGCAGATCGAATTCTCGGCTTTTGGGACTTTGGGCGCGGATTATTGCAGCCGCGATGAAAACAAGTACGAGCGAACTGGCGAGCGGCCAGAAAAACCGTCGGTTCGCGCTTTCCATCGGATCTCCTCGCATTTCCAGAGCAATCGTACGTCGGACCATGAACGCTATGGTCGTTCTGAGCCCGGCTGGCCGCGGTTCGGCCAAGGATATCTCTTCGAGCCGACTGCAGGATGTCGGGGATATCTTGCGTCGGCTTGCGGGACGCTGAGCCTCAGAAGTCGCGCCGCCGCTCCCTCCTTTGGTCCGTTGCCTCAGCGGCTGGTCACGGTTGGGCCGATTTTGCGCGGGTGGAGGTCGTTCCTCCCCCACTCCCCGATTCGTCAGAAATCGATCTGGAAGCCAAACTTGGCCAACCGGCCGATCAGCGTCTGTGTCGGCGTCTGCCAGGCGGGCCCGAACCGGTTTTGCTGCGTGAGGAATGGACTCGCGTTGAGCAGATTGTACAAATCAAACATCCCTTGCATGCGGGACCGGCCCACGCGAAGGGATTTCGTCACCCTGAAATCCATCTGGTACAGTCGGTCACCATACAATGTCCCTGGGGGAACCAGATCCACCAGGACTGTGGAGTTCGGCCCGGCCGAAAGACTGCGGCCAAGCGATGGGGCGATCTCCGCGTTGGAGGCCGCATAGCTGGCGGTGATTTGCGGACCCGGCGTACTCTGGAACGTCGCGCTTGTCTGGAGTCCCCACCACGGCAGCGGATAGACCCCCAATAGCTTTGCGTTTGCCTGAAATGGCGGCCGGACGTCACAGAACGGTGTGGCAAGCGGCGAGGTCACGCCCGTCGCCGTCCCCGGAAACACCAATGACAGGTCTGAAAGTTCGAAGCAGTTGTTGGTCCGCTCGCGCCCAATCGTCACGCCGCCCGAGAACACCACCCCTTGCGACAGCCGCGCGCTGGCCGTGAGATCGACACCGTCGTAGACATCTTCTTGCTGGCCAAAATGCGACGCCTGGCTGATGACATTGTCGCTCGCGCCCAGCTTGCCGGCACTGACATCGTAAAATCCGCATAATTGGTTCCCTCCACCTCCCGGCAGCCGTGGATCGGCGGGCACCGTGATGCAGTACGGCGAAAAGTCGGCGTTCGTCACCGCCTGGTTCTGCGTAACTCGGAATTTGCCGTACCACCGCCGAGTATACGAGGCGTTCACGGACATGCCACGCATGAACTCGTGTTGGATGCTCGTCGACGCCTCCCAGTCATCAGAACGCACGCCGAAGCCGTGCGACACATCGTCGGCATAGCGAGTCACCGGGACGGTTTTCCCGAAGTTCGGGTTCTGGAGTCGCTCACACTCTCCATTGGCGAGCGGATTGGTCAGATCGCAATCGGGTATGAAATCGCGATTGTCATCGTGCCACGTCCGCATGACGCTATTGACCGAAGCCGACACCGGGTTGGCGAGGCGCGTGAACGTCGTCAGGCCCGCGCCGACCATGAAGCGTCCAAGGTTCGCCTTGAGGGCAGTCTTCCCATTGCCAAACAGGTCGTATGACACGCCGAGCCGCGGAGAGATATCCTTCCAATTCGGCATGGCAGACACTCCGGGGAAATCACGCGCGGGTACGAATGGACCTGCGGGCAACGACTGCGGTTCGATATACGCGTTGAAGAAATCGCTCCGGACGCCCAAGTTGAGCGTCACGCGTTTCACCGTCCACCTGTCCTGGGCATAGAGGCCCAAGTTGTACTTCACCTTTTCCCGATAGCTGATCGGCGTCGCCCACTCCAGCAGGGAGACCGGAATCCCGTTGCGTAAGTAAAGGTTTACCGGATTGGTCGGTTCATTGGTCTGGTAGCCCCACGTATGCATGAGAAAGAGTCCGGTCTTGAGGGCATGGGTCCCAGTGACGTAGGTCGCTGAGGCACGGTAGTTGTACTGATTGCTGCGATTGAACCCGTATGGAGCGCCGCTGTTAGACCGGTAGGTGAAGTTCGTCGAGAGTTCCGTGATGGGCGAGATACCCGGAACCACGTCCGGTTCTGGGTAGATATGGTAGTCATTGGCGGCCAGCGTCGCACCACTCTCTAACAGCAGCCGACTCGTGATAGGCGAGCTCCAGCTGAACTGCACGAGATACTGTGGAATCTCCCGGTAGAGGAATCGCGTCTCAGGCGCATTCCCCACCGAGTTCGTCGGGAATTCGTATTCGTGGTTCTGGTACTCGTAAAAGGCGTTGATCTTGTTCTTCGGCGACGCCTGCCAGGTGAACCGGTTCGAGATGCTCAGATGCCAGGTGTGATCGAAGGCCTGCTGGCTCAAATCTGGTGTAAAGATGACGGACCCGGGGTTCTTGTTCGGGCGCGCGGCCCCTGAGACGCCCGCTCGAGTGGTTCTTGTGCCCCACTCGCGAAATGACAAGAAAAACCACAGCTGGTCCCGGATGACCGGACCGCCGAGCGAAGGGTTGAAGTCGTAAATCCGGTCGACCGAGTTGGCCTGAAGGCCCCGTGCCTGCAGATCGGCCGACACATTGCGGCTATTGAAGTTGCTGTTCGTGTAGTTCGTGAACAGCACGCCCTTGAAAAGGTTGCCGCCGTCGCGCGGAATCACGTTGGACCGCAAGCCCGAGAGTTCGGATTCCGCCGACATACCGCCTGTTTCGACACTGATCTCCTGCATCATCCCGTTGTTCAGGAACTGGCCGTACATGCCGCCGCCCCTGGCCAAACCGTTGATGACCGGCATCCCATCCACATCGATCTGGCTTTCGTTCATGCGGCTGCCATGAATGGACAGCGAGACACTGAGGTCGCCATACGCGCCACCAACGTCCGGAGCGTTGACGGTCACACCCGGGACCAGGATGGCGTAGCTCCCGAATGTCTTGGCGGTCGGAAGCGAGTCCATGACCTCGCGCGTCATCACTTTCTGCTGGAGGACGTTCTGCACGTCCACGACAGGTGCCTGGCCAGAGACCGTGATCGTTTCCTCGATCGACCCCACGCGCAGCTCGCCGTTGACCGTCGCTGTGAACGCGGCTGACAATTCGATGCCTTCCCGCCTGAGTGTGTTGAACCCAGTCAGTGTGAAGGTAACGGTGTAGATGCCCGTCCGCAAGTCGATGATCTTGTACTGCCCCTGCGCATCGGTCGTGACCGCACGAACCTTTTCGATCAGCGCTGGACTCGATGCTTCGACCGTCACACCGGGCATGACCGCGCCCATCGTATCTTTCACTACGCCCGCGATGGTGCCCGTTTCGCCCTGTGCCCAGGCTGACACAGGGAGGAGCAGCAGGAACGCCAGGACGCCGACGCTCGCACCTGTGACGCCGTTCCGCTCCATGATGGCCTCCTCATTCACCTGAACTGAATGAATTAACGGACGTCCGCCGCGGCTCCGTCTCAATCTCGATTTTGCCGCCGGCTCCGGCGGCAACTTTCTCGCGTCCCGGTTCGCGTAGTTGTCTTTCGCTCGCCGCCGTGAACGCACGCTGTCCACACCAAAGCAGTCAAACCACGCACTGCTCTATGGCCGCTGCCAGTGTTGTCGGGGCGCTAATTGGCCGCTCCCCGCCGCGGCGAGAATCTTGCCGCCCTGGTAGACCACTTCTCCACGACGAATCGTGACGATCGGCCACCCGGTCACCTCCCATCCCGCAAAGATTGAGAACTTCGCATTCGCCAGCTGCTCCTCATTGCGAATGGTTCTTTTTTGGTTGGGATCCCAGATCACGAGGTCGGCATCGGATCCTACTGCGATCGTTCCCTTACGGGGGTACAGGCCAAAAAGCTTGGCTGGGTTCGTCGACGTCAGCGCCACCATCCGCTCGAGCGTAATACGTCCCTTACGCACGCCCTCGGAGTACAACAACGGCAGTTGAACCTGGAGATAGTTCCCAGCAGGCCGATGGTTGATGATGTTGAGCGACGGATCGAGCTTGTCCTCGCGGGTATACCCAACGTGATCTGTATCGACCACGTAACCCGTCCCTCTGGCAATGGCGCTCCAGAGGTAGTCCGCATCACTCTTCTCGCGCAGCGGCGGGTCACCCGTATAAATCGCGCCGTCGGCCTCGTCAAACCGCTCCTTCGTCAGATGCAAGTACAGAAACCGCACTTCCGTGAAGACCGGCAATCCACGCGCTTGACCAACCTCCGCCGCACGCATCGCTCGCTCGGACGAAATGTGCACGATGTAGATCGGAGCGCCCGTCGCTTCGCTGATTGCGACCGCGCGCTGGGTCGCAATCTCTTCGGCCACGACGGGTCGGCTTTGAGCGAAGTTTTGACCTTTGAGCGCGCCACGCCCTTCGGCCATCATCCGCTCCGCCGTCGTAGTCAAGATGCTGGCATCTTCACAATGCAACATGGTGAGAAGACCGGCCGCGCCGGCCGAGCGGATTAGCTTCACGTAAGCGGCGGCATTCTGGTCGAATGCGGGACGTGATAAGAAGATCTTCAACGTAAAGCTTCGGTCGGCAAGCAGCGTTACATCGGCAGGACTCCATTTACTCGGATCGTTAACCATCACGTGGAGGATCACGTCGGCGATTGCCTGGTTCTTGACTAGTTCGGTCGCGTGCGCCAGCGCCGTCGGCAAGTCTTCAGTCGATGCTGGGCTGATGAAGTTGCTGATGGTCGTCACTCCCCCGGCGAGTGCTGCACGTGATCCCGACGAATAGTCGTCGGCACCTTTCAGGGTCGTGGCCGTTGGTGTCGGTGTCAGGTGAACGTGGGGATCGATGCCCCCGGGAAGCACCAGCATCCCCTTGGCGTCGATCTCGCGGGCGCCTGCCCCACCGGTCAGGTTCCGTCCGATCTCTGCGATCGTTCCGTTGCGAAGACGTACGTCGCCCTCGGTGCGTCCGACCGCAGTCACAATCAGGCCGTTGCGAACGATCAGCTCTGCGGGTTGCTGCGCCGCTGCACGAGCGACCAATGCGACCACAAGGCCCAGGAAGATCGATCGCCGAGCCGCAGGCATGATCATCTTCATTGTCGGCTCCTTTTTTCGATTTTCTTATGTGGACGCGGGATTATCCTCAAGCGCAATCCCACCCGTCAATAGGCAAACTGGCGCGGTAATCCGTAGGCGGTTCCTTTGCCGTGTCCGGGGTTTCCCCCTGCGTGCAGGTGTAGGAGTCACCGCAATCCCGTTTCCAGTTCCCGCCGCATCGCACGCAGCATGCGGATTTACCGCACTACGCGCTCCTGCACCGCTTCGCGTCAAGGGTTATGGGGCCGTTCGAGTCGGAAAAGGCGGTCGGGCATCGGTCAGTAGGCAACGGGGTACTCTGCGAAGAGTCCGAGCGTCCCGTACAACCACGCGTTACTCCACCGCTTCCAGCCGAAACCGTGACTCTGGCTGGCCCGCGCCACATGGTGCCGAATCTTCTTCTCGACCCTACCTCGAAGTCGAAGATGTCGACGCGCTCCACAGCCGTCTGACGAAGAAAGGCGTTGCCATCAGTGATCCGCTTACCCTGCAGTGGTGGGGTGATCGGACCTTCAAGATCCTTGATCCAAACGGGTATGAGATCTGGTTCTACACGAACGTCGCGGAACCAAAACCGCCGCAAGGGGCCAAACTCGTCTGAGCGAGGCTGTTGATTGGAGCGTCATGTCATGCGAATTGCCGACGGACCCACCGCTGACGAGAACCCGTTCGGGGCGTAGAATCGGCGCAGCATCACTGAGAAAGGAAGAACGCGATGGCGGATATCAACACGGCCCTCGCGGCGAGCAAGGACGCGATTGACCAGTTGATGGTGGCCGGCGAACGGACCGCGACGGCCTGGACTGCACCACGCGCACCGGGGAAGTGGTCGCCCAGCCAAATCGTGGAGCACGTCGCACGCTCGCTTGAGGAGTCGGCCAACATGGCAGCTGGCCGTCCTTCAAACTACGTGCGCTTCATGGAACTGCGGAATCGTTGGGAGCGATCTGATGGTGCGAGTTCCTGACGACGAATTCGATGCCGTCTTGCGCGGGCGACACGTCCGGCCCATGAATTTCACGGGCAAGCCGCTGAGAGGATTCGTGTATGTGTCGCCACCCGGCTTTCGCACAGCCGCCTCGCTCCGGACGTGGTTGTCACGAGGTGAGCGGGTCGCTGAAGAGAAGGCGTCCGGGCCAACGAAGCGTCGCCTGAGCGTCAAGAGTTAGATCCGATCCCGGTCGTCGGCCGACAGAATCGCCACGCCGTTGGCATTGGGCACGCCAACCGTGATCGGCGTCCCTTGCGCGGTGAGTTCGCCGAACTCGTTGTATCTGAACAGCGACAAGTGAGACTGACCGGCGCCGTGGTCGATCACGCCGAGAACGCCTGCGTCCGCGTCGATGTCGGTCGGGGCTCCTCCGGTGGCAATGGCTGCAGCGACTTGGCTGTCCACGAACACATGGCTTCCCGTGCCAATCAAGCGGCTGATCGTCTTGCTGCCCGTGTTGGCGGTGAACACGTATTTCCCAACTCTGGTCATCCAGCAGTCAGCCGCCTGGCCGGCGTCCACCACCGACGTAAACGCGCCGTTGCGGAAGAGGCCGTCGCTCCGGTCACGCGGCCCTCGTCCAGTGACACGAGATCCACGGTGCCCGGATCCGGATCGGTCTTCAGCGTCACGAGCAATTGCTTGTCATTGATCACCCCCACCTGCGCCGGTAGATCCGGAACGGGCTGAATCCATCGTCGGGAATAGATCGTCCTACCGGTGACATGATCCCTCTCGATACGATCTTGGCCTGACGTTCATGGCACAGAAGTCAGCGCCAGCCGCCGCCGACCCTGCGTGGGCCGCCTTCGAGGCGGAGGCCCTGCCCCACCTCGATCGGCTGTTCCGGCTGGCCATGTGGTTCGAGCGGAATCGATCCGAAGCCGAAGACCTGGTACAGGAAACGATGATGCAGGCGCTTCAGTCGTTTCACCGCTTCCGGCCGGGCACGAACTGTCGGGCCTGGCTGACCACGATTCTCCAGAATGTGCGGAGCAATCGTCGCCGGGCGCGCGGTCGATCACTGCTCGTTGACGATCCGGACGACCGGATCGGCCACGCGACTCCCTTTGTACCGCCGGTGCCACAGGAGCTGACAGACGGAGAGCTCCTCGGCGCGCTGGGGCGGATTCCGGTTGTGTTTCAAGAAGTGATCGTCCTTTGTGACGTGGAGGAGTTGACGTACAAGGAAATTGCCGACGCGCTTGCGATTCCGCTGGGAACTGTGATGTCACGGCTCCACCGCGGCCGCGCGTTGCTTCGCGCGGAGCTCGGCCATCGACGGCAGTCAATCGTCAGCGGGCCGACATCTGAGACCACCCATGGAATGCCGCGACGTTCGTGAAATGGCAGATTCGTTTCTCGGCGAGGAGCTCCTCACCGAAACGAACCACGAGATTCTGCGTCACCTGGACACGTGTCCGGTGTGTCGCGCCGATCTCGCTGGCCGTCGCGCGTTGCGTGAGGGCGTGCAACGGGCCTTTCACCGCGCACCCGAGCTCGGCGCAAGCCCTGAGTTTATCGCCCGGTTGCGGAATAAGCTGCAGGACACGGCCCATCAGGGCTCCGCTCGTCGTGGCGTCAGATTCCCAGGCTGGTGGGCGTTGGCTGCGACGGTGCTGTTGGCTGTGGCGCTCGGCCTCGCGTATCGTGGCCGCGACCGGATCACAGCGACGGGTGCGCTCGCGCGTGTCGCTGTTGGCGATCATCGATATTGCGCGCTGCAATTCCGATTGGCTGAGAAGCCGATCTCACTCGAAGAAGCCGCACAACGCTACGGCGCCGCCTATCGTGTCCTCGAACGCCTGCCGGCAGACGACGTCATGACTGCGATCGGTCCGGCACACGTCCTGGAACGGCATGCGTGTGTGTACGAAGGGCGACGATTCGCGCACATCGTGTTCACGTATCGCGGCGAGCGCGTGTCATTGCTCGTGACGGCGGTCGATGGCAGTGTCACCCCAGCGCTTCCGGGCGAGACACTTCCGCATCTCACATCGCCGAGCCGGATCGACGGCATGTCGGTCGTGTCCTTTCGCGCGTCGCGTCAGATGATCTTCTTCGCCGGGGACGTCGTACAAAACGACCTGTTGATGCTGGCCGAAGCCGTCGGAGAGCCCCTCTATCGTGGGCTGGCGGCGACTGAGAGCGCTGGTGCCCGGCGTCGATCTCTCGGACGAGTGCGGTCGAAGATCTCTACGCGCTTGATCTCGGAATCGGAGCAGCTCCGTCAGCGTTCACGTGTTTCGTGCTCGATAGTCGCCATCAATGAGGATTCCGGGTCTATGCGGCAGCCCTACCCGATCCTGCACAACCAATGATGACCGTGACAGCGATCTGGCGATATCCGGTGAAGTCGATGGCCGGCGAGCGCGTGGGATCGACGGAGCTGACCGAAACGGGACTGGCGGGCGATCGTGTCGTGCAAGTCTATGATCGGCAGGGCCGGGTCGTCACCGCGCGAACGTTCCCTCGCCTCTTGCCACTTCACGCGACGCTCGGCATCGACGGAGAGCCTCTGGTGGACGGCCTGCCATGGCGCTCGCGTGAGGTCGGCGAGCTCGTCGAGGCGGCGGTTGGGCCCGGCGCACGACTGAAACGATTCGACGGCCCAGAGCGGTTCGACATTCTGCCCCTGCTCGTTTGTACCGACGGGGCGGTGTCGATGTTCGGCCGCGACGTCAGACGCCTGCGCCCCAATCTGATTGTCGGCGGCGTCGAAGGTGTGGCTGAGCGAACGTGGCCGGGCGCGATTCTGCGGTTGCCCGAAGCGGAGATCGGTCTCGCTGATCTCCGTGGCCGTTGCGTCATGACGACCTACGATCCCGAGACGGCAGAGCAGGATCCCGGCGTTCTCCGTGATATCGTTCGCCGCTTTCGCGGACAACTCTGTTTGAACGCCGCTGTCACTCGGGCAGGCCGCGTCCAGGTCGGCCACGCCATCGAACTGATCGCAACGTGAGCTCGTTGTGCTGACTCCGTGACTCCCCGGACCCCACCGCGATGACATTCTCGTGCCCGCCAGCCCTTGAAACGATCGGTTACTGAAGGCATCGAATACCTGCTTTCGGCATCTGCAGTCATGGGCTTCGCCAGCTACCTTTCGCTCGTCCAAGTCCTCGCGCTATTTCCGCTGGGCGTTGCCCTGCACGTGGCTGTCTTTGATGCCGAGGGCTGGTCGGTGTTGCGTGCGTAGCGAGTAACGCCCCACGACCTCGCGGCGTCAAACCGAACGGCGTTCTTTGTTCAGGAGTGGATTACATGAAAATGGCGACAGCAGTGGCGGTGGCAGGGGTGGTGATCGGCGTGGGACGTGCGGAAACAGCCGCTCAAAGCCGGTTCGATGTCGGCCTCCTTCTCGGCTCCACCAGGACGACTGACGAAGGAACCGTGCTCCAGTTCGATCGAGGCACGACCTATCAGGCGACGTTTGCCTGGCCCGTCTGGCGCAGTGACGCGGCCGAGCTGTCGGTAGAAGTGCCGTTCATCGCTTCGCCGGCGTTCACGGTCGTGCCACCCCGGGCCTCCGTGCCGTTGGAATACGCGTCGCTGTATCTGACGCCCGGCATCCGCGTCACCGCCCTGCCAAGAGCTCACGTTTCCTTTTTTGGCGCGATCGGTGGCGGGTACGCGCGCTACTCAGAATCCAAGCTGAAAGCCGATCGCAGCCCGAACCTCGATCAGCGCGACACCAATGCGGGCGCCTTTCAGGTTGGCGGAGGTGTCGACGCCCGAGGGTTCGGGTGGCTCGGATTCCGTGGTGAACTGCGGGACATATTCACGGGCGCGCGCAACTTCTCGCTTGCGACGCCAGGCCCAAGGGTTCATAACGTGATCCTGTCCGGCGGCCTGGTCGTGAGGTTTTGAGGAGGGCAAGGTGAGTGCTGCGCCCCTTTTCGGACTCGCTGTGCTCCCGTCGGGTCCACGAGCACGACACGGTCGAGGCGCAGAAGCTCGCCGAGCGACCAGGCTTGAAACGGACATCCTTTTGGCTCAAACGGCGCCTCGGCATCGGCAATCTCCGAAAGATGCCCAAAGCCAGACGTCTGGACACGTGTCAGCAGCGGATCAACGAACTGGGCGCGGGCGTCACGCCGCGCCGCAGCCGTGTTGCCTCGCACGCGAACCCACGCGTCAACGAATGGACCGATCAGCCATGGCCAGACGGTTCCCTGATGATAGACAGCGTCTCGCGCCGCCGAATCACCTTCATAGCGCGCGGCATAACCGGGCTCGCCGGGCGCGAGCGACCGCAATCCGACCGGTGTCAGGAGATGCCGCTCGACTGCATCGACAATTCTCCGTCCGCGTTTGCCGTCTACGAGCGGCACCGGGAGTCCACCGACGGCGAGAATCTGATTGGGCCGGAATCTGTCGTCTCGTGTGCCCGGGATGTGATCCACGTCGACCACGTCGGCGAGGCGTCCGAGCTCCTCATTCCAGAAGCGTTCGACAAAAGCCGCGCGACCGCGCTCGAAAACGTCGCGCCAGCTCGGTTCCAGCCGCGAGGCTGCGCTGAGGGCGTTCAGCCAGAGCGCCTGGATTTCGACAGGTTTTCCGATGCGCGGTGTGATCACACGGTCGCCCACCCGCGCGTCCATCCAGGTGAGCTGCACGCCAGGGACGCCAGCCGACAACAGGCCGTCCGCGTCCATCCGGATCCCGAATCGAGTGCCGGCGGCATAGCCGTTTACGATCTGTTGGACCGCGGACTCGAGGGCTCGCCGCTGTGTTGTCGTCAGGAGAATCGAGTCGTTCGGGACGAGCTGCAGCAGCTCGTGGACCGCGACGACGTACCAGAGGGACGCGTCGACGGAGTTGAACTCGGGCGCCTCGCCATGATCGGGGAACCGGTTTGGCAACATGCCTTCTGACACGGCTCCAGCCCATTCGACCAGGATGTCGCGCGCGTCGGCGAGCCGGCCTGTGGCGAGGCACAGGCCACGCACAGCGATGAACGTGTCGCGACCCCAGTCGGTGAACCACGGATAGCCGGCAACGATCGTTCGCCCCGCACCGCGGCGAACCAAGTACGCGTCGGCGGCGCGGTCGAGCAATGTCGGAAATGCTTCGCGCCGGCGGCGTTCTGCCGCCCGCGCGTCGCTCGCCAATGTAACGACCTCGCCTGCTGTCGACACCTCTCGCGAATCATCTGGACTCGCTCTGAAAACCCAGACGGCCTGCTCGCCGGGACCGGAGAGCGGCCAACTGAACTCGCCGGGCGACGCGAGGTCTTCGGTGTCGTCCAGCCCGCGCTCACGTTCCGCGGTATAGAGAAACTGCCGGTACCAATCCGGCGCGTGCCGGTATTCTCCATTCGAGAGCGCCGTCACCCCGGGAAGTCCGTCATAGGGTCGAAACCTGACTGCGGCGCCCTGACGATCGGCGTCGAAATGGAAGGCTTCATTCTGATGATGCATTGAATGGTAGTCGCGACCGGACAAGAACGGCCTGGCGCGCAGCACCACGGGACCTGTGGCTCTCATCAGCGTCCAGACGACGACGACGGCACTCGTGCCGTGTTGAACGAAGATCTCCTGGGTGACGCGCGTGCCATCGGCCAGCTTGTACTCCCAGGTGGGCCAGGGATCATTGGTGAACCCGGTCACGTGAGCCGCCCCGTCCGGGTAGAACACGTCCGGGGCATAGCGCTCGGTCGACAGGGCGAACGATCCGCTCGGCGTATCGAGCCACGCGTCGAAGCCGTTCACCAGCACGACCCTCCCGGTCGGAGGCGTCATCGCCGTGAGCAGCAGCGCGTGATACCGGCGCGTGCGGACGCCCGACGTGGTGGCTGATGCAAACCCGCCGAGGCCGTCAGCCTCGAGCCATTCCGTTCGATCATCGATCGGCATTCAGGCCCCCGATGCGCGGAGATACGCGCCCTCTCTGTTCTTCAACAGGAATCCTGCCAGCGCGAGACCGTCGAGGATGCGTTCCGACGTCTGACGTTCCACCCCCCACAGCTACTTCCATCGCCCGCCGCCACCACTCCGGTCTGGCTCGGCCGTTTTGATGTCGAAGAGGTGCGAAGGTTTCAGGCGCAAGGGTGAAACCTCACGGGCGTCTCCGTCATCGAAGCAGCCAGACGACAAATCGTCTGTCAGACCGACTTCATCACCGGCGAGACCATCCGCGTGGATGGAGGCCGGCATCTCGAGTAAGTGGAAGGGTCACTGCCGACGGACTTTCTGAAAGGATTGCAGCATGGACAGCTCAACACTCACCGCGCCGGCCGGAACGCGCGGTGATCGGCTCCTCGGTCGCAAGGTGCTCGTCACCGGCAGCAGCAAGGGGATTGGCCGCGGCATTGCCATTCGCCTCGCCGAAGAGGGCGCCGACGTCGTCATCAACTACAACAGCGACCCCCGCGGCGCCGAAGAAGCGCTGGCGGAGGTCCAGGCGCTCGGGAGGCGTGGCGCGATCATCAAGGCCAATCTCGGAACGGTGCCTGAAGTACGCGACCTCGTCGCGCGCAGTGCTGAGGCCCTGGGTGGGCTCGACGTGCTGGTCAACAACGCCGGCATCGAAAAGCACGCGGCGTTCTGGGACGTCACCGAAAGCGATTTCGATGCAGTGCTGAACGTCAACCTGAAGGGTGTGTTCTTCGCCACGCAGGCCTTCGTCCAGCAATGCAAAGCCGCCGGCCGTCCAGGCAAGATTGTCAACATCAGCTCCGTGCACGAAGAGCTCGCGTTCCCGAATTTTGCCGCGTATTGCGCGAGCAAAGGCGGAGTTCGCATGCTGACGCGCACGCTCGCGGTGGAGCTCGGTCCTCTCGGGATCACGATAAACAGCATCGCGCCCGGTGCGATCGAAACGCCGATCAACACCAGGCTCCTGAACGATCCGGTCAAGCTGCAGTCCCTGGTTCGGCAAATCCCGCTGAGCCGACTCGGCAAGCCGAATGATGTCGCAGGGCTCGCGGTATTCCTGGCTTCACGCGACAGCGACTACGTCACCGGCACGACGTATCTCGTCGACGGCGGCCTGACGGTCTTCTATCAAGAGCAATAGTCCGCCACGAACTGGCCGACCCCGATCCCCTCGAGGTCGGCCGCTTCCATTGCTCGATCGAGTAGATTTCCCGCGTCGTAATCGACCAGATCGTGACAGCGCGTCATCAGGAACTCTGTGAGTTCCATCGATTTCCGAATCCTGCCCGCGTATTCCCCAGGCTCACTCGAAATCAAGTGCGGCCAGCTCCTGATCAGCGAACACAAACGAACCGGCCAGGGGCGCCCTCAAATCCCGCAGCTGCCGGCATCTCGACGTAACCCGTCGCACCCGGCAGCATCGAAGTGACCACACGCAGTACGCGTGACCCAGGTCAATTCAAGCTGGAGGTCAGATGTTATGGCACACCAACCGCTTTCTCTCCGTCGCGCCGGTCTCGTCTCGGTTCTCACCGTGTCGTTACACCTTGTTGCGAGCGGCATCGCGGCTGCCCAGGGCAACAGCTCCACACAGTTGCGCCGATTCGTCGACCAGCAGGTCGGTGGCATCCAGAAAATGATGGTCCCGGCGCACAATACCGAGCTTCCGCAGCCACGGCTTGCCAATGGAAGCCCTGACCCCCAGTTCCAGACAACCGAAGCCAAGCGTTACCTCGGGAAACTGCTGTTTCACGAACCGGCGCGAGCGACCAGGATTATCCCGGAATTCGGTGGCATCCTCGAACACGGCGGAAGTGCGTCCTGCGGAACCTGTCATCTCGGCGAGGCGGCATCGAAGTCCGGCACGCTCCTCAACTTCGCCACCGGCGGGGAGGGGCGAGGCTACACGGACGCCGACGGGAACTTCATTGCGCGCCGGCGGCCGCTGCCGGACCTGCCGATCCTGCGGCAGACCCCTCTCTTCCCGGGCGACGCGCGGGTGGACGCGCTGCCCACGCTGACAGACATCTACAAGCTCGCGGACGGTACGACCGAAGTGAACACTCCAGCGCGGGGCCGCCGCCCTCTGCCGGGCGATACTACAGACACCCGTCCGGCCGCGATTCAGCTGCTGGCGACTGG
>QHWJ01000251.1 GCA_003222535.1 Acidobacteriota bacterium | reverse complement strand
CAGCCTCGCCTCGCCGTCGTCGTAGAGCGGCCGCAGGTACGCCTCGAACTCCTTCAGCCGGCCGAGCACGTCGCGGCGGTTCTCCGTGTTGTAGCCGTACATGTGAAACACCGCGTAGCGCACGCGATTCGGTTCGAGAATCTTGAAGGCGTCGCGGCTCGGAAACGGCGCGAGCGTGTGCACGTTGGCGAGAAAATCCGGAGGGATGTAGTCGCTGTAGCCATTGACCAGCGGCATCCAGTGAGACGTCGAGGCGAGCATGTACTTCGTATGCTGATGCAGTCCGACCTCGGGATAAAAGAACGGCATCTCGATTACCGCACCGGGCGGCAGCGCCGCGAGCGTGCGATAGACGGGCTGCACGGGCGGTACGTCGGGGATGTTCAGCCGGACAAACAGCTCGCTGCCGGCGAACAGGCCGAGGGCACCCGCAGCCACGCGAAAGCCGGAACGATCGCGTACAGCGCCGTGTACAGCTGCGCTGAAGGGCCGAAGGACGTCCAGAACGCCGTCGCCGCCAGCCCGCCGTATAGCAGCGCCAGCTCGCTCCGCCGCCCGCGAGCGATGGAAAGACCGGTGACTCCGAAGATGGTGACCAGCCCGCCGGGGAACAGCACGTCCGTCCATTTCGGAAGATAGGGCAGGAGCCACACGTGGGCGAACGACGAGCTCGCCAGATAGGAGCTCCAGTTGGCTGAATACCGCACGGTCTCGCCGATCACCCGGTGAAATCCGGTGTCGCGCCGCATGGCGATATACGGCACGTACGCCGGCACCACGAGCCCAATCGACACCACGGCGGCGACCCCGATGGCCATCCAATAACGCGTATCGGCCCACAGCCGGCGTGTGAAGGCGACGACCACGATCGCGACGCCCACCATCAGAATCACGAAGATGCCGTAGTACCCGCAGCACAACGCCTGCGCCGCCATCGCCACGCCGAGGGCGGCGCCGCGACCCGGAGTCCGACGGTCCGCCATCCGGTGAAACGCCAGCATTGAGAACGGCAGACCAGCGGTCATCAACAACTGGATGTGCGCGGTGCGGGCAAAGATGTACGGGCAGAAGGCGAACCAGATCGCCGACATCGCGGCCGCCCTGCGGTCGCGCGTCAGATATCGGACGAGGTAGTACATGCCCGTCGCCGTGAGGATGAATGAGAGCAGCACCGCCGAGTTGAGCGCGGCGTAGGCGTTGCGCGTCGCCAGGTACACCGGCACCGCGAGTACGCCGGCGCCGAGATTGTTTTCCGAGTACGCCAGCGTCCCGCGATGCGGATAGAAGATGTTCGCGTCGAACACGCGAAGCGGATCGACGGCAAGCGCGTGTGCCACCCATGCCACGTTCCAGATGGACAACTGTCCATCGCCATTGTCGACGCGGCCCACGCGTCCCAGCTTGAACGCGATCGGATAAGTGAACACGGACGCAAGGATGGCGCTCACGATCACCACGGCGCAGGCCTCGTGCCAGCCGCCGCGGGGCGCCCGGTTGGTCCGGTGATTCTGCTCCGCCGGAGCAAGCGAAATCATCGATTGGATTGAGCCTCGATGGCGGTGAACGTCATGAGCACGCCGAGATTGCGAAAGTCACGGGAGCCCGGGTCCAGCAGGTGCGGCGTGAACCCCTGGCTCGACTGCACGGACAGCAGCAGGGCGAAGCTCTCGAGACCACGGACGCCGGACGCTGGCACGTCGAAGCTCACCGGTTTCCCCGGCTCGAGCGAAACGACCGACGTGCGCGCGCCGGCCGACACGGTGAAGACCGTGTGAATCGGCGAGCGCACCGTCATCCTCAAGTGATCCAGGCGCCTGTCGGACCGCAGCAGAATATCGGACCGCCCGGCTCCCGACACCCAGATGGCGCGCTCATCGGGGTCGGCCCCCGGCTGCTCCGGCAAGTAGGCGTGTTCGTCGAGGAAATACAGCAGCACGCCGTGAAAAGGCACGTGCGACCGTGAGTCGTCGAGCCGCACCGGCAGATCGTTGGCGATCGTGAGCTCGACCGGCAGTCGCCGCGCGAAGCCTCGCGCCGGCGCATCGTAGGTGAACTTCGCCGCGACGAACGGGTTCACCACCATCTTCGCCGTGAAGAGCGCGCCGCCCAGCCACGCGACGAGCGCCGGCGTCATCGACAACGGCGGCAGGAGAAAGAACGTCAGCGGGTAGAGGCTGATGAAATACCGGTTCCCCGGCGGTCCCCCGCCGCCGTTCCACGTGTACGGCGCGAACACCAGCAGCGCTCCGACCGACGCCAGGAGCGCCAGGAACGTCAGCACCCGCCACGGACGTGCGCGCTCGCCCGACGCGAGCCATATCACGATCGCCAGCGCGCCCGGAAAAAAGTACGGCACGAACCCATGATGCCGGCCCACGAGGAAGTACTCCACGTTGAGGCCGAAGCGATTGAGAAACTCGGACGGCGCCAGGACGCTCGCCGCATCCGAGTCGTTCGTGCTCATCTCCCGGCCGCGCCGGTCCCAGGTGTTGTCGGCGGAGTCGAACGGGAAGGTCCCGTAGAAGGTCTTGCGATCGCCGCCCTGGTAGTTGAGCTCGCCCGTGCCGAGCGCGTTGACGGCAAACAGGGCGCATGTCGCGCCGACGCATGTCGCGCCGACGATCGCGCCGGGCGCGAACCGGCGCCGCCACCACCACCACGCAACCAGGGGGCCGGCCAGCAGGGCGTTGTGCGGCTTCGAGTACGTCGCCAGGCCCAGCAGAATCGCCGCGCAGATATCGCTGCCCCCCGACCGCAGGAACCGGGAGCCGCCAGGCGGCGCCACTTCTTTGTACAGCCAGAGGAAATATGCGAAGAAGACGAGCGCGAAGTTGAAGATGTCGGATGTGAGGAACACTGCCATCACCGGCACCACGGTCGCGCCGACAAACGCCAGCGTGAAGACGAGCGCCGGACCGGGCGGCGACTGCGCGGCCAGAAACAGATAGCCGCAGACGCAGACGCCGAACAGCAGCAGCACGTGGAAGACGAGTAGACCGTTCAACCCGAACAGCCGGACGAACGGCGCGGCGACGGCCGGATAGATCAGCGCCTTTCCGAAGTAGAGGCGATCGCTTCGCGGATCGGGTCCCCGGCTCACATGGATGTACGGCGGCGAGCTGCGCAACCGCACGTGCCACTGTGCGCCGCGTTTGAGAAAGATGCCGTCGGGGCCGGCTCGGTACAGGCCGAAGAAGCGATCGAGGTCTCTGCGCTCGTAGCTCAGGTCGTGGTCGTAGGCGAGGCTGAGGGCCATCGCCACATACGACGCCTCGTCGCCCTTGATGCCGAATCCGGTCTTGACCACGTCGACGGACATCGCGGCGACGAGGGCGACGATCAGAAGAATCGCCCCGGTCACGACTGCGGCAGACCCGGCGCGCACCGAAGGCGCCGGGGCCGACGACACCGCGAAATCGGTCGCGGCGGAGCTCAACGAGGACACGAGCACATCATAAATGACTCTAGCGAGTTCAGCGGCGCGTTCGGACCAGGTTTCGCCGGTTGATCGCGCCGGGAGCGCACGTTATGCTGGACGCGTTCAGCATGAGCATCCCTTTCGGCGAGACCGGCGGCCTCGTCCGCGGGTGCCTCGACCTGGTCTCGGGACGGTTTCCGCGTTTCGTGTTCGGCGCCTCCATCGGCGACCTGCTTCCCGTCTTCCACTTCCACGACGAGCCGCGTGACGCGCTCGAGCCGAAGCTGCGGCACCTCGCCGACAACGGCTATCGCTCGGTGACCGCCGACGAGATCGCCGCCTTCGTGCGAGGCGATCGGGCGCTGGCCCCGCGCGCCGTCGCCCTCTGTTTCGACGACGCCTGGGCCAGCGTCTGGACCGCGGCCGGTCCGCTCCTGAAAGAGCATGGCCTTACGGCGATCGTCTACGCGATTCCCGCGCGGGTCAGCGACGCGGCGGGCTGTCGGCCGAGGAGCGTGTCCGAGACATCTTCACACGCCGCTGGCAGGCCGGCTCCGCCGCCGGAACACGGTCCCAATCTGCAAGCCGTTCCGCTCGACGCGCGGCCACCAGGAGCCAGTGACGCACGGGCTCCTGGCGACAAGGACGCGAGCAGCGCGGCCGCTGGATCGCCATTCATGACATGGCCGGAGCTGCGCGCGCTGCAAGCGGCCGGCATCATCGACGTGCAGTCGCACACGCGCACCCACGCCAGGATCTTCACGTCGGGGACGGTCGCCGGCTTCGTCGAGCCCGGATACGACGCCACACTGCTGCTCGCGCGTCCGCAGGTTGGCGCCGAACCGCTTCGGTTCGTCGGCCCGGATGATCTCGGCGCGCCGTTGTACGAACACCGGTCACGCATGTCCGATGGTCCGCGCATGCGGCACACCGAGAAGGCGCACGACGCGTGCGTGAGGCTCGTGGCATCGGAAGGCGGACCCGCGTTTTTTTCACGTGCGGACTGGCGGCGGCGGCTGCAGTCGCTTGCCGACGGATTCTCGGCGCACGCGACGCCGGAATCAGCCGACGAGCAGCAACACGCGATAGACGAGGAGCTCGATCGCTCCCGGTCGGAGCTGAACGGCCGGCTCGGCACGCGGACGGTCAACCACGTGTGCCTGCCATGGGGCGTTTCCGGGCAAAAGGCGGCCGCCGCGCTGAAACGACTGGGGTTTGCCACCGCGTTCGCGAACCGGTTCGCCGGCGTGCATGCCGTGCGCCGCGGCGACCATCCCCACTGGCTGAAGCGCCTGCCGAACCGATACATTCACCGCCTCCCGGGCCGCGGCCGACGCTGGTGGTTCATCACGCCCTCCTCTCACCGCGTGACGGTCGGGAGATGATCGAGGACGTCGAGCACACCAGCGCGCCGGCCGGACCGGCTCAGTTCGGAAATCTCGCCGCCAACGCACGCTTTCTCGAGCTGTCCGGTGCGCTCCGGCCGGGGACCGAGATCCTGGAAATCGGCTCGGGCACAGGCAGCCTGTTGCATCGGCTGGTTGAGCAGGGTCATCGGATCCGTGGCGTCGAGATCAACGGCGGGCTGATCGCCGAGAGCCGCCGCTGGTACGGCGAGCTACCCCTTCAACTCGTGGACGGTGTACGGCTTCCGTTTGCCGATGCGTCCTTCGACGTCGTCCTGAGCTTCGACGTCTTCGAGCACATTCCCGACAGCGATGCGCATCTCGCGGAAGTCCGGCGTGTGCTCCGGCCCGGCGGACACTACTTGATGCAGACGCCGAATAAATGGACCAACGTGGTCTTCGAGACGATTCGGTGGCGGAGCTTCACGCGGTTTCGGGCGGATCACTGCTCGCTTCACACCTTGCGACAGTTGACGGCCCGGTTGCGGCGTCACGGGTTCACGTCCGACACATTCGACGTGCCGGTCGTGAACGCTTTTTTCCGTGAAAAGGTCCGGCGCCACCTTGGCACGCCCGGTCTGCTCGCGGTCAGGCTCGTCAATCCCGATCGGCTGCCGTTCTGGCTTCGACCCAACCTGTACGTGCGGGCGCGGAAACTGCGGTGACTCTCGACTCACCATCGACGCCGGACTTCCCTTCCGACGTGGACGTGGCAATTGTCGCGCACGACAATCTGGCGATGCTGCCCGCGACACTCCAGTCGGTGGCGGCGGCCGGCTGCCCGCCACATCGAATCACGGTGGTCGACGTCGCGAGCACGGATGGAACCGGCGACTGGCTGGCCGCTGCCTGGCCCGCTGTTCGGGTGCGACGTCTGACGAAGAATGACGGCCCGAGTCCCGGACGCAACGCCGGCATCGTCGAAGCCGCCGCGCCGTACGTGCTCCTGATGGACGCCGACGTCGTCGTGCGTCCGGACGCCGTGCAGCGGCTGAGGGCCGCCATGGCCGCCGATCCGAAGGCGAAGGTCGGCAGCCCGATCGTCGTGCACGCCAGCCGGCCGGACACGATCCAGTACGCGGCAGGCGCGATGCATTTCATCTGCGAGGCCGTCAATCCCTGGCTCGATCGGCCGTTGCGCGACCGCGGCAGCGAGCCGCTGGATATCGGGGCGGCGCCGACCTGCGCGCTGCTCCTCGACCGCGCGGTCGCGATCGACATCGGACTGTTCGACGAGCGGTATTTCATCGGGAAGGAGGACGGCGACTTCACACATCGGGTGAAGATGGCGGGCTACTCGATTCTGGAGTTGCCTGAAGCGCTGGTGCTCCATCACAGCCGGCCACGCGGCACCTGGCTCTTCTACTTTCAGATTCGCAACCGGTGGCACTTCATCCTCAAGAACTACCAGTGGCGCACCATCGTCTGCCTGGTGCCGCCGCTGCTGGTGCACGAGCCGCTTCAGTTTCTCGTGCTCGCGCTGAAGGGCCACGCGATGACGTACTTCAAGGCGGTCGCCGGCCTCATCGCGATGCTTCCCGCGCTGCCGCGCGATCGCGCCCTCGCGCGCCGCATCCGCGTGCGGCCCGATCGCGACCTGCTGATCAGCGGCCCGCTGATCGTACGCGACGATCTCGCAGGCAACGCCCTGGTGCGGTACGGCAAGTCGGCGTACGAGCGGGCGCTGACGGCATACTGGAACCTCTTGAAGCGTACAGTGCTCGCGCGATGAGCCTGCCCCGCGTGCTGTTATTGACGACGTACTACTTCCCGGTGATGGGAGGTGTCGAAACGCATGCGCGTGGGCTGGCGGCGCACTTGCATCGCGCGGGATTCTCCGTGCGCGTGGTCACGAAGCGCGTCGCGCGGAATCAGGCCGTGGACGATGTGGTGGACGGTGTCGCCGTGCATCGCGTGCCGCCCGCCGGCGAACGGAGCGGACGCGGCAAGTGGCTGGCGATGCCGTTCATGCTGGCGCGCGCGCTCGGCGAGCGCCGATCCTCAGATGTGATCGTCTGTGTGGATTACAGGGGAATCGGGCTCGCGGCGGTGATCGCCGGACGCCTGACCGGCCAGGCGGTCATCGTACAGGCGGAGACGGCCGGCGTGCTGGCGAGTCCGACCGGCGATGTGAGCGACCGAAGCGGCGTTCCCCCCGACGCCCCGTGGTCGAGGGCGATCAAGGCGCCGATCCGCGCCGTCTATCGCATGGCGGATCACTTCGTGCCCATCGGGCACGACATCGAGCGCGAAATGCTCGCTGCCGGCGTGCCACGCGATCGAGTGCACTACCTGCCGCACGGCGTGGACGTCGACGGCTTTCGCCCGGCCGCTTCGTCCGTCGAGCGCGCGGCACTGCGCACCACGGCTGGGTGGCCGGCCGATCGGATCGTCGTGCTGTTCGTCGGGCGGATCAGCGTGGAGAAAGGCGTCCTCGATGTGCTCGAGGCGTGGCGTGCGCTCGGCCCGGATGACGCCCTGCTCGTATTGGTCGGGCCCGACATGCCTGGACATCGTTGGGACGCGGGCGCGAGGGGACGGGCGTTCGTTCGCGAGCACCGTCTCGACGCGTCCGTACGATTTCATGGCCCCGCCGCCGATCCGGCGCCGCTGTACCGCGCAGCCGATCTCTTCGTTCAGCCATCCCACTTCGAGGCGTTCGGGCTCTCGGCGATCGAGGCGATGGCCAGCGGCGTCCCGATCATCGCGTCGGACGTCGGCGGCCTGCGCGATTTTCTGGTCGACGGCTCGAACGCGCTGCTGCATCCGCCGCGCTCGCCCGAGGCGTTGGGCGCCGTACTGCAACGGGCGCTGACCGATCCGGCGCTTCGTCTCGCGCTTGCTGATGAGGGCCGACGGACCGTCGTCGAGCGGTTCGACCAGCGCGTGCTGTTCACCGAGTACGCGAATCTGATCGTCAACGCCGCGCGGGAAAGGCGTCGCGGGTGACCGACGGCACGGGATCCTCGCGCAGCCTGTTCACCAACATGGCGTACGCCGGCGTGTCAGCGGCCAGCGCCGGCCTTCTCCTCATCCTCTTCGTCGTGGCCGGGCGGTTCCTCGGCGACATCGAGTTCGGGAAGTTCTCGTTCGCGCTCATGCTCGGGACGATCTTCGAGACGCTGATGGACTTCGGGTTCCATCAGGTGATCATTCGCGAGGTGGCCCGCGACGGGGCACGGGCCCGCGATCTGCTGGGACACACGCTGGGGATCAAGCTGCTGTGGGCCGGCGGCGGCCTCGTGACACTGCTGGTCACCGCGACGGTGCTGCGCTTCAGGGGCTCGAACGCTTCGGCTGGGACTCCTTCGTCGTTCTGGCCGACCGGCTCATCCTGGTCGTCTGCGGCGGCGCCGCGGTGGCGGCCGGCACGGGCCTGCGCGGGCTGACGATCAGCTTCGTCATGGCGCGAGCCCTGGCGCTTGGGGTCGCCGGGTGGCTGACCCGCCTGCAGGTCGGCGGCATCGGCATGCAGTTCGATCGCGCCGTCTGGCGGGAGCTGCACAAAAGCGCGCTGCCCCTTGGCCTTTTCCTCGTGGTGCTGAATCTGTATTCGTACATCGACAGCGTGATGCTCGGCGTAATGCGGGGCGACGCCGAGACCGGAATGTATGCCGCGGCGTACAAGACGTACGAAGGGTTCAGTTACGCCCCGTCGATCATCGCAGCGGTTCTGACGCCGCGGCTCTCGCGTCTCTTCCTCATAGATCGGCCCGCACACCGGCGCCTCGCGCTCATCGGCGTGGCAGCCTCCGTCGCGCTGGCCGCGGTCGCGGCGACGCCGGGATTTGTGTTTGCAGCGCCGCTGCTCACCCTCCTGTTTGGTCCGCCGTTCGCGCCGGCGGCCGAGCCGTTCCGGGTTCTCTGCGTGGGGCTCCCATTCGTTTTCGCGGTCTGGATCCTGCATGCGACTGTCATCTCGGTCGACAAAGGGCGCTTGCTGGTGAAGGCGGCAATCACCGGACTGGTGGTCAACGTCGCGATCAACGTCTGGGCTATTCCGCGTTCGGGTGCGGTTGGCGCCGCGATCGCGACCGTGATCGGCGAGGCCGTCAGTATGAGTGTGCTGATCGTGGGGTTGATCTAGTCCTTGGTTCTTGGTCCTTCGTGCTTCGTCCGTCCAGAGTCCTGAGTCCGTCCAAGGTCCTCGGTCCTAAATGCGCGGGCCACGGACTCCGGACCAGGGCCGGACCACGGACCAAGAACGGACTGAGTACCAAGAACAAAGCACCAAGGACGCGCGTTTGTGAGATACGTTCTACTGAATACCAGCATGCGCTCCGCCATCTTCACGCTGCTGTTCACGTCGTACGCGTATTTCTACCAGGCGGGCGGCTGGAATCAGAACTCGCGCTTCGACCTGGTGCGCGCGGTGACGAACGACCATGCCGTCCGCATCGATCCCTACCAGCGGAACACCGGTGACAAGGCGCTGTACGACGGGCATTACTACTCGGACAAAGCGCCCGGCCTGGCGCTGGCCGCCATCCCGATCGCCGAAGCGGGACGCCTGGCCCTGCTGGCGTCCGGCGGTGACCCTGAATCGTTCGCCGGCCTCGCGATCCTCTCGTATCTCGCCACGGTGCTGACCGTCGGCCTGCTCACCGCGCTTGCCGGCGTCGTGCTGTACGACCTCTCGATTGAGCTCGGCGCGAGCATGGGCGGTGCCCTGTTCGCCGCGACCGCATTCGGCCTGGCGACGCCGATGTGGACGCTTGCGACGCTCTTCATCGGGCACGCCATGGCGGCCGCCGGCCTGCTGCTCGCCTTCGCGGCGACCGCCCGCATCGGAGGCGAACGCGACCTGCGATCCAACCTGAAGCTGGCCACCGCAGCCGGAGTGAGCGCCGGATGGGCAACGGTCGCGGAGTTTCCCGCGGCGATTCCGGCCGTGATGATCGCGCTCTGGGCGTGTTGCCGCGCCAGGCCCCTCGGCGGGAAGGGCCTGCGCGCCGTGACGGCGCTCGCCCTGGGCGCTCTCGCGTGCGCCGCGGTATTGATGGCCTACCAGTACGCGTGCTTCGGATCGCCGTTTCACCTGACATACAGCAGCGAGGAAGGCTTCGAGGGGATGAAGCAGGGGTGGTTCGGGCTCAATCTGCCCCGTGTGATCGGTTTTTCGCCGATCCTGTTCGGCGATTATCGAGGGTTGCTGCCGATCGCGCCGGTCCTCGCGCTGGCACCAATCGGTCTCGTCGTCATCGGACGACGCGCGCGCGGCGCGGCCCTGATGTCGACGCTGATCGCCGTGTTCTACGTGCTGCTCAACGCCGGCTATACCTATTGGGAAGGGGGCTGGTCCTTCGGTCCGCGACATCTGTCGCCCGCCATTCCGTTCCTCTGCCTGGGGCTGGCTGGCCTGTGGACCATCACCCCTCGCTTCGGTCGCGTGGTGTTGCTGGGGCTCTGGGTGTGGGGCGCCTCGCTCTCCCTCGTCGCGGTGGCGACGATGGCGCAGCCGCCGGCCGTGTATCGCCATCCCGTGGCGGACCTCCTCTGGCCCGCGTTCCGCGACGGGGATCTTGCGCTGAGCACGCAGACCTTTGCCCACGGCAGCACAGATCTGGCGTCCTGGCGTACGCACACAGAACCCAAGGCCGCGTGGAATCTCGGGATGAAACTGGGTCTGTCCGGATTCGCCAGCCTCGCGCCGCTCGCGCTTGTCTGGACCGCTTGCGCCGTGTGGCTCGTGCGTGTTGCGAAATCGACGGCGGCCGCTCGTGGCGAAACGCAGTCTCAGGGTTTCCGGTAGAACCATTCCACGCCCGACGGAGAGAAGCTGAGCGTCGGGGCACGCTCGAGCGTGCTTCGTAGGGACGTGAAGAACACCTCCGCGATTTTGGCGTAGCCTTGCTCGGTGAGGTGCTCGCCGTCGTTGTTGATGTAGAGGGCGGTGTTGGAGACCAGCATGGCGTAGACGTCCACGAGCGTCACGCCTTCGGAGGCGGCAAGCGCGCGCACCCGATCGTTGAACGGCGGGACGAGGGGCCATGAGAGAAAGCTGCGCGATCCGCCGGGTACTTGTGGAGGAATCGTCGCCAGATAGGGCCGCACCCCGCGGCTCCGGGCGTCTCGTACCATCAGTCGCAGACTGTCGATGGCCGCGTCCGCGATCTGGGCGTTTCGCTCAGACACGTCGTTGGCGCCTTCCATGATCAGCACCACCTCGTACTGCCCGCTGCCGACCACCCTCGCAAATCGCGCGCGCGTGTCGGCTGGGTTTGCCCGCTCGCCGGGAACGCCCTCATTGGTCACCGAAAACGGCTGGGTCGTGTAGCGCGATGCCAACAACTGCTGCAGCACGCCCGGATACGTCTTCGGCGCCGGGAACAACACGTACGGACGCAGCCGATCTGAGGCGGCTGGAGTCGAGAACGAGAGCGTGTTGCCATCTTCCCCAGCCGTCATGCTGTCGCCAAACGCAACGAACCTTGTGAAGGCGATGGTCGGCGCAGCCGCAACGTTGACGGCGAACGTGCAGGACGCCGTCCGCTGCCGGGCGTCGGTCGCGGTGCAGGTGACCATCGTCCCGCCGATCGGAAAGACGGTCTGACTCGCAGGGCTGCAGGACACGTTGACCGGCGGCGCCCCATTCGACGATGTGGCCGCGCCGTACACCACGACCGCCGGCTGGTTGTTTGGCGACGTGATGGAGACCGGGCTCGGGCAGTTAATGCCCGGCCCTTGTGAAAATGGGTCGACCGGCGCCGGCTGCGTCGGGCCATCGCCGCACGCCGGCGCAGAGAGCGCGACAAAAAGGAGCGCGGGTAACGTGCGGAGAGGAAATGGTGGACACACCAACTCATCCACACTATCAGACGCTGGAGCCGGTTTCAAAACGTGCTCAGGGCGTTCTAAGCCCGCGTTCAGACGGCCCCTCAAGGCGACCCTGAACCACCTTCGCCAAGGCTACGGCGGTCCGCCGAAGCGTCCCGCGAAGGCGGAAGGGGTCGCCCTACACCAAATCAGAACGTAAATCGCGCCCCGCTGTCGGTCGGCATCGTCACGGTCACGACGTTCGAACGCTCCTTCACGGGCGAACCGCTGCCGTCGGTACGACCGCGGCAGTCGCCGGCGCAGACAAAGAAGCCAATCGTCTCACCCACGGCTGGCTGATGGTAGGTCATCGGCGCCCAACGACCCGGCGCGTAGAACCAGTTCATCGCGTACTGCGACGGCGGACCGCCAGACGCGTCGAGGCCGTACCAGAACTCGATGGGGGCGGACGCATACCATTGCCCGCCGATGTTCAACACCATCCCTAACGTGTACTGCAGCGCCCCGTCCCACCCCGGCGGCGTCCAGTCCGGCCAGCGGCCCGGTCCATTCTGCTTCGAGAACTCGACGTGGATGCCGCTCGGCCGCATATCGACAACGTTGAGCGCCGTCGTGATCGGCCAGCTGGCGAGATTGGCCGGCGAGTCCCGGATGATCGCCTGCGAGAAATTAATGGCATCGACCGCCCCCGACGTGGGGCCAGGCCCTGGCGCTGGCGCGGGTGCAGGTGCAGGTGCCGGTGCAGGTGCCGGCGCGGGTGCGGGCGCACCCAAGGCCCCCCCGAGCCGCAGCATCTCGGAGCCAGAGATGGGACCGAGGCACGACGTGCCGGTGAATTCGAAGAGGAACGTGTCGCTGCCGAGCGGCGTGCCTGTGCCGCTCATCGTGAACGGGCAGTTCTGGCCGGCCTGTGTCGCGGCGCCTTCGTATGTGATCGGGATGGTCGCGCCGCCAAGTTTTCCTGTAATCGTGCCGGCGACGTTGAGGTTCTCCGGACACGACATCGTCAACTGGCCCACTGCCATCGTGGCAGTCTGGGTGGTAATCGTCAGTTGCATGTTCGAACACTGTGAAAGGCTGGCCGGCAACCCCTCAGCGTTGATGCGTCGACTGGACACCCAGGTACCGATCAGTGATGAGGTCGATGCCGTCGGGCCGGACGCGGTCGGGCTCGATGCGGTCACGTCCGCCGGGCGACTTGTCGGCCCGAGGATGTTTTTGTCATTGTTCGAACCGCACGCCGACGCGAACGCGGCGGCGGCCAGCAGACTGAGCAGCGGGCGTGTTCTGTTCATGGTGGTCATCTGATGATCACAGAATCGTTTGCGGTAGGCGCAATTCTGGCATGGCAGCCTTCGGAAACTTTCATTTTTATTTGGAGAAACGAACAGCCATGCGGCTTTCTGCAGATGTCCGGCCAGCGCCGGCACATCATCACAAATGGACCGCCCAACCAGGCGCCCCATTTCACCGCGAGGCGAACGCATACGATGCGCCGCCATCGCCCGGCATGGGCACGAGCACGACGTTCGAGCGCTCCCGCACGGGCGAGCCGCTGCTGTCGCTCCTGTTCCGGCAGTCGCCGGCGCAAACGAGGAACCCGATCATCTCACCTACAGACGGCTGATGGTACGTCATCGGCGCCCAGCGGGCCGGGTCGTAGAACCAGTTCTGCGCGTACTGCGACGGTGGGCCGCCGGAGGCGTCGAGGCCGTGCCAGAATTCGATTGGAGTGGACGCATACCAGCGACCGTTGATGTTCAGGGCCATTCCCAGCGTGTACTGCAGCGGTCCGTCCCAGCCCACCGGCGTGATGTCCGGCCAGCGGCCCGCCCCATCCTTCTTGGAAAACTCGACGTGGACGCCGGACGCGCGCAAGTCGAGTCGGGTGATGGTGGCTGTGGCCGGCCAGCTGGCGAGGTCGCGCGGCGAGTTGAGAATCGTGGCCTGGCTCAGATCGATCGTGTCGTTCGGCGCCGGGAACGGCACGGGACCGGGCGCGGGTGCCGCTGGCGCGGACGCCGTCGCAAACGCCGACGTCAGCGACCACGGGCCGATCGTCGTCGGGTCGTAGGCGCGCACGTGCCAGTAGTAGACCTTGCTGTAGGCGAGGTCAGCCGGGAGCTCGAGCACGGTCTGGTTCGTCTGCTCGCCGGTCGACCACGTCGCGATTTTGTTGCTGAAGGTGTCGGAGTCGGTCACCTCAATCAGGTAGGCAATCGACCCGACCGGACCTGAGCGCCGCGCGTTGGTCACGATGAACTTCGGACGGAGCCCGTCGACTGTCGCGTTCGGCGCCGGAGACACGGGGGTCGGGCTCTCGATCACGATCGGCGTGAAGACTTCAAACCCGGCCGCAGCCGCGTAAGGGCCCGAGTTCGCGCCGTCCTCGGCGCGCGCGCGCCAGAAGTACGTGCGGCCGGGCGCCAGGGAATCCGGCAAACGCAGGCTTGTGCGGCCGCCATCACCCGCCGCGATGCCATCGCGGGAAAACACCTTGTTGTTGAAGATGGCGTCGATCGCCACATCGAACGCATAGCTCAAAGGCCGCACGCCTGTCGTGGACGCGTTCTCGATCAACAACGTGACCGGTTGCTTGTCGACGGCGATTCGCGCGTTTGCGCCCGGCTCGAGCATCTTCGGCGCCGAAATATTCACGCCGGGAATTGGTCCGGCGACCGACGCGCTCAAGGGATTGGAGCTCTTCGAGGCTTCGCACGCGGTGAGCAAAGTCGCGATGACCGCGCCCGCTGCGGACAGAAGTCTACGGTTCATTGGGCATCTCCTCGGGGGAAGCGCAGCGCGAGGCGCTACGGAGCGCCTACCGGTGCACATCTTTTCGTATCGGGTCGAAATCACTTGAAATTTAGGGACTCTCCGCAACGCTCCGCGTCGGAAATGTCTGAAGGAGGCAGTGTGGTAGCATGCCCGCCGGATGGACGCCAAGCGGCTGTCCCCGCTACGACTTAGCCTCGTTTTCGTCGCTGCACTTGCCGCCTGGGTTTCCGCGGGCGCGCTTTCGGTCGCGTCATCTCAGCCGCGAGCGCCTCGCATCGGTGTCTTACCGCCACCTGGCTGGCTCGCCGTGTGCGTAGCGACGTTGGGCGCAGTGGTGCTGACCTGGTGGCCTCGACGGCCTCGCGTCGTGGTGCTGGCGCTTTCCACCCTTCTCCTGCTGCCCTGGCTGCCGGTGCCGATTCCGGCGGCGTTCCTCGTCTGGGTCGGCCCTTTGCGCGTGTGGCTCTGGATAATCCTCGTCACAGCGTTCGCGGTGCCGGCTGCAACGGGCGCCTGGAGCCGCGTGCCGCGCGCCACTAGAGCGGCAGCCATCGATCCACGGCGCGCGAGATGGCTTGCCGCTGTCGTCGCGTCAATCGGTTACGTCACCGGCGCCTATCAGGTCTCCCCTCAACTGCCAGCCGGCGACGAGCCGCACTACCTCGTCATCGCGGAGAGCCTGATTACCGATCACGACCTACGGGTCGAGAACAACTACCGCCGCGGCGATTATAACGCGTACTTCGCAGCGGACCTGCGCCCTGATTTCCTGCGCCGCGGCACCGACGGCGAGATCTACTCGATCCATGCGCCCGGCCTTCCTGTTCTTGTCGCGCCTGTGTTCGCAGTCTTCGGGTACCGCGGCGTCCTGCTGTTCCTCGCGCTCGTTGCCGGCTGGGCGTCCGCGCTCGCCTGGATCGCGGCGTGGCGCGTCACTCGTGACATCGCCTCCGCCTGGTTTGGCTGGGCGACCGTCGCGCTGTCGCTGCCGTTCTTCTTTCAGGCGTTCGTGGTGTATCCGGACGCGCCGGGCGCGGCGATCGTGATGCTGGGCGTGCTGACGCTCATCGAGACCGACGAGCGCGCCGCCAGCCTGCGCCGCCTTGCAGCGACGGGACTGGCGCTGGCCATCCTGCCCTGGTTGCACGCGCGGCTCGCCATCGCCTCGGGCGTCCTTGGCGCGTTGATCCTGCTCCGGCAGCTGGGCGCGCCAGTGTGGCCACGGCGCGCGGTCGCGCTGCTTGCCGTCCCCATGTGCAGCGCCGTGTGTTGGCTCGGGTTCTTCTACGCGATCTACGGGATACCCGATCCGCGCGCGCCCTACGGCGGGTCCAGTCAGAGCAGCCTTTCGAATCTGCCGCGCGGTCTGATAGGCCTCGCGTTTGATCAGCAGTTCGGCGTTCTGCCGAACGCGCCGGTGTACTTGTGTGCCGCGCTCGGATTCATCCCGCTTCTCCGCCGTCACACGAGGCTCGCGGTCGAGCTGCTGGCGGTGATCGTGCCCTACACGCTGTCGGTCGGCGCGTTTCAGATGTGGTGGGCCGGCTCGAGCTCGGCGGCCCGGTTCCTGACGCCGATGCTGCTGCTGCTCGCCGTTCCGGCCGCGGCGTGGTTCCAGGCGAGCCGCGGCCGCGCCAGCCGCATGCTCGGGCTGGGAGGCCTCGCGGTCAGCCTGCTGGTGACGGCGACGATCGCGGCCGTCGACCGGGGCGCGCTGTTGTACAACGTTCGCGACGGCCATTCGCGCCTGCTCGGGTGGCTCTCGCCACTGGTGGATCTGACAACGGGAGTGCCAAGCCTGTTTCAGAACGAGCCATTCACGGCTCTCGTCCAGGGGGCGATCTGGCTCGCTGCACTCACGCTGACGGCGGTCGCCGGTGCCTTCCTCGCCAGCCGCGGCGCAAGCACAGGCGCGTCCGCGACCGGGATCGGATTCGCCGCCGCGCTGACCGCGATGCTGGCGCTGTCCATCGTCTGGCGCACCAACGGCGCGATGCCGTTGACGCCGACGGCCGGCAACGTCGCGCTGCTCGATCTGCTGGACCCCGGCAATCACCAGATCGCCGTTCAGTACGGGCCGCTGAAACGCGTGCCGCTCGGCGACGTGCCGGCGCGCCTCACGCTCGCCTCGGCTGCGCCGGGGTCCGCAGCAGCCGCGTCGCAGATCAATGATCCGCTCATGTGGGTCCTCCACCCGCCGACCGCGACGTATGCCGTCGAAGTCGCGCTCTCGCATCCCGGCGCGGGCAGGGTGAGCGTGACGGTCGATCACACCTTCGGTCCGGCGTGGACCTGGGACCTGACTGGTGCACGAGGCTTCTGGCGGCGCGAGTTCCGCCTCCCCATCGCAACGCCGGCGATGCTCGTCGACGGCGATGCGGCCGCCCGGCCGACGATCGAGCGCCTCACGTTGCGCGCCCTCGACGTGACGCCGCCGCGCGATCGCGTCTCCAACCTCGACGCCTGGCACGTTGCACGCTACGGCCCCGCCGTCGTGTTCTTGATCGCCGGCGATGCGTACATGGAGCAGAGCGGGGCTTGGGTGGCCGGCGAACGGAGTGGAGAATTCGTCATCGCGCCGGACGTCCACGATGGCGGCGAGGCGTGCATCCATCTGTTCGTGCGCAATCCCCCCATCGACAACCGCGTGACGCTGGAGGCCGGTCCGTGGCGCGAGGAATTGACGATGAGGCCGGGTGAGGAGCGGATGGTGGACATCCCGATACCCAGGGGGCGCTCGGCCGTGCCGCTGCGAGTCACCTCGGCCCGAGGCGCCCGTCCGACGACATTCGAACCCGGCAGCACCGATACGCGGTTTCTCGGCTGCTGGATCGAGACGCGATGAGCCGCCGGCGAGAGCTCCTCTTCTGCGCCGCCGCCGCAGCGGCGCTGGTGCTTGTCCGGAGCATCGTGCCGACCGTTTATGAAGGCTTCTATTTCGATTCCGATCAGGCCATCGTCGGTCTGATGGCGAAGCGTGCAAGCGCGTTTCAGGAATTTCCGCTGTTCTACAGCGGTCTGAACTACATCCTCGCGGTCGAGGCCTGGATCATCACTCCGTTCTTCTGGCTGGCGCGTCCATCGGTAGCGGTCATGCGCCTGCCGCTGATTGTGCTGAACGTCCTGGTCGCGGTGTGGCTCGTGGTCGCGATCAGCCGTCGACTCGGTCTGCGACCGGTGATGGCGTTCATCACCGCTTTACCGTTCATCATCCCGACTCCCGCCACGAGCAACACGCTGCTCGAAGCGGCCGGCGCGTGCGTCGAGCCCTTCGTTTACGTGCTGCTCCTCTGGCACATCCGCAGGCACGCGCTCGCATTCGGCGCTCTCCTGGCGATCGGCTCTCTCCATCGAGAGTTCGTGATGTTCGCGGTGCCGGCGCTCTTCCTTGCTGAACGGGCCTATCGTTCCTGTTGGTCGGGTGTTGCGCTCAAACACGCCGCGACTGTCGGGCTCGGCGTCGGCCTCGTCTCCATTCTCATCGACGATCTCAAGATGCACCTGACGGGCGGCCCGCTCGCGCTGCAAGCCGCATCGCTGCGCGGGCAGATGTGCTTCGACGCGGCCTGGGGCTCGCGGCTTCGCTCGCTGCTGACCGAGGCGTTTCCCGCGCTCCTCGGCGGCGTGCCGACGCGGTTGCAGCAGATCAGAATGAACACGCCGCTGGTGACCGGCTACGCCGCCGTGGGCTGGCTCGTCCGGGCGGCGCTCATCGCGATGGTGTTACGCATGCTCGTCGCGCATCCGCGCCAGCGGAACGCCGGACCTGACTCGAGCTTCGGCGCCTACCTGATGTGGGTTGGTGCGCTCACTGCCTGCGTCTATCCGTTGTCGTGCAATGCAATCCTGGGGCACCCGCCGATTCTGCGGTACCTGACCCTCGGCATCCTGCTGCCGGTTGGCCTCTGCGCGCTGTTTCTGCGCGGCGAGCCCTCGCCGTCGCTGCGTGCGGCCATCGCCGCCGCCTTCGTTGCCTGGGCAGCCGTCGACCTGTTCGATCAGGTGCGGCTCATTCGCTCGACCGTCGCCAACCCGCCGCCCAACGAACACCGTGTTCTCGCTGATTACCTGATCACCCATCGCATCCGCTACGCGCGGGCAACCTATTGGGACGCGTACGTCGTCGACTTTCTGTCCCGCGGGCGGGTCATCGTCGCGTCATCGGATCTGATCCGCATCCAGGATTACCAGCGTCAGGTGGACGAACACGCCGCCGAGGAGGTGCTGCTCGAGCGGCTTCCATGCGAAGGCGGCGAGCGCGTCGCCTCGTGGTGCATCAAAAGGCGTTGAGGCCTTGCGCCGCTCAACGAGGCCTGTAACTTCCCCCAAACGGCATGAGCACGACGTTCGACCGCTCTTTGACGATCACATTCCCGCTATCGCGCAAGTTACCCGCCCCGACGTAGATGCCGACCGTTTCACCCGCGGCAGGCTGATACCTCAGCAGGCGTCCCCACCGACCGTCGTACCACCAATCGATTCCGATGTTTGACGGCAGACCGGAGGCGTCCAAGTCGCGGCCATACCAGAACTGGATGGTGGCCGAACAGTACCAGTGATCATCGATCCTGACACACATCCCCAGCGTGTACTGAAGGGATCCGGTGCCAAAGCCCACATCGGGCCAACGGCCCGGTCCCGTTCTCTTGTCGAAGTCAACGAGAATCGCGTTGGGCGTGAAATCGATGCTTGTGATCGCCGCCGTCTCAGCCCAGCTCGCGAAGTCGGACGGGTTGTTGATGATTGTTGCCTGCGCCAGGCTGAACGGCTGGACCTTGAACTGTCCCGTGGCGGAGAAGGGGCTGCTGACCGCGTTCGATGGATCGGTTGCGATCACACGCCAGAAGTAAGTCTTTTCCAGGAGCTTGATCGTCACGTCATGAGGGGTGTATGGCAGGTCGCTCCGTTCGGCAACCGTTACGCTGTAGACAAGGGGGCTGAAGGACGCCACCTCGGAGATTTCAAAGCGATAGAACAGCTGGCCGGCCGGACGCTGCTGCAGAATCACCTCGGGGCCGATCGCGAAACTGCCGGGTGCGGTGTAGGGACCGGCGAGGCTTCCGCTTACTGCGCGTGCGCGCCAGAAATAGGTCCTGGCCGCGCCGATCTTGTCGATCCTCAGCACCGTCTGATTGCCGGCGCCCGCAGGCACGCCGTCCTTCGTGTAGACCTTGTTGGCAAAACCAATGTCGGTGGCCACTTCGAATGTATAAGTCAGCGCCGTGGTGCCGGTCGTGACCGCGTTCCTGATCGTCAGCGCGAGCGGCTGCTCGCTGTTCTTGAACTGCTGGTTGATCGTCGGCGTCGTCAACTGCGGCGACGTCAGCGTGATGCCTGTCGTTGCGTCCGTGACCGACTCGGTCTCGGCCGAGGAGACGAGATCTGACGGCCGTGTCGGGCTGCTCTTCTGGCAGGCCATCGCGGCCGCTGACAGCGCAAGCGCGCTCCAGAGACTGAGTGTCTTAAGCTTCATATGCTCCCACCGCGGTTAGACTTGCGCGATTGACGGTCGCAAGTAAAAAGTAAAATAAGTATAAACCGACTCGCCGTTCTTCGGCTCGGCCCTGATCGTACCGCCGACCTGCTGATGAAATGTCATCCGCGCCCGGTGCCTCGATTTTCTTTGCAATACCGTCACGTGACGTGCAGAGTACGCGCTCTGTTCCTGCGGAGACACGGCGGCGCTATCGTCCGGCCATGACGCGTTCGGCCGGCGGCGTCTGGAGGATTTCCCGGATCGCGTAAATCGGTTTGTTCTGCGACTCGTGATAGGTGCGCGCCTGCAACTCGGCAAGCAGTCCGAGCGTCACGAGCTGGAAGCCGGCGAGAATGAGCAGGATTCCGAGTAACAGCAGCGGCCGGTTCGCGAGCGACCCGTTCCCGAACTGCTGCTGGTACGCGAGCCAGCCGCTGATCATGACGCCGGCCAGTCCCATGCTGACGCCAATCAGGCCGAAGATCTGCAGCGGACGCGTCGAATAGCTCAACAGGAACTTCACCGTCACCAGATCGAGGATCACCCGGATCGAACGCCCGATGCCGTACTTGGACCGCCCATGCCGTCGCGGACGATGGTTCACGACCACTTCCTCGATCGACACGCCCTGCTCGCTTGCGATCGCGGGCAGAAACCGGTGCATCTCGCCGTACAGTCTGAGCGGCTTGACAACTTCGGCGCGAAACACCTTGAGCGAGCAGCCGTAATCGTGCAGCCGGACGCCGGTCGCCATCGAGATCAGGCGGTTCGCGATCGCCGACGGCAGGCGCCGCGAGATGAATGCGTCTTTCCGGTCCTTGCGCCAGCCGCACACGATGTCGAATCCGCGTTCGATCTTCTCGACCATCGCGGGAATATCGCGGGGGTCGTTCTGCAGATCGCCGTCGGAGGTGACGATGAGCGCGCCGCGGGCGTGGTCGAACGCCGCCGTGAACGCGGCCGTCTGGCCGAAGTTGCGGCGGAACCGGATCACGCGCAGATGGGAATCGACGGCCTGCAGGCGCGCAAGCGTCGCGAAGCTCTCGTCCGTGCTCCCGTCGTCGACGATGATGATTTCGTACGAGCGGCCCCAGGCCGACAGCGTCTGCGTCAGCTCGCGATGCAGCTCGCCGATCGCTGCGGCCTCGTTTCGGATCGGGATGACGACGCTCAGGTCCATCTGGTCATGTGGCCATCTGGTCATCTGGTTATTTGGTCATCTCGTTATTGGTTGATTTGGCCGCAATGACCAGATGACCAGATGGCCAGATGTACAAATCGAGTATACGCGTTTATCGGCCCTTCCCGGTCCGCTCCCTTGTCCGCAGCAGGTACGCGCCGAAGCCGGCCATGAGCACGGCCGCGCCGACGAGCGACACGACGGTGCCGTGCTCGCGCATGTACGCCACCGCGCGGTCGCCGTACTGGACCGCCAGCAGTCCGAGCGCGACGTAGCGCACGCCTCGTCCGATCGCGATGGCCGTCGCAAGCCTCGACGCGCTGATCCCGATGGCGCCGGCAAGCAGGACGAAGATCTTGAAAGGCGCCGGCGGCGGCAGGAGGCAGGGCACGAGCACCGCCATCACGCCGTGCCGCCGCAGCGTGGCCATCGCGCGCTCTGTTTTATCGCCCGTAAAGCGCTTCCTGACGAACGCCTCGCCCCCCTTTCGTCCGAGATAGTGCAGCACGAGACAGCCCGCGATCGACCCCACCGCCGCGGCGGCGGCCAACAGGAGCATGCCGGCCGGGTGGCGCGTGACCATCACGACGAGCAGGACGTCGGTGATGCCCGGCAGCGGGAGGAACGACGAATCGAGGAAGGCGACGAGGACAAGACCTGGGGCACCGAGCGTCAGCGCGAGCCCGCGGATCCGGCTGACGATTCTCCCCATAGAATGAGCGGGTGATTATACCGTTCGCGCCTCGGACACTGCCGGTGACGACTGCGCTCGTGGCGGCGCTCGGCGGCGCGATCGTCGCGTGGCATTATCATCAACTCGGCCTGACGCTCACCCACTACGACGCGCGCGGGCACCTCGTCGTCGCGCGCCGGATCATCGACAGCATTACGCCGGGTTGGCAGCAGGTCGGCGCGGTCTGGCTGCCGCTGCCCCATCTGCTGAACGCGATCCCGGTCCAGATCGATCTGTTCTATCGAACCGGCGCGTCGGGCGTCGCGATCTCGATCGCCGCCTTCGCGATCGCGGCCGGTGCCATCAGCTGGATCGTGCTGTCGCTGACCGGATCGGCGACCGCCGCGGCCGCCGGCGCCGCGGTGTTCGCACTGAATCCAAACGTGCTGTACCTGCAATCGACGCCGATGACCGAGCCGCTGCTCCTCGCGACGACGACCGTCGCCGTGGCGATGTCGATCGAATGGTGTCGAACAGACCCGAAGGTCTGCGCGACTGCTGTCAGCGGGGTCCTTGCCGGTGCCAACGAACGTACCGCCGCCGCTGACGAACCTGGAGCAGGCCTCGACGAAGCTGGAGCAGGCCTTCGAGTCCCCGGTCTTCAGACCTGCCATGTGGGCTGGGCGTTCGCGCTCGCCTGCCTGACGCGGTACGAGGCGTGGCCGGTGACCGCGAGCGCGCTGATGGCCGCCGCATGGACGCGGTGGCGCCGCGGTCAACCGCTTTCCTCCGCGGCGTGTGATGTCGCCGCGATCGCGCTCTACCCCGCCATCGCCGTCGCCGGCTTCACCATCTTCAGCCGCGTCGTCATCGGCGAGTGGTTCGTCGGCGGCGGGTTCTTCGTGCCGGAGAACAAAGCACTGGACAGTCCGCTGGTGGCGGCCGCCGAGATTGGCTGGGGCGCGCGGATGCTGAGCGGCGGCCCGCTCGTCTGGGCCGGCGCCGGCGGTGGGGCGCTCGCCCTCGGCTTCGGCCTGCTGATCCGGCGTCGCGCCGACGCGCTCCTCGCGCTCTCGCTGCTGGCGATGGCGGCCCTCCCCTGGGCGGCGTTCGTCAAGGGACACCCTTTTCGGATTCGCTACATGGTGCCGCTGATGGCGTTTGAAGCCGTTGGCGCGGGCATGGCGGCTGGCCTGCCGCCGGATCGTCGCGTTCGGGCCGCGTGTGCGATCGCGGTGCTTGCCATCGCCGGCTGCGAGCTCCGGCCGCTCGATGCCTCGGCGCCGATGGCCGTCGAAGCGCAGTGGGATCGGCCCAACGCGCCCGTCCGCGAGCGCGTCACGGCGTGTCTCGGCGGTCGCGCACCCGGCGAGAAGATCATGGCGAGCATGGGATCGCTCGGGCACTACATGCAGGAAGCCTCGCGGTCCGGCCTGGCGATCCGCGACTTTCTGCACGAAGGCAACGGCGACATCTGGCTGGCCGCGATCGAACACCCGCGGCCGTTTGCCGCCTGGATCCTGATCGAGGAGAAGGCGGAAGGCGGCGACATGCTCGCGCACATCGCGCGCGAGCGACCGGTGTTTCTGGAGGGCTACGAGAGGATGTGCGAGGGCGCCGGCCTCGCGCTGTATCGCAGACGCGAGGACGGCCGATCGCAATGACCAGTGGTCTAGAATCGAAAGTTGACCATGAACGCGTATGTGATCCCGCCAAGATCAATCGTCGGCGTGCCTTTGCTGCTCCCCGCGAACCCTTGATCGGTCGGCAGCTTGCCTTCGGCTGACTGATACCGGAGCTCGCCTCCGATCCCGACCAAGCCGATCGGCACGCGCACGCCGCCGAGAATCACCGGCCCGGTTGCACTGCCGCTGCCCACGAAATTGCCGCGGAAGATGCTGCTGTCGGTCGCGAGGAATTCTCCCGTCTCGCTGTACCGGAACGAGAAGACGCCGACACCGCCGCCGATGTAGGGCTCGATGCCATTGTGCCGGCCCATCGGCAGGAATCGAACGGTCGCGGTGAACGGCACCACGCGCAGTTTGAGGCTCTGTTCGATCTCGGTGCCGTTGGCGTTCTGGAAATCGAGGTAGACCGTGGGAACAGATCGAGTGGAGAAGCCAACACCGAGCCCGGCCTCGAAATTACCGCCCAGGCCGGCGAGCCACTCCGCGCCGACCGTTGCCGCATTGAAGTCCTTGATGTGGAACGCGAGAAAATCGAGGTTGTTGACCAGCACGTCCTGGCTCGAGCGGCCGTCCTCGCCGCGAGGGTTGAAGCCGCCGACGTAGAAATTGATCGACTGCTGAGCCGTCGCGACCGGGGTCGCGACCAGTCCGATCGCCAGGGCCATCACACCAGCCGCAACGCAGGATTTCAGCCCCGCCAGACAGAGTCGACGCATGGGCGCACTCCTTTCGACCCAACCCGGTAGCAGAAGAAATGCCAGAACGGCGCGCCAAAAGCGGCCGGAATCGCCCGGCTGGCCGCCGCGCTGTCTCTCGTGGGTATCACTCCACCAGGAGCGTGTCCGAGAAATGTGAACACGTGGGGCCCTACTCAGACGGGCTCCTGGCACGACCGGCCCGGAACGACATAATCACCTCGAGCATCAGGTCGTGCAGGTGTCCGTTCGTGGCCAGAACGTGGCCGCCGCGCGAAGTGAACGGATGGCCGTCGGTGTTGGTGACGCAACCGCCCGCTTCGGCCACGATCAAGCCGCCGCCCGCGATATCCCACGGCTGGAGGTCGGTCTCCCAGAAACCGTCCATCCGGCCGGCGGCAACGTAACACAGATCGATCGCCGCCGAGCCCAGCCGTCGCACGGCACGTGCCTTTCCGACAAACGCGCCGAAGAGGCCGACGATCTCCTCGACGCGCGCGTGCACGTCGTACGGAAATCCGGTGACGAGCAACGCGTCGACGAGCCGCGCCGCGGCCGACACGCGCAGCGGGCGTCCGTTCAGAAACGCGCCGTTGCCGCGCTCGGCCGTGAAGAGCTCCCGGCGATTCGGGTCGTAGACGGCCGCCACCTCGGCGACGCCGTCGATTTCGAGCGCGAGCGATGCGCAGAAGATCGGCAGGCCGTGCGCGAAGTTGGTCGTGCCGTCAATGGGATCGAACACCCAGCACGCGCCCTCCGGCACGTCCCTGGCGCCGCCGAGCTCTTCGGCAAGCACGTGATGGCCGGGGAATCGCTCCCCGATGAGGCCGCGGAACATCCTCTCCACTGCGACATCGACCTCGGTCACGAGATCGATGGTCCCTTTCTTGTCGATCTGGAAGTCGCGGCCGAAGCGGGCCATCTGCAAGTCGCCCGCGTGAACGACCGCCTCGATGGCGGTGGTCAGGAACAGGGGATCGAGTTTCACTCGGGCCCGGGCCGCACGTCGGCCGCGCCAGTCGCCGGCACGCGCTTGAGCATGCGGATCTCCATTCCACCCTCGGGCGCGCGGCGGAGCTGCACGTCGTCCATGAAGTTGCGGATGAGGAAAATGCCGCGGCCGCTCGACTTCAGCAGATTCTCGGGGTCCAGTGGGTTGGCGAGGGTCTGCGGATCGAAGCCGTCGCCCTGGTCGCGGACACGAATCGATATCTCCGGCACGTCGGACCGCGTGGCGGTCTCGAACTCGATGAAGACGTGCTTCTCGGCGTCGTTCCGGTTGCCGTGCTTGATGGCGTTGATGACCGATTCGCGGATGGCGACGCTCACCCAGTGCCGCGAATCTTCGTCGAGCCCGATGCCGCGCGCCAGGTGGTCGCTGACCACTTGCACGAAATCGAGCATCTCGAAGGCGCTGCTGAATTCGAGCCGGATGACCTGCCGCCCGTTTGCCGTCATGGTTCCATCATCCCGCACTCAATACCATCTGTTCATCCGTGTCAAGACGAGCGGCCAATCAATCGACAAGCAAGGTCGCGTAAGATCTGACGACATGCCACCGCTGGCCACCGCCCTGATCACGCCAGCCCGCCGTGTGAGCGGCCGGCTCCGCGTGCCCGGCGACAAGTCGATTGCCCATCGCTACGCCCTTCTGGCGGCACTCGCCGAGGGACGCTCGACGGTGACCGGTTTTGCCCCGGGGGCCGACTGCCGGTCGACTCTCGCGTGCCTGCGCGGCCTGGGCGTCGAGGTCGTCGAAGGTCCGGCCGGAACGGTTACCTTTCTGGGACGAGGTTCAGGGCAACTCCGTTCGCCCGTTTCGTCGCTGAACGCCGGAAATTCGGGCACGACGATGCGGCTGCTCGCCGGCGTTCTGGCCGGGCATCCCTTTTCAAGCACGCTCGTCGGCGACGCGTCGCTGTCGAGTCGTCCGATGCGGCGCGTCATCGCGCCGCTCGAGCGGATGGGCGCCCGCATCGACGCGAAGGACGGACGTCCGCCTCTGACGATTCATGGCGCGCGGCTCCGGGGGGCGGCTCACCGGCCCGAGACGCCAAGCGCACAGGTCAAGAGTGCCGTTCTACTCGCCGGATTGCACGCGGAAGGCACGACCAGCGTCGCCGAACCCGCCGCGACACGCGATCACACCGAGCGCGCGCTGACGGCCTTCGGCGGACAGGTCGGCGTTGACGGGCTCACGGTCTCGGTAACCGGCGGCCAGCGGCTTCACGGCTGCACGCTGTCGGTTCCCGGCGACTTTTCCTCGGCGGCCTTCTGGCTCGTCGCGGCGGCCGCGTTGCCCGGGTCTCGCATCGTCGTCGAGGACGTCGGATTGAATCCCACCCGCACGGCGTTGCTTGACGTGCTGCGACGATTTGGCGCTCGTGTGCAGGCCGAGATCACAACGACGGAGGCCGGCGAACCGCGCGGGATCGTCTCGCTCGAGGGCGATCGCATGGGAACGCTCGAAATCGCCCCCGAGGAAGTCCCGGGCCTGATCGATGAACTGCCCGCGATTGCCGCGCTCGCGGCCCACGGCGGCCAGGTCACCGTCCGGGGCGCCGGCGAGCTGCGCGTCAAGGAGAGCGATCGCATCGCGACGCTCGTCGGCGGTTTCCGCTCGCTGGGCATCGATGCCGACGAGCGCGAAGACGGCTTCATCGTCCGCGGAGCTCCGACGGCGGCGGCCAGACCGGCGGGAGGCACCGCGGACGCGCGAGGCGATCACCGTATGGCAATGGCGTTCGCCATCGCTGCCCTCGCGGCGGACGGGCCGTCCCTCATCGACGGCGCCGACGTCGTGGGCATCTCCTATCCGGGCTTCTTCGAGGCGCTGGACCGGCTCGTCGCGCCGCTCGACGGGCTCGGGGCGCCCTAGGCATCTTCTGAATCTCGTTCCAGGCGACGCTTCGTTACAGCGAGTCGAAGGGCGTGAAGACAGACAAGATTTATCTCGTGGGCTTCATGGCTGCCGGAAAGACAACGGTGGCGCGGGCGCTCGCCCGCCGGCTGGACTGGCAGTCGGTTGACGTCGACGAGCTCATCGAGCAGCGCGAGCGTCAATCGGTCGCCGACATTTTCGCGAAACGCGGGGAGGCGTACTTCCGGTCGCTGGAGCGCCAGGTCCTGGCCGAGCAGATGGCGCCGCGACATCTCGTGGTGGCGACGGGGGGCGGGACGTTCGCCGACGTCCAGAATCGGGCGGTCATCAACAACGACGGCGTCTCGGTGTGGCTCGATGTGCCGCTGGATCGTCTGATCGCTCGGGTCCCGGCCGGCGGCCGCCGTCCGCTGGCCAGCGATCGCGCCGGGTTCGAACGCCTGTATCATCAACGGCGCGCGGCCTACGAGCTAGCGCACGTGCGGCTGGATGCCGGTCGCGCCAGCGTCGACGCGCTGGTCGATCAGCTCGTCGATTGGCTGGAACACTGATGCGCTACCTCGTGCTCACCGACATCCACGCGAACCTCGAAGCGCTCGACACGTGTCTGGCCGACGCGCTCGTGCGCACCTACGACGCAACGCTGGTGCTCGGCGACCTGGTCGGCTACGGCCCCGATCCCAACGCCGTGGTGGAGCGCGTGCAGGCGCTTCAGCCAATCGCCATCGTGCGCGGAAATCACGACAAAGTCGCGTGCGGGCTGGAGCAGGCCGACGGGTTCAACTCGGTGGCGAAAACCGCCGCGGCATGGTCGCTGGACATCCTGCAGCCGCCGCATCGGGAGTGGCTGGCCGCGCTCCCCGAAGGACCGATCCTGGTGGACGCGGTCGTCGAAATCTGCCACGGCTCGCCGTTCGACGAGGACGCGTACGTCTTCGACGAGCTGGACGCGGTCCGCGCGCTCAAGGTGGCGATGCGTCCGCTGTGCCTGTTCGGCCACACGCATTACCCCGCCTCCTTCGAGCTTTCGGCGGAAACGTTCGACAGAGTCGAATCGGCGGCGGAACCTCAAATGCGGATCGTGATGAGGGAGGGCTGCAAATACCTCGTCAACCCGGGATCGGTTGGCCAGCCGCGGGACGGAGACGCGCGCGCCGCGTACGCGATCGTCGACACGAAACAGCACCGCGTCGACTTGTTCCGCTTGAAGTATCCCGTCGACGTGACCCAGGCGAAGATCATCGACGCCGGCCTGCCCGAGGTGCTCGCGCAGCGGCTGGCGTTGGGACGTTAAAGGTAGAGTTAAAGGTCGAAGGGAGTTCTCACTTCTCACTTCTCACTTTCGTTGCGGCCCTTTCCTCGCGCCGTCTGAGCTCAGCGGCATAGGCATCCCGGGCCGCTCGCGATCCCAGCACCCAGCCGACAATCAGTCCAATCAGCAGGACGGCCGGAATGAAGATGAAGTGCCCCGCCGTCATCGGCGTGAGGTTTTTTGCGCGAGCGCGCGCATGTCGGTCTCGACCCTGTTCAGCCGCCGCCAGATGGTCCACAGGTAGAACATCGCGGCGATCCAGACGAAGGCGTATGCGGCAATCAGAAACGGGGCGGCAGGGACGTTTTCAGTCGCCGGCAGGTCCTTCAGCGGCACGTACTCGCTCTGCGCCGCGGGCGGCTGCGTGGCGAACGCCGAGGTCGAGAGCAGGAACCACGACGTCAGCGCGATCATGATTCGACAAAGACTCATATCAGTCCTCGAGCGCGAGATACATCTCGTCGAGCGCCGCTTGCCGTTCGGCGAGGTTGACGCGCAGTGTCAGCAGTACCACGAACAACAGGACGAACGCCGCCGAAGTCAGCGCCAGCGGCGCGCCCAGGGAGCTCGGCAGCGTCGGCACCACGGTGGTCTTGGGATGGACCGTCCGCCAGATGTCGACCGATTTGTAGACGAAAGGCCCGGTCGCCGTTCCGAAGAGCGCCGTCGCGGACGCGAGCTTCTCCGATCCGGGCCCGCCGTACTGCCGCACCAGGAGATATGCGACGAAGATCAGCTCCATGAGCAGGGCCGACGTGAGCCGCACATCCCATTGCCACCAGACGCCCCACGCCTTCCGGGCCCACAACGGCCCCGTGATGAGCCCCATGAGACCGAACAGGACGACGAGCTCCGCCGCGGACACCGCGTAACGATCCGCGACCGGGTGACTCTTGAAGAGATAGATCGCGCTCGCAACGCCGCACACCGTGATGGCGCAATACTGCGCGATCCATGATGGCACGTGGTAGTACATGATTTTCTGAATCAACCCCATCGTCGATTCGTATGGCGCCTGCGCGATGAAGTACGGCGCCGCCACGAACAGCGCCGCGCCGACGACGACCAGAGGACCGAACGCTTTTCGCATGGCTGACCTGCCCTTCCCTGCCGCAGCTCTTCCTGTCCCCCGGCCTTCTCGCCCGTCCGCCGCTCACTCCGTCATCAGCGGCTCGAACGTCCACAGCGCCAGCGTCACGAACACCGTGTCGAAGGCCACGAGGATCCCGATCCACATCGTGGCGGTCGCCTCGTCCGGGATCTCGGCGAGCAGCGCTGCCGTCCCTCGAACTCCCGCAATGATTACCGGAATCGTGATGGGATACAACAGGATGGGCAGGAGCACGTCGCGCGACCGCGCGCGCACGAGCATGGCGGCGAACAACGTGCCCACCGCCGCGAACCCTATCGTGCCTCCGGCGAGCAGGCCTGCAAGCAGCAGCGGCCGGCTGAAGAGCGCCGCCTGAAAGAGGAACGCGACCATCGGTACGAGGAGCGCTTCCGCGATTCCGAGCAGGGCCAGCATCCCGAGCAGCTTGCCGACGTACAGCGCCGGACGCGGTGCCGGCGCGAGCAGCAGCGCCCGCAACGTTTCGCCGTAGCGTTCCCGCTCGAAGGTGCGGCCCAGCGCAAGCGTGCCGGAAAACGCGATGGCGATCCACAGAATACCGGCCGCGGCGTCCTCGACGGCCCGTCCTTCCTTCACGAACGCGAACGCGAAGACGAGCACGCACGACGACGCGAAGAACAGCGTCGTCGTGAGGATTTCCCAGCTCCTGACCTCGATCGCGAAGTCCTTTCGGAGCACGAGCCAGGCCGTGCGCAGGAACGTCACGCCTGCTCGCGCGCCGCGCCCGCTCCCGCCCGCGGCAGAGGCGTCATGTGGCGCCGATCAGCGCGCGGTAGCGCGCCCGGAGACCCGTCGACGCCGGTTCATCGGACAGCAGACGGCCGTCGCGAATCAGCGCCACGCGCGTCACGAGCCCGTCGGCCAAATCGAGGTCGTGCGTGGCGAGCACCACAATCGCGCCGTCGGCGGCCAGACGCCGCAGCCGATCCGAGGCCAGACCGACCGCCCGGTCGTCGAGGCCCGTGAACGGCTCGTCGAAAAGGACCAGGCGTGGACGATGGAGCAGCGCGCGCTCGAGCGCCAGCCGCTGGCGCATGCCGCGCGAGAAGCCGCTGACGACCTCGTCCGCACGGTCGCTCAGGCCGGCCGCCTCAAGCGCCCGATCGACCGGCCCGCGCGTGGCGAGCCCATAGAGCTGCGCGAAAAACCTGAGATTCTGTCGCGCGGAGAGCTCCGGGTAGAGATGCAGCTCGTGCGCGAGCAGACCAATGCGATCCCGCAGCCCCGGGCCCAGCCGCCGCGCCGGCCGATTCCCGTAGCGCACTTCGCCGCTGTTCGGCGCCGCGAGGGTGGCCAGGACTGCGATCAGCGTCGACTTGCCGGCGCCGTTCGGCCCGAGGAGCCCGACGATGTCGCCGGCGCGTGCGGTGAGGGAGATATGAGAGAGCGCGCGGCGCCGTCCGAAATGGCGGGAGACATCGGCGACCTCAACGACATCGAAATCGAGGTGGCCGTCGTTCACGGCTCTCGACCGTTCGACGGGTGCACGGTCGTCCCGAGCCGGGTCGAGGGACGACAAGCTCAGGTCGCCCCGAGCCCGCCGAGGGGCGTCGCGATACCTGCGCGACGAGCGGGATCCGCGCCGGTGTCGATGTCGAGGGCCGCGTAGACCTGCTCGAGCGCCGCGAGGAGATCGTCGCGCCGCGCGGCGTACCGGCGATCGTCGGTCCGGCCGTTGCGGTGATCGTGCTCCTGCCGGATCAGGTCGTTGAACAGCTTGTCGCGGCGTGCGAGCAGCCGCTTCCGTTCGGCCGCCCTGATCGAGACATGGTCGGTGGAACGCGCCGCTGCCCAGGTGCCGACCAGTACGATCCCGATCGCCAGCGTGAGCGCGGCGGTACGCGGCGCCGAGCTGTGGTGCGGGACGCCGCTCAGCGAGAGCCGGATGGGCTGGCCGGCCGCCACGGGTCCGCCCGTCGCGGCGATGAACAGTTCGCCGTTTGCGGGAATCTCGCGCTGCTCTTTGAGCTGCGGCGAGCTCAACGTCGTCGCGTCAACTTTTTTCACCACCACGGTGAGCTGCTCGAAGTTCGCCGGCAGCTTCTGCGCGATCTCGACCGAGCCGTCGGCGGCCGGCAGCTCGCACGCCACCTGCACGAACGTGTGGCCCGGCGCGAACGGCCCCTGAACCGTGACGCGCGTGCCGGCGACGCTCGCTTGCGGCGATGACCCTTCCATGATCCCCGTGCCCCTGGCGTCCTTCGGCAGGTCGAACACGAACGGTGCCGTCGTGTTCACCGGCACGCGCGCCTTGTTCGCGATGTCGAGCAGGTAGAACAACTCGATGGCCTCTTCGCGCGGCTCCATGATGATCCGAGACTGGTCGCCGAGGACGACCTGGCCGGCAATGGCCGGCGCGTCCGGCGTTGTCGCGGGGCCTTTCGATCGGTCGGTCGCCACCAGCATCAGCCGGATGCCGCCGCGCGCCGGCGCCGGGAACTCCTGCGACTCGAGATGCTCGCCGTCGACGTCAGCGATCGCCTTCACCGTCGCGTTCGGCGTCAGGTCGTTGAACTGCGCCCGCCCGCTCTCGTCGGTTTTCACGGTGAGCACCTTGGAGCCGACGCGCAGCTCGACCGGGTGGCTGGCGATGTTGTTCGACAGCTCGCCGCGAATCAGGCGCACCGAGACGGCGCCGTTCGGCAGATCGTCGACGGGGCGTGGAATCCCCGCCATCTGCTTTGGATCCGGCTGCGCGCCCACATCCTGGCGCGCAGCACAAAGGACACAAAGGAAACAAAGGACACAGAGGGAAAGACCCGTCCAGCCCTTCCTGGCCACCGCGCAGTTCCTGCCCATTAAAGCCTCGCCCCGCATCCTTTGCAGAACTTCGCGTCGGCGTCGTTCCCCGCGTCGCAGCTCGCGCACACACGCTCGGCCTCGGAGCGCGAAGGCTTCAGCCGAGCGTTCCTGTCCTGGAGACGTTTCGCCAGATCCCGTTCGATTTGTTCGCGATAGCCGGACCCGGCATCGAGCTGACGGATGAGCCCTGCCGCGCGCGTGCGCAGGCGGCCCGACATTTCCCGCCAGTCCTCGTCGGACAGACGTCCCATCGCGCGATCGAACTCGAGCTCCTTGATCGATCTGAGCGAGAGCATCTTTTCGCGCTCGAGCGCGACGCGCGTTCGGTGGCCGATCGTGACGGTCCGATCCTCGTCCGGCGACACGAGCGGCCGAACCATGCGCAGCGCCGCGTAGCCGACCAGCGCCGCCGCCGCCATGAGGAGCCCGATCAGGATCACGGCCGTCGGGCCCTGACCGCGCGTGATGAACGTCATCGCCGTCGCGCAGCCCAGCGCGGCCAGCGCGAAGAATTGCCAGGGTTGAAGTCCGGCGTCGGTGGTGCCCGGCTTCTGCCGGACCTGCTTAGTCGAGGTCTCGGAGCTCATCATCGATACGCTCTTCGAGAGCGGGATCGAGCGGCGCGGCGGTCGCGGGGCCCTCGGGCTTCCGGGTCCACCTCACCGCCGCGAAGCCGACGGCGACCGCACCGGTCGCACCCATCAGGTAGGGGAACAGCCACGCGAGCCGGCTGAAACCCTTGTCGATCGGCGCGCCGAGCATCTCTTCGCCGCCGTACTTGGTGATGAACGCTTGAATGATCTCGTCGTGGGTCTTCCCTTGATCGATGAGGGCGGCCAGCTGTGCGCGCATTTCGTGGGATGTGGCGCACGGATCCTTCCGGCATTCGGCGATGGTCGCGTGCCCGCAGGCGCCGCACGTGCAGACGATTTCGTGCTGCATCTTCCGCTCGAAATCGTTGCGGGCGTAGTACGACGACTGGATGTTCTGACCCGCAGGACCGGGACCCATCCCCGCCTGCGCCGACAGCACCGTGCCGCCGGAGACCAGCACTGCAAACAGCAGCGCGACCGTGGTGGTCGCGGCTTCGGCCGGCAGGCTGGCGAGCGCAAACGAGTACGCGCGCTCCGGCAGGAGCGCGATGCCGGTGCCGAGCGCCATGATGCCGAAGCCCAGCCAGATCCAGTTCACGAGAGGATTCAACACGATCGTCAGCGTCGCCGTCTGCGTCGCGAGGTCGCTCGGCTGAAACGCCAGCACGATGTACAGGTCCTCGGCAAACGTCCGCCGGATGGCCACTTCGGTCGTCGGCTCCTGCTCGTGCTTGCGGAACGCCCACTTGGCCGGATACATCGTGTCGATCTGTTTCCCGTTCTCGAAGATCGAGAGGTAGGCCATGGTCATCTGCTTCTGACCATCGTCGCTCACCTTGAGGCCGTCGTTGCGGATGCTGTAGCGGCCGATCGTCGCCTGCTCACCCGGCTTCAGCAGGACCTGCTCGTCCCTCTTGAAGCCGTTGCCGGCGAACCCGAGGAAGATGGACACGATGCCCAGATGGACGATGTAGCCGCCGTACCGGCGCTTGTTGCGGCCGACGAGCCCGATGATCGCCGTGAAGATGTCGGTTCCGGTGTTCTTCCGGCGGATGTTCCCGCCGCGCCAGAACTCCTGCCCGATCGTGCCCACCACCATCGCCGACATCGCGAAGCAGAGCCCTGACGACCACACCCGCACGCCGAGCGCCGCCAGCCCGGCGGCGGTGACAAGCGCCAGCCCGACCGGAAAGAGGAACGAGTCGCGCAGGTTCGAGAGCGTCGACTTGCGCCACGCGAGCAGGGGGCCCACGCCGGTCAGAAACAGCAGGACGAAGCCGATCGGCACCATCCATTTGTTGAAAAACGGCGCGGCAACGGTCAGGCGATGGCCGGTGATGGCTTCGCTGAGCGTCGGGAACATGGTCGCAAACAGCACGAACAGCGCCGCGAACAGCAGCACCCAGTTGTTGACCATGAATGCCGCCTCCCGCGACATCCACGAATCGAGCTCGTTGCGCGCCTTGAGCAGCGGCAGCCGGTAGATGACCAGACCGAAGCTGAACGCGAGGATCGCCACCATGAAGCCGGTGAACAGCTTCGCGAGGATCGGGTCGTCGCCGAATGCGTGGACCGACTGCACGACGCCGGACCGGGTCATGAACGTGCCGAAGATGGTCAGGAAGAACGTCATGATGACGAGCGTGACGTTCCAGACGCGCAACATGCTGCGCCGCTCCTGCACCATGACGGAATGGAGGAACGCCGTCGCCGTGAACCAGGGCAGGAGGCCGGCATTCTCGACCGGATCCCACGCCCAGTAGCCTCCCCAGCCAAGCTCTTCGTACGCCCAGATCATCCCGAGCGTCAGGCCGAAGGACAGGAACAGCCAGCTGAACATCGTCCAGCGGCGCACCGCACGAAGCCACGAGTCGTCCAGGTGACCCGTGATGAGCGCGGCGACGCCGAACGCGAACGGAATCGTCATGCCGACGAAGCCGGTGTACAGCGACGGCGGATGAATCGCCATGTAGAAGTTCTGCAGCAGGGGGTTCAGCCCCTCGCCGTCGGCCGGCGCCGCTGTCAGAAACGTGGTGAACGGGTTCTTGTGCGCCACCATCAGGTACAGGAAGAACATCTGCACCGTGGAGATGGTGGCGATGACATAGGGAATCAGCTCGCGGTGCCGCTCGCGGTTCACGTAGACCGCCAGCGATCCGAAGATCGACAGGAGGAACACCCAGAACATGATCGATCCGTCGAGCCCGCCCCAGTACGACGTGATCTTGTAGAACAGCGGCTGCACGCTGTCCGAATAGTGCGCGACGTACTTGATGGAGTAGTCGCCGGTCAGGAACGCATTGATCAGCACGGCCGTCGCCGCGATCATGAGCGCGCAGATCAGGTAGAACGCGCCGATGCCGCTTTCAATCAGCGGGCGCGACCGGCGTCGTGCGCCGACCACCGAGACGACGGCGGCGTAGCTGCACGTGACGAAGGCGGAAAGAAGGAGAAACGAGCCAAGTGACGGCATAACCCCTACAGGCCGGTGGCCGCGGATTTCGGCTGGTACTTCGACGGACACTTCGCCATCACGCCATCGCGATCGACTTTGAACCCGTCCGGCGTCAGCTGGCCCTTCAGCACGACCTCGGATTCCGTGCCCGGCGTGTCCTTGAACGTGTCCGGCACCACGCCGTTATAGGTCGCATCGACGACAGTTCCTTTGTTCTGCACTTTGAACTTGTAATCGAGCGAGTCGCGCTTGCGCAGAATGGAATTCGTGACGACGAAGCCGTGCAGCTGCAGCCGCTTGCCCTGCCAATCCCGCGGGCTGCTCATCACCTCGTCGACATGCTTGTAGTACTCGGTGCCTTCGGCCAGCGTGGTCCAGAGCAGGCCGACGAAGGCGAGCACGAGTACGGAGGCAGTGGCGCCAATCTTGATATATCGATGTGTCATAGGGACTTCCGGGGAAAAGGAAAACAGCTTGCGCCGAGTTAGCTGGTGTGCGTTCTCCCTCAGAATAGCGTGCTTTACCCCCCGTATGCAAGGAGCAAACGCATCAGCTCCGCGACGCTGGCGACCGGCAGACCGACGACATTTGAATACGATCCTTCAACGCGCGGGATAAAACGCGACGCCAGCCCCTGAATGGCGTAGGCGCCGGCCTTGTCGCGCCCTTCTCCGCGCGCGACATACCAGGCGATATCCTCTTCCTGCAGCGCGTGGAAGTAGACGACGGTCGTTTCGACTCGTCCCACCTCGGCCGTCCCCTGCCGCAGGCTCACACCCGTCAGCACCTCATGCCGCGTCCCGGACAACCGGCGCAGGAATCTCGCCGCATCTTCATCGTCGCGCGGCTTGCCGAGGATCTCGCCGTCAATCACAACCGCGGTGTCCGCGCCCAGAACGATCGGGTCGGCCCCGCTGAAGCGGGGCCCTACGAACAGCTCTCGCGCGTGGGGCGCCGCGGCGTCGGGATCCTGAAGGCGACGCCGTGGCTCGAACAGCTCTCGCGCGTGGGGCGCCGCCTTGGCGGTGCCGGCCTGCGCCGACGCCGACTTGTCCGCCGCGAGCCGCCGCACGTACATCGCCGGCGATTCGCCCGCGCGAATCGATTCGTCGACGGCGGCGGCGACGACCTCGAACTCGTACCCGGCGGCGCGCAGGAGCTCGGATCGACGCGGCGACGCGGACGCGAGGATCAGGCGCATGGTAGAATCTGCAATTGTGAATTCGGAATCTGGAATTCGCGAATTCCAAATTCCCAATTCCGAATTCCGAATTCTACATGCGTCCGCTCGCGCACGGCCTTCCAGGGGCACTCACAGAGCTGCTCAAAGCGGCGCCGCTGTCCGACGGCAAGGTGACGTTTGCCTGGGGCGCCGCGGTCGGTCCGGCGATCGAGCGCGTCACGGCCGTGAAGCTCGAAAGGCGCGTGCTGATCGTCGAAACCGCGAGCGCCCAGTGGTCGCGCGAGATCATGCGCTCGTCGCCAACCATCCTGAGACGGCTGCACCGGTTTCTTGGCGCCGATGTCGTCGACCGGATCGAAACGCGGACGAACACCAATCTCAAAGTCTGAAGTCTGAAGTCTGAAGTTTGACATGCGTGAGTCCGTCATCGTCTCCGCCGTGCGCACGCCGACGGGGAAGTTCCTCGGCGCGCTCAAGAGCTTCACCGCGACCGAGCTGGGAGCGCTGGTGGTGGCGGAAGCTGTTCGCCGGGCCGGCATCGATCCGCAGATCGTCGACGAGTGCATCATGGGCAACGTCGTCTCCGCCGGTCTCGGCCAGAACCCGGCGCGCCAGGCGGCGCTCCACGGCGGGCTGCCCGACCATGTCGCGGCACTGACGATCAACAAGGTATGCGGCTCCGGTCTCAAGGCCGTGATGATCGCGGACCAGGCCATCCGCGTCGGCGACATCGACGTCGCGGTCGCCGGCGGCATGGAGTCGATGAGCAACTGCCCGTACCTGCTGCGCGGCGTGCGCGACGGCCTGCGCATGGGCAACAGTGACGTCGTCGACTCGATGATCAACGACGGCCTCTGGTGCGCCTTCGAACAGTGCCACATGGGCAACTCGGGCGAGGTCGTCGCCGATCATTACAAGGTCGGCCGTGCAGCTCAGGACGAGTACGCCGCGCGCAGCCATCAGAAGGCGGCCCGTGCCACTGATGAGGGCGCGTTCAAGGACGAAATCCTGCCGATCTCGATTCCGCAGAAGAAAGGCCACGCCCTCGTCGTCGAGCGCGACGAAGCGATCCGCGCCGACACGTCCGTCGAATCGCTCGCCGCGCTCAAGCCCGCGTTCAAGCAAGATGGCACGGTGACCGCCGGCAACGCGCCCGGCGTCAACGACGGCGCGTCGGCGCTGGTGGTGATGGCGGCCGATCGCGCGAAATCGCTGGGGCTGACGCCGCTCGCGCGCATCGCCGGTCAGGCGACGAGCGGGCTGCCGCCGAAGTTCGTTCTGATGACGCCGGTCGAGGCCGTGCGCCGCGTCGCCGCAAAAGTCGGCTGGGACCTGAAGGACGTGGACCTGTTCGAGCTGAACGAAGCCTTCGCGGTGCAGGCCGTCGCCGTGCTCGGCGAGCTCGGCATCGATCCGCAGAAGGTGAACGTCACCGGCGGCGCCGTCGCGCTCGGCCACGCGATCGGCTCGAGCGGAGCACGCGTGCTGACGACGCTGCTCTACGCACTGAAACGGAGAAACACGAAGCGCGGCATCGCGACGCTCTGCCTCGGCGGCGGCAACGGCGTCGCGCTCGCTGTCGAGCGCGTCTAAAAACAAATGCAACCACGAAAACACGAAGCACCACGAAGATCACGAAAACAATAAGCTATTTTCTTTTTCCTGTTCTTCGTGCCTTCGTGGTCCCTGCAGCGACATGATCAAAACCGTCGGTGTCGTCGGCGCGGGCACGATGGGGAGCGGGATCGCCCAGGTGTTCGCACAGTCTGGCTTCACGGTGCGCCTGGTGGACGTGGCGCAGCCGATGCTCGATCGCGCGCGCCGGACGATCGAGAAGAGCCTCGACAAGTTCGTCGAGAAGGCCAGGCTCAGCGGCACCGATCGCGACGCCGCACTCGGACGGTTGTCGACGGCGACGACGATCGAGCCGATCGCGCACGCGGATTACGTCGTCGAGGCGATCGTGGAGAGCGCCGACGCGAAGCGATCGCTGTTCGCGAGCCTCGACGCAATTGCCCGGCCGGACGTGATTCTCGCGTCCAACACGTCGTCGATCTCCATCACCGCGCTCGGCGCGGCCACCAGACGCCCCGACAAAGTGCTGGGCATGCACTTCATGAACCCGGTGCCGCTCATGACGCTGGTCGAGATGATCCGCGGTCAGGCGACCTCGCCCGAGTCGATGCGGGTGGCGTCGGACCTGTGCGCGACGCTCGGCAAGACTCCAGTCGAAGCCGCCGACTATCCGGGGTTCATCGCGAACCGCATCCTGATGCCGATGATCAACGAGGCGATCTACGCACTGATGGAAGGCGTGGGCACGGCCGACGCCATCGACACGGTGATGAAGCTGGGGATGAATCATCCGATGGGACCGCTCGCGCTCGCCGACTTCATCGGCCTCGACGTCTGCCTGGCGATCCTCAACGTCCTGCACGACGGGCTTGGCGATCCGAAGTACCGGCCGTGCCCGCTACTGCGGCGCATGGTCGCGGCGGGTCACCTCGGACGAAAGTCCGGACAGGGCTTTTACTCGTACGAGCCACACCGCCACGACCACCGGCCCTAGAATCGCGATCTCCTGCACGATCGCCTCGAGGTTCTTGATCATGCTCGGCGCTGTGAAAATCTCCCGTCGCGCGGTCTGTCGAAAGAAGTCGGCGTAGGAGATGAACCACTTGTGACTGAGCGGCCACAGCCCCTGGATCCCGCGTGGCGGAAATTCGTCGACACCGAGCCAATCGAGAAGCAGATGGCTCGCGTAGGCAGCCGCGCACATCGCGGCGACGCGCGGGATGGGACGATCCGCGAGAGCCGCCGACGCCGCCGCGAAGATCGCGACGAAGGCGACGGCGCCGACGCTGTGCGTCACCGTCCGATGTGCGGCGAACAGCAGATCGAGATCCGGCGACGCACCGAGCACGGCGCAGGCCAGCGTCAGTCCGTTCCCGGAGCGCCGATACAACGAGGCCGATGCCGGCGCGGTCCGCCAGTCGCGGTCGCCGGGCACGAGATCGGCGATCCAGGCGGCGGTGAGCCCGGCGAGCGCATGGCCAATTGGGCTAGGCATCCAAGGACCTATGATGGCAGATTCTTCGATCCCAGCCGATAGAGGCGAAAGTGATTGCTATCGTAAACTGTTGGCATGCAGTGAGTTCCGTCGGTCCATTTACAATATTGCACTTGACTTTCGCCCGGCACGCCTTTAGAATGACCCGGGCTTCGCGGCCCTGAAAAGAGCCGCGCTACGAAAAAACGTAGGGCGGGCCGTTCAGGCTCGCCGAGAGGAGAACCCATGCCGCCGATCGAGAGAGACGAACGCCAGGAACGCGAAAAAATCAAAGCCGTGGACCTGGCCGTGGTCCAGATCGAAAAACAGTTCGGGAAGGGCTCGATCATGCGCCTCGGCCAGAAGGGCGCCATCCAGCCGATCGACGCGATCCCCACGGGCGCCATCAGCATCGACTTCGCCCTCGGGGTCGGCGGCGTGCCGCGCGGCCGCGTCGTCGAGATTTTCGGGCCGGAGTCGTCGGGCAAGACGACGCTGGCGTTGCAGGTGATTGCGGAAGCGCAAAAGCTGGGCGGCCTGGCGGCGTTCGTGGACGCCGAGCACGCGCTCGACGCGGCGTACGCGCAGAAACTGGGCGTCGACGTCGACAACCTGCTCGTGTCGCAGCCGGACAACGGGGAGCAGGCGCTCGAAATCGTCGAGGTGTTGATTCGGTCGAATGGCGTCGACGTGGTCGTCGTCGACTCGGTCGCCGCGCTTGTGCCGAAGGCGGAAATCGAAGGCGAGATGGGCGAAGCGCAGATGGGCCTCCAGGCACGCCTCATGTCTCAGGCGCTGCGAAAGCTCACCGGCGCGGTGTCGAAGTCGAAAACCTGCCTCATTTTCATCAACCAGCTCCGAGAGAAGATCGGCGTGATGTTCGGCAATCCGGAAACCACGACGGGCGGCCGCGCGCTGAAGTTCTACGCGTCGGTGCGGATGGACATCCGCCGCATCGCGAGCATCAAGGACGGCGACGTGGTCGTCGGCGGCCGTACGCGCGTGAAGGTGGTGAAGAACAAGGTCGCGCCGCCCTTCCGCGAGGCCGAGTTCGATGTGATGTACGGCGAAGGCATCTCCAGAACAGGCGATTTGCTGGATCTGGGCGTCGAGAAGCGCATCATCGAAAAGAGCGGCGCGTGGTTCGCGTACGGAGGCGAGCGGCTCGGCCAGGGCCGGGAGAACGCCAAGCAATTCCTGAAGGAGAACCCCGAGATCTACAAGGCCATCGACGACCGCGTCCGCCGGGAGCTGGGCCTCACTCGAGAGACCGAGGCCGCGGCCGTTTAGAGGCCTCGGCTGTCATGGCTGAGGGCTGAGGGCTAATGGCACATGGGCGATCGACCACTACTACAATCAGCCATCAGCCATCAGCCATCAGCCATCAGCCATGACAACCTTCCCGCCCGCCGGACCTGTCCAAGCGGGCATGCGATATCTCACAGTTCTTACGCTGGTTCTGGCCCAGGCGGTAGCGGGCCGGGCACAGGCTCAGAGCGACGTCAGCGGCACCTGGACGGCTGAGCTCCGCAACGCCAGAGTGTTCCTGCAGGTTCGGACCGCTCCGCCGAAGGAATGGAACGGCGATCGCTCAAACGGCGACTGGAGCATGGGTCAGAGCTTCCCGATCGACGAGCTCGCCGGGCTCCCGCCCAACGACGAGCGCTTCTCGGTCACGAGCATCAAGTTCGACCTGCACCGCGAGGCGGGCACGCTCGCCTTCGAGGGGGCCTTCCGCGACGGGCGCGGCGCCGGGCTGTTCCGCTTCAGCCCGCGGGCGCAATACACGGCGGAGATGAAGGCGCTCGGCTACGGCGAGGACCTCCCGCAGTGGCGTCGCTTTCAGCTCGCGATCCACGACGTCGGGCCGAAGTACATCAAAGAGCTGAAGACCGAGGGCTACGACAAGCTGTCGCTGGACCAGATTCAGCGCGCGAGGACGCACGGCGTCACGATCGAGTACATCCGGGATCTCAAGCGCCAGGGATTCCGCACCGTCGCGTTGGAGAGCCTCGTGAGGACGCGCGACCACGGCGTGACCGCGGAGTACATCAAGGCGCTCAAGGCCGAGGGTTACACGAGCGCCAGCCTTGACGATCTCGTCCGCCTGCGCGACCACGGCGTCACGCAGAAGTACATCCAGGACATGAAGGCGGCCGGGTTCGGCAGCGCCACGATCGAAGATCTCGTCCGGGCGCGCGATCACGGCGTCACGCCCGAGTTCGTGCAGGAGATCCGCGGGCTCGGCCTGAGCGTCACCGGCCTGGATCAGTACGTCCGGCTGCGCGACCACGGCGTGCGCGCGGCGTTCGTTCAGGAGCTGAAAGCCGCCGGCTACGACAAGCTCGGAGCCGAAGATCTCGTCCGGCTCCACGATCACGGCGTCACCGCCGCGTATGTCCGCGACCTCGCGGCACAGGGCTTCAAGAACGTCCCGATCGAGGACGTCGTGCGGACGAGAGACCACGGCGTCAGCGCCGAGTTCGTCGCGGACATGAAAGCGCTCGGGTTCAAGGAGCTTACGCTGGAGCAGATCATCCGGCTCCGCGACCATGGCATCACGCCGGGCTTCGTGAATCACGCACGGGCGCGCGGCTTCAAGCCGGCGGACGTGGATGAGCTCGTCCGCCTGAAGAACGGCGGCCTCTGGAAATAGCTCGACACGCACATCATCGCGCTTTTGGCGGTCCACAGCATCAAACACGTGAGGCAGCGCCATGTCCTGATTCGAGCGTCCCGCGATGGGCGCCACGTTATGCGACCGCACCCGGCGACGAGGTGGACCGCTGAGCGCTCATCTGGACCGTTCCTCAAGGAGCTGCCGAATTTCCTTTTCCCACGCATTCTTGACGACCATTCCCACATGGGCATCCGCGATCTTGCCGTTGCGATCGATGAGGAGCGTGACGGGCATGTTGGTGATTTGGTACGGCTGCACGAGGTCAGGATTGCCGAGCACAATCGGGTAGTTGATCGGATGCGCCGACAGGTAGGGTGTCACGACTTTCCAGCCCTCCTCGTCCATGGCCACGCCGATAGACGTGAGCCCCTGACGGGCATACTTCTTCTGAAATTCCATGTACCAGGGAATCTCGACTTTGCAGCCCGTACACCACGTGGCCCAGAAATCGAGCAGGACCACGCGGCCCTTGTACGTGGACAACGTGATCGGCGCTCCGGTGGCGTCGGTGAGCGCAAAATCAGGGGCAGCTTTCCGGTCGTGAAGATTCGCGAGATCGGCGGCGGTGGCGACGCCCACGATCGTGAGGAGCAGGGTCAATACCGGCGCCACACTGGTTCGGCCGAACGCTGCGCTCATGTGGGCTCTCCTTGAATGCAGATGGCGTTTAAGCTGTTGCTGACTGTCGGCGCCAGTGCCTCCGGGTCGCGCTCGCGACCATGTATGCGACTGGCCACACCATCAGCATTGGGAGTAGCCGCAGTTGCCAGCTGTCGCGCAACTGCGCGAGCTGTCGGATCGCCGGGCCCTCGCCCGATGTGGACCACCAGCCCCACGTCACCGAGACTTTGACACTTGGAGCAGCCAACGCGGTGAGAGTCACCACGGCGACAGCCGAAATGAGCGCCCATGGCAGTGGCAGCGTAGCCTGTCGGACGCCTTTCCGCATTCCAATCACGGCCGGCACCAGCACCAGGACGGTTCGGACGAGGGCAGGAAAACCATCGCGGTAGAACATGAGCGAGAACACCGCAGCATTGCCGGGGTTGCGGAGCCCCGCAGTCGAACTGCCAAGCGTTCCGCCGAACAAGACGGCGCCGAAAAGCGTTCCAGTGACCCAGATGGTTCGCCGGGACAGCGATCCGAGCGTGAAGCCGAGCGTCCAAGCCCAGCACACCAGCGTGACACACTCGAGAAGGAACGTCCCGCAGATCTGAACGAGGTCGTGCCGCGCACCAGCGGTCTCGATGTAACTCCAAGTCCAGTTGTCGACGTAAAGCCAGGCGTAAATGGAATTCGTGTTGGCCCATTGCCGGGATATCAGACTCAGTAACATGCCGAGCGGTATCACCAGTCCGGCGAGCGCGAGCCACGGTCTCCAGTCCGTCCACAGACGGAGTTGTCTCCTCACGAGCAACCCGACCACCTCGCGCAGCGCGCGTCCAGCGGCCACATTCAATTCCGCGAGGTCGCCTCGGACGGCATCCCGTTCCTCGGCGTCCAACAGCGCCGATGCCCTCTCGACCAACCACCAGACGACGCCCGTCATCAGCGAACCAGACTCCGAGTCGTCTCCCAAGAGACGCCGCGGCTCGCACGGACAACCGTGCGATAGAATTGCGCCGCTTGCCGAGCGCCCCTGGCCGTGACTCGCACCATGCGCTTGGCTCGCCCCCCACGTTGGGGTGTCGCTTCGCCCATCCAGGTCTGAACGAGGCCTTTTGCCTCCAATCGATCGAGCGTGGTATAGAGGGCCCCCACGGAACACCGACGACCAGTTGCCTGCTCAAACGCGGCCCGAATTGCGGCGCCGTACGCCTCGTCGCCAAGTCGGGCGGTAACTGAGAGAAGCAGGTATTCGAACTCTCCGAGCATTATTACTACTACATTGTGATTGTAATAAAGCAGTCCTGTCAAGGCGCCGGTACCCACGTCCAACGATCTACCCGACCACCTCCTTTGAAAACTGTACGCTCGATTTACCGCGCAGCTTGTGGTGCAGACGCCTCACCCGGATACCTGGCGCCTGCGCCGCCGGTGACTCGCGAGGCGACCAATGGGAACACCAAATCTCGCTTCCTTCACTCGAGCCGCTGCCGGCCGATTTCGACAACGACTGCACGACGCTGATCGCCTGTCCTGGCTCACCGACTGGTATGCCGCGCTGCCAATCTGCGCGGCGGTCGAGAAAGCGGCGGGAAGCCCGGTGATCCTCACGATGGGATGTAGGTGCCTGCCTTCCGCGCGTCGGCAGTAATCTGATGCTGCCTTGCGGTTCAAGTAAACCGCACAGTATGATCGCGCAGTTGGCGATCCAGTGAGTCGGTGAGTTGGTGAATTTGAAAGCGATGCTCATTCACCGACCGACCAATTCACGAACGCGCCGATGAGGCCCCGTGGCGAGGTAGCTCAGTTGGTAGAGCATACGACTGAAAATCGTAGTGTCGGCAGTTCGATTCTGCCCCTCGCCACCTTTTCTCGAACGCCCGCGACGCTCCGATAACCCCTGGGAACGGGAGCGGATGGCGCAGGTCAAGCCCGCGAAGCGCCGACGGAGACGGAACGGAGGGAAGGCTTGAGCTGTGCCAACGTTCCCGCAGAATGAAACTCGGAGCGTCGGCTAGGCCTGGATCTCAACGTACGAAGAAGTCGAGTGCGGTTCAGGAATCGCAAGTCCCTCTTCCCTGAGGCCGTCCAAATGAAACGCGATCGCGGCTTTCATCTCTCGTTGAACCTCGTCCTTCGTTCCGCCCGTCGTAACGCATCCGGGGAGATCGGGAGAGTACGCCGAGTAACCGCTTGAGGTCTGCTCGCTCACGATTAAGTACTTCATTGCTTCCCTGCCTACGCGGGAGGTACCGCCGCCTCGCGCACCGCACGGGGGCGGCGCTGAAAGATGGTCCCGTAGGTCTTGGAGCCGCGCTGCAGCTCGCGCCACAGGTCCCAGGAGCCTTGCACGTTCAGCCAAAACTGCGCCGTCGTACCGAAGTAGGCTGCCAAGCGCAGCGCCGTATCTGCACTGATGCCGCGCTTGTTCTTGACGACTTCGTTCAACCGGTTGGCCGACAGCCCGAGCGCACGCGCGGCCTCCGCCTGCGAGAGGTCCAGATCCTCCAGGAAATGCGCAACCGTCTCGCCCGGCGACGTGGGCGGACGGTGAGTCGGCAGTCCGCAGCTCTTCAGCAGCTTAGTGGTAGTCCCCACACCATACCTCCTTGGCCGCGCCGTCTGCCCAATGGAAAGTGACGCGGTATTGGTCGTTGACGCGGACGCTGTACCGACCATCCGAGAGCCGCTCAAACCGGTTGCCGGGCGGTTGTGCCATGTCGCCGACGACGTGTGCACGCTGGAACTGGTCGAGAAGCCGGCGCGCGCGGGACCACAGCGAAACCGGCAGTTGCTTCCGGGCCGCTTGGCTCTTGCGTCCGTTGAAGAGGTCCTCGGTGCCCGCATCCGCGAACGTCAGAATCACACCGCTATAGTATACCTGGATATCGGGTATGCGTAAATACGCCCGTCTTTCGCCGGCAAGTCGGGAGCGTGCCACGCGGACGTGGGGCGGTCGAGTCGCAGTCGGGTTGTTTTCGACGCTCAAATTGAGGTGTTGGTCCGGGCGTCCTCGCGATCAGGGGTCGCCACCAGCTCCCCCAACTCGTCCATCTCGAGTGGTGGCGGCTCGGAAGCCATCAGGTATTCGAACTCCCGGCGGAACTCTTCCGGCGAGATGTGCGCCGTCGCTGCGAGCTTCGCCAACTCGTGGGGATCCTCGAAGTCGTCGCGTCGCAGGCGGATCATGTATCGGCGCGCGATC
>QHWJ01000054.1 GCA_003222535.1 Acidobacteriota bacterium | reverse complement strand
TGAAACACTCGCTCTTAGGAGCGTGTCCGAGACATGTGAACACGCTCCTGGTAGGCGGGCACGCCGTCGAAAAACGGCCCGAATTCGCATGTCGTTCCGCGCGAAGCGCGGCTACTAGGAACCCGTGAGGCATTATTCAGACGGGCTCCTAGCGTCGTTGAAATTCCGGCGCGCCGAGCGTCAGTGCCGTCATCTGCGGCGCCGTCGTCGCCTTCGCGATCGTGGCGCGCGTCGTGTCCGAAGCGTCTCCGCCCAGCAATCGCTCGATGACGGCCTGACTGTCGAGTGTGTCGAGTGCCGATGGACTGACCCCTGCGATACGCGGAAGCCGGCTGCCGGCAAGTCGCATTGCGAAGTTCATCCGGTTCACAAGCGCGCCGGTGTTCACCCAGGCGTCGGCGGTGTCCTTGTAACCCGTCGGCGGCTGGCACATGTAGAGCGGCATGCCGAGCTGCTGGACCTCGCGGACGAGCGCCCTCGCATCGAACGCAGAGCCCTCGAAGCCCGCAGAGCTAATGTGTTCTTCGCGGCCTTCGCGGGCTTTGCGTTCCCCTGTGTCCACATCGGTTCCGGTCGCGCGCAGCGCGCTCACGACGAACTCGAAGGGCGTCTTGACCTTGGCCCGGTACGCCTCAGGCGACAGGAACTCGGGCGACGTCAGGATCGTGCGCATCACCTCGCGCAGGTCGCCGCCGGTCTCGTGGAACCGGGCGGCCGCGCGATCGATGAGCGCCGGCGGCGGCGTGTCGCCGACGAACCGGCGCGCGAGCTTGGTCGAAATGAAGCGTGCCGTCGACGGATGCGCCGCCAGGATGTCGAGCACCTGCTCGCCATCGGATTCTCCTCCGCCGGCCTTGATCACGTGGCCCAGGACGATCTTCTCCCCGGCGTCGTGGATGCGCGGCTCGAATTTGAAGCCGCCGCCCTGTCGCGGATTCTCAATCGTCCAGCCGGTGAACGCGCGCGCCACCTCGGTCACGTCGTTTTGCGTGTAGCCCCCGTCGACGCCGAGCGTGTGCAGCTCCATCAGCTCGCGGCCGTAATTCTCGTTCAGGCCCTTCGGCGCTCTCCTGCCTTGCGCCTGCAGTTGAGGTAGGGCGCGCGGTGCCGCGTGCGGGCCGTTCGGATCGGCGCTCAGCCAGTTGTCGAGATAGAACAGCATCGCCGGGCTCCTCGCGGTGGCTCCGAGCAGGTCGCGGAACTTCCCGAGCAGGCGCGGTCGAATGGATTCCCGCTCGTATTCGGTCACCAGAAATCGATCGGGCCCTTTGCGCGCGTCGACGTTGAAGTGGTTGAACCAGAAGTCGGCGAGGACCTCCTGGAGTTGCCGCTCGCTGTAGACGGCCCGAAGCAGCTTCTGCTCCGACAGCTCGACCATGACGGCGTTCGCTTTTTGCAGGAGCGGATCGGCCGGCTTCTGATTCCCGGCCCCGGGGTCGTCTTGCTTCGCGTTCCGCCTGCGCTCGCGGCGCGTCTCGAGCTGCGGCCGCTCGTATTGCTCTGCAATCTCGCGCGAGCTGAGGCCGATGGTCGTCAGCCCGGACAGCCGCGCCGCCAGCGCCTCGTCTGGAATCCGTTCCGGATGGAGCTGCTGGTCGATATACCGCTCGATGCTCATCGAGCGGACCCTCTCCACATCACCCGCCCGCGGGCAGTTATCGCTAGGGCAGCGACAAGAATTCGTTTCATTGGCCAGGTTAGACAGCGGTTGCGGGCCGAACGTTTAAAAAACTGCCATACAGTCGGCCGGCCCAATGGCACAACTTGTCACCCGGAAGGCCCGATCCTCGGTGCTGGCGAGCGCCAAACTCTACCAGCCAGCGCGAGCGCTCCGAGAGGACGAGGTCCTGTATTGGAGAGGCGATCTTTTTTGGCCGCCTCGCGGACATTGCAGATTGCAGAAAAAGCTTCACCACGAAGATCACGAAACAGACAAAACACCGCCACGCACGAAGAACACGAAAAAGACGAAGAACACGACGGTTAGAACGCCAGGGACCGCAAGCCCGCAGAGATGCCTGCGCGACCAGGGGCCGGCGCAGCCGGCCCTCTTCGAAACAAGAAGAGCGTCGCAAACGCAAACCCTGAGAAGTTTGGCTTGTGTTTGCGTCGCTCTATTTGTTTCGCACCCGCTACGCGGGCCGGTCGCGCTCGTTTTCGTGTCTTCGTGGATCTTCGTGTTTTCGTGGTTAGTTTCTTCGCCTCTGCGAGTTCTCCGCTCTCTGCGGTTGAACGTGGGCACGCACTCAACAGAGGCTAACGCTAACGAAGAGGCGGTGTGCTGGAGGGGGGCCGGCGCGCGGGGCCGCCTTCCTGATAGGCGTATGCGAGTCTGAAAAGCACCGGCTCGCTCCACTCCGGTCCGAGGATCTCGATGCCGACGGGGACACCGCCCGGAGCCGATGCGGACGGCGGCGAAAAGCCGCCCGGAAACGAGATGGCCGGGAACCCGGTGCTGTTCGAGAGCACACCGTTCCGCTCGACCTGGTCTTCGCCGATCGGCACCACCAGCCGCCGCTGATGCGGATACAGCACCGCGTCCAGTTGGTGCGCCGCGAGGAGGGTCATCACGGCCTGCCGCAGATCGTTCCGGCGCAGGAGCATCTGCTTGTACTCGGCGGAGCTCAGCGGGTCCGCGATTTTCTGTGCCGCCAGCAGTCCGCTTCGGATCGACGGATGAAATTCACCGCGCGCGATGAACTCGTCCAGCGTCTTCACCGGCGCGCGCGCGCCGAGGCTGGCGAGGTACGCATTGAACGCGGGCTTGAACTCGAAGTTGATGAGGCTGAGATCCCGCGTGAGCGCGTCGAGTCCGGGAATGGTGACGCGCACGACGGTGGCGCCCATCGCGGTCATCTTCGTCACGGCGTCTTCGACGACCGTGTTGACCGGCCGATGCACCGGATCTTTGCCGAGGAAATCGACGAGCAGGCCGATGCGCGCGCCCTTGAGCCCGTCCTTCGTCAGAGCGTCCGTGTAGCTTTTCGGGACTTTCCCCCTGCTGAACGCCGTGATCGGATCGGCGGGATCGTACCCGGCGATCACGTCCAGCATGCGCGCCGCGTCTTCAACGGTGCGCGTGATGGGGCCCGCGGCGTCCTGCGTGCTGCTCAGCGGAATGATCCCGGCCCGGCTGACGAGCCCCCGCGTCGGCCGGACGCCCACGAGACTATTCGCCGAGGCCGGCGATCGGATCGACTGCCCCGTATCGGTTCCGGTGCCAAGGACGCCGAAGTTGGCGGCGATGGCCGCGCCTGTCCCGCCGCTCGAGCCACCGGGCGTGCGCGTGAGATCGTACGGATTCCGCGTCTGACCGCCGAGCGAGCTGACCGTCGTGCCGCTCCAGGCGAGCTCCATCAGGTTCGCTTTGGCCAGAATGATCGCGCCGGCCTCTCGCAGGCGTTTGACGACGAACCCGTCGGCCGGCGGGTGGGATTCCGCCAGCGTCACCGATCCGCCGGTGGTCGCCATGTCGGCCGTGTCGTAGTTGTCTTTCAGGACAACGGGAATGCAGTGCAGCGGTCGCCGGGCCGCTGTGGCTGCATCGAGCCGGTCCATGTCCGCGGCGGCCTCGATCGCGCGAGGATTCACGGCCAGGATGGCGTTCAGCGCGGGGCCTTTGTGGTCGTACGCGTCGATGCGATCGAGGTATGCGCGCGTCAGTTGGGCGCAGGTGATCTGTCGGGAATAGAGGGCGGCGTGAATCGAGCGGATCGTCGTTTCTTCGAGCACGAAGCGCGTCGCGTTCTCGGTCGGCGCATCGGCGAATATCGACGTGGCGACGAGGATCGACGGTGCGAGGAGCGTTCGCACCCGATGAATCTGCAATCTGCAGTCAGAAATCTGTACTCTCATGACGCCGTAAGGGCGCGCGACCCGACCTACTTGACCTACCCGGCCTACCAGACCTACTTGACCTACTTGACCTACGCGACCTACGTGACCTACGTGACCTACGCGACCTACGCGACCGTATTGAGCTTCAAGTCCACCGTCTTCGTCTCGCCCTCGCTGAGGGTGAACGCCGTCGCTTTGAAGCGCAGGCGCTCCAGGAAGTCCGGATCCGTCCATTGGCCCGTCTCGAGCTTGTCGATCGCGATGATGTTGTACTCGCTGGGCGGCAGCCCCGACACCTTGAAGCGGCCGTCCTGGTCCGGCCGCGCGGTTCGCAGATACCGTCCATTCGGTTTCCAGCGCCTGTTGTCCGCCGTGAAGATCACGAGCGTGCAGTCCTTCGCCCGTTCGCCGCGCGTGTTCGTGACGAGCCCGGAGACCGTGGTGATCTTGTTCGTCAGCTCCACGTCGACGCCGGTGACCTGCTCGCCGGGCTTCACGTCGATCCCGTCGTCGATCACGTCGACGCCGTTGACGCGAATCGCGCGGATGCTCCAGCTCTGCGGCATGTTGAACGCGTTGAGGTGGTTGTTGCCGACCATTGCGCTCAGCTCGAACGTCATGTCGTCGGCCACGCGCGCCGCCGCCGGCTGAATGCCGCCCATCATGGCTCCTCCCATCGTCGTCGCCACGATCGAGAACGTCATGGGCGACGGCAAGGATGCCGCCTGCGCGGGATCGACGACGAGACGGCCGGTGATCGTCGACGGCGGCACGCCGACGAGGCGCAAATCCTTGACGTCCTCGCTGCCGATCGTCAGCTTCATGACGGCCGTTTCCTTCTGATCCGGCAATGGTTGCGTGCGGAGCGTGTAATCGCCCGGCGGGAGGCTCGCGAAGGTGAAGGTGCCGTCGGGCCGTACCGATTGACCGTTCATCACGCCGTCGAAACCGGTCGTCTGCTGCATGATCATCAGTATCGCGCCGCCCATCGGCCGGCCTCGCGAGTCCACCAGAGTGCCTTCCACACGCGCGGTCTTGATCGGCGACATCGCCATCACGAGATCGCTGACGGTCTGCCCGGCGCCGATCGTGATGCGCTGAGCGTCGGCAGCGTTCTGCGTGCCCGGGAAGAATGTGGTCGGATATCCCGTCCGATCTGGTGAGGTCGGATCGCCGGGCCCCATCCGCTGCCACGTGGCCCGCAGGTAGTACTGGCCGAGTGGCACACCGAACAATCGGAATTCCCCCAGATCGTTGGTCGTCGCCATTCGACCACCGGTCGGGACCAGCTGCCGCTGGCCGTTGATGAATCGATACTCCATCGCGACGACTTGGATGCCTGAGAGCGCTTCGCCGAACTCGTCGAAGATGCGACCGGTGATGACGCCGCCACGCGGCAGCGTGATGTCGACGCGCTCGACGGTTTGTCCCGCGCGGATGTCGAGCGGCTTGCCGCCGGCGCTCTGCCGCTGCTGACCCCACGACACGCTGAGGTAGCTGCCCTTGGACGCCGTCAAGTTGTAGCGCCCGGCCGGCAGATCCTTGAACTCGAACGTGCCGTCGGCGTCGGTCGTCGCCAGACGATTCTCACGCCCTGCCGGATTCGACTCGCCGGGCTGAACGTCAACCTGGAGCAGGCGGACCTGCGCTTTTCGAAGCCCCTGACCGGTATCGCCCGCGATCACGTGACCGCGGATGGTGGCGCTTGCCGGCGGTGGAGGCGCGGTCCGGGCCGGCGCTTGCGCATGCGGCTGCTGCGCACCGAGCAACAGAATGGAGAGACACGCGTATATCGAAGCCGCTCGCCTGAACGTGAGCGTTGAGCCTCGAGCGTTGAGAAGTGATGCCATACGCCCCTCGACGTCAGTAGATCGGCGGCACGCTCAGCGCGAGCTCGAGCGTCCTGGTCTTCGCGTCGGCGATGGAGAACACGATCGCACGATCGCGAAGCTGCCGCAGCACGTCGGGATCGTTGAACTGTCCCGAGTTGTCCGGATCCTCAAAGGCCACGGCGTAGTAATCACCGGGGGGCACCCGCATGTGAAACACGCCGTTGAGATCGGGCCGGCTCGTCCCGTAGTAACGCGTCATCGGCGTCCATCGCTGCGGGTCCTGCGCGAACACCACGACGACGCAGTCGCGCACGCGCTCGCCGGCCGCGTCATGCACCGAACCGGAAACCTCCGAATGGTGAGAGGTCATCTCGACGACGACGTCCTCCACCGTCGCATTCGCGGGAACGTCGAGGCCGCTGTCCGTGACGTCCAAGCCTCCCGGCGCCAGCACGCGCTTCACGCGCCAGTCGCCCGTGCCGAAGACGCCCACTCGAATCATCGCCCGGCCCGCGGCGGTCTTCATCTCGAACGTCAGGTCGTCCTTGGGGACCGCGCTCCCTGGCCTCGCCGACATCGGATTAGGAGGGCTGGCCATGACGCGCAGGCTGGATGCGGCTGGCGGCTTCGCGCCGCCAGCCTCGAAGACGACGCGCCCGCGAACCGTGGAGGCTCTGACGACGAGCAACTGCACGTCGTTGATGTCGCTGCCGGTGACGGTGACGTCGAGCGTCGCGTACTCGTCGGGCTGACCGGGACCCGAAACGCGCAGCATGTACTCGCCTGGCGGGACGCCGCCAATGGAGAACTTGCCGTCAGGCTTCACCTGCGTGCCGTTGATCCCGAGGACGCCGAGGCGCTGCATGATGTTGACGTAGGCGCCAGCCATCGGCCGCCCCTGGACGTCGAGCGCAACGCCGCTGATGTGCACCGACTCGACCGGCTGGAGCGTGAGGTTGATGCCGGCGATCGTCTGTCCTGGCGCCACCATCAACCGCTGCGCGTCGGCGACGTTGCCCGTGCCCGGATAAAACGTGGGCGCGTACGCCGTTCGATCGTTCGAGTCGCCGAAGTTGGAGTTTCTCAGCGTCGCCGAGATGATGTATTGGCCGGGCGCCAGCCCGTAGATGCGATATTCGCCGAGGTCGTTGGTGGCCCCGCGCGGTCCCGTCTGCTGCAGCCGGCGCTCGGCGCTGCCGATGACGTATCGCATCGGCGTCACCTGGACGTCGGTCGCCGGATCGCCGAGCTCGTCGAGGATACGGCCGGTGATGACGCCCGTGCGCTGAAGCGCGAAGTCGATGTGCGCGAGAATCTGCGCGTTGGCAAGGTCGATCGGCTTGCCGGGACCGAGCGCTCGCTGCTGACCGTAGCTGGCGCGAACGTAGTTCGTCTTGTTCGTGGTGACCGTGTAGCGTCCGGCCGGGAGCTCGCTGATTTCGTAGCGGCCGTTCGCGTCGGTGAGAACCGCCCTGTTCACGCGCGACGTGCCGGACACGGCGCGCACCTCGACGTGTGCCAGCGCATGATCGCTGCCGGCGGCGATTACCCGCCCGCGGATAATGGCCGTGCCGGTCGCAGGAGGCGTGTCGCGCGCGGGTGCCGCACCAGGCGGTGGCTGCAGTGGTGGAGGAGGCGGCGGTTGCGCAAACGCACAGACCGACGAGAACCCAAGAACCACGAGGCACAAAAAAGCTCGCGACACATGCACCTCAGTGGGGCGGGCGGGGCCGCCTACCAGCCCCACACAACCTGCCTGCCCCACGCGACCTACCCGACCCACCAGACCCACCCGACCCACTTGGCCTACCTGTGACCCACCCGACCCACCAGACCCACCTGACCCACCTGACCTACCTGACCCACGAGACCTACCTGACCCACGAGACCTACCTGACCCACGAGACCTACCTGACCCACGAGACCTACCAGACCTACCAGACCTACCAGACCTACCAGACCTATCTGACCTACCCGATCGTGGTGATCTTCAAGTCCGTCGACTTCGTCTCGCCTTCGTTGATCGAGACGGGCGTCGCTTTCGAGCGCACGCGGTCGAGGAATTCCGGATCGTTCCACTCGTTCGCATCCACGTAGTCGAGCGCGAGGATGTGGTACTGGCCGGGCGGCAGTCCTGTGAGCTTGAAGCGGCCGTCCTGGTCGGGGCGCCCCGTCCGCATGTACCGGGACCCCGGCGTCCATTTGTCGCGATCCTGCGGGAACACGATGACCGAATACTCCTTCACCACCTGGCCGCGGCCGTTCGTGACGAGGCCGGACAGATCGGTCACGCGGTTCGTGATCTCCAGCTCGACGTCGGAAATGTCCTCGTTGGCCCTGAACTCGATCCCTGAATCGGTCACGTCGATTCCGCGATAGCGCACCGCGCGGATCGTCCACCCTGGAAGCTGTCCGGCGAACGCGATGCGCATCTTGCCGGGACGCGACTTCACCTCGAACGTGAGGTCGTCGTTCACCGCCGCCGGTGGGGCGGGCGGGCCCATCATCGGGCCGTCGAACACCGCCGGCTGCGCCATCACGCGCAACATTGACGGCCGCAGCGACTGCGCCGCCGCGGGATCGACGATGATGCGTCCGCTCGCGGTGGACGGCTTGCTGCCGACGAGCCGGATGCCGTTGACATCGTCGCCGCTGACGCTCACTTCGGCCGACGCCGATTCGGTATCGCCCCCTCCGCCCATTGTCTGCAGCCGGTAGGTCCCCGGTGCCAGGCCGCTGATCGCGAACGAGCCGTCCGGCTTGATCTGCCCGGGTGGGCCGAACATCATCATCATCGAGTCGCCGACCGGCGCGGCTATCACCCCGCCCATCATCGGCCGCCCCTGCGAGTCGACCGCTGTGCCGGTAATGCGCGCCGTGCGCGTCGGCATCAGCGCCATGTTCAGGTCGCTCATCACCTGACCGATGCCGATCGTCACGCGCTGCGCTTCCGCGATATTGGCCGTGCCTGGAAAGTACGTCGCCGCGTATCCGGAGCGGTCGTCGCTGTCGCCTATCATCCCCATGAAATTGCGCAGCGTCGCCGTCAGGTAGTACTGGCCGGGCGGAATCGCGAACAGGCGGTACTCTCCGATGTCGTTCGTGGTCGCGGTGCGCCCGGCCGGCACCAGACGCCGTCGGCCGCCGATGTTCTGGTAGCGCCGCGCCATGACCTGCGCCTCGGCGAGCGGTTCGCCGAACTCGTCGAGGATGCGGCCGGTGATGATCCCGCCGCGCGGCAGCGAGAAATCGACTTTCTCCACCGTCTGACCGTCGAGGATCTCGAGCGGCTTGCCCGCCTCGAATGGCCGCTGCTGTCCGTACTGCAGGTTGACGTAGCTGCCCTTGCTCGCCATCACGTTGTAGCGGCCCGCGGGCAGTTCCTTGAATTCGTACCGGCCGTCCGCGTCCGTCGTCGTCATCCGGCTTTCGCGGATGTCGCCCGCGACGACGCGCACCTGCGCCTTCCGCAGCGGCTGACCCGTGTCTGCGGCGACGACATGCCCGCGCAGCGTCGCCGTACCGGCCTTCGCCGGCTGATTGTTGTCCCGTGGCGGCCCCTGCGGCGGCGGCACGCCGGGAGCTCCGCCCGGAAACTGAGCCGTGAATGTTGCCGTCTGAGGCGAGGCAAACGCGGGCAGCAGGAAAAAGGCCACGAGATACGCGCAGACTCGATTCATACGCACCTCGGCGATCATGAGATTACAGACTGCGGATTCAAATCAATTCAAATTGTCAGGTTAGACGCCTGTCTGCAATCTGCAGTCGGCAATCAATCAGAAACCTCCCTACCCGACTCACTCGACCAACCTGACCCACCCGATTTTCCGCTCGGCTGAAGCCTTCGCGCTCCGGTGTCGGACTGACCCGACCCACCTGCCCCTACGCGACCTACCCGACCTACGCGACCTACGCGACCTACCCGACCCATCCGACCAACCTGACCTACCCGA
>QHWJ01000053.1 GCA_003222535.1 Acidobacteriota bacterium | reverse complement strand
ATTAATAGCGCAATCACGTCGCTTTGATTCGAAGGGCAGAAACTACACAGGCGGCGTGATAAAACGGGAGAGCTCGAGCCGGCCGTGGCCGTCCGGCGTGCGCATCATGGCAATCTCGACGCGCTGATCGCCCAGTCCAGTGACACGTCCGGCCCATTCTCCTTCGATCGTGGCCCGCCCTTCGAGCTCAAGGCCGAGCTCGCGAAAGAAATCAATCGTCGCTGCAAGATCATCGACGACGATTCCTACGTTGTCCATCCGTTTAAGCGCCATGTGTCAAATGTACATAGCGTCGTCTATTCTGACAATGGACCGCGGCCTCAATGCTGAAGAAGCTCACAGTTTCTCGAGCGAGCATTCAGCAAGAGACAATCAGCTGGAACGCGCAACGCAGTTTCTGCGCGACAGTGAACGATCTGCAGCGGTAGGCGCATCAGCCTAGTCTGGACGGCGGCGATTTTCTTCTTCGGCTTCGCCACGAGGCCCGTCGTTGACCGCGTCATATTGAGATAGCGATATTCCAACCTCCCGTGGCAACGTCGCGTAACGGTGCCATCCTTCGGTATCATCTGGGCGATGCCTACGCGAAAAGCGGATGCGCGCACGCACGCGACAATCACACGCGCCGAAGCCGAAGCTTGGCGCGATCTCCACCGTCAACTGGCGAGGACGCGAACCCTCCAGGATGCCAAAGACATCGCCGCACAGGCGGCTCCGCCGCACGCCAAACGCTTCTACGCGCACCTTCGGTTCCGATGTGCCAACGGCCGTCAGCCCGGCGCGTAACCAGCCCAAGAACAGCGTTATGCACCGAGAAAACTCAAAAGGCGCCCACTACCGGTCGCTGATTATGACGGGCGAAGATAAAGCGAATATGATACGCTGACCCGCCATGGCCCTCCGGACGTGCACAGTCAGCTTTACCGGTGCGTCCGGCGTTCGGCATTCGGTGGAGGTGACCGCCCGAATCCATCTACGAGGCCGCAGCTCTCGGCGTCTCGGCGCTGAAAAGTGATGGTTGGGGCGACGCGATCGCGCCGGGAACGGAGTTTGAGGTTCAGGTTGCGCGAGCCAACCACCTGTCATCGGCTCACGGTGCTGCAGATTCGTCGCTGGTGCGATGGCGTCGCGGCTAGCCCCGACGAGACACTGAAGAAGCGACGGCTGAAGCAACTGCTCGCTTAAGAGAGTGCGCGGCATCGAAGCGCGGTCGCGTATCAAGATTTGGTTGTGGCGAATGGTGCTGGGCAGTCGTTCCGAGCCGCTCTCGCAAGTGGAGGTGCTGGTGGTCGACTGCCAAGCCACGGCCGCCGCGCCGCGAGGGCATCTCCTTGAAATCGGCTGGGCCCAAGTCCGCAACACAGTCACGCACCCGCATGCGTGCCTGATCGCGCTTCCAGATGGCGAGGAGATTCCGCCGGCCGTTTCGCGGATCACGGGCATCTCCGAGCACATGATGCGGGCCGCTGTCGACCGGCAGCTCGCCTGGCGCGCGCTCTGCTACCAAGCCGCGAGTCTCACGCAACAGCCCGCGCCGACGGTCATCCATTTCGCTCGATTCGAGCAGCCGTTCCTTCGCACGTTGGGCGCCGGCCTCTTCCCGCTCGACGTCGTCTGTACGCGTGACATTGCGAGGCGCCTCCTGCCCAATCTGCCTCGCTGCAGCCTGCGAGCGCTCGCTGGATACTTCGGTCGCGCGGTTGGCGCGCTGCGGCGCAGCGCCGACCACGTCGAAGCGACGGCGTTCGTCTGGCAAGAACTGGTCCGCCTGCTCGAGACGAAGGGCGTGTCCACGTGGAGCGCGCTCCACGAATGGCTCGCCGCACCCGTCGAGCCGACCCGGTGTCGACGGCGCCTGTGGCCGATGCCGCGCGACGTGCGGCTTTCACTGCCGCACGCGCCTGGCATTTATCGCATGCTTCGGATAGACGGCAGCGTGCTGTATGTCGGCAAGGCGGCGTCGCTCCATCACCGCGTCAACAGCTACTTTCGGAAGCAGAACGGCGTGCCCGAGCGATTGCTTGAGATGCTGTCGCAGGCACGCGCGATCTCGTTCGACGTCACACCCACTCCGCTCGAGGCCGCGCTCCTCGAGCCGGACGAAATCAAGCGGCGCCGACCGCCGTACAACGTCGCGCTCACGATTCACGACCGGGCGTTGTGGTTCACGTCGCCAGATCTCAGTGCGCGTAGCCCAGAGCCGTCGCCAGACTGCCCGCTCGGCCCATTTGCTTCGCCTGAGACGCTCGATCAATTCGTGGCACTCGCTCGGGGAGACCGCGCGGCGCTGACGTCCGGTCCATGGGGCCCAGATGCGGGCACGTTCAAAGCCGGTTACGAGCGGTTGTGCGCGACCCATCCTGAACTGTCGTGCGTCGATCTCTCACCGCATGCGAAGCTGCTGCGGCTGGGCACGCGGCTGTGGCGCGAAGGTCGGCGAGACCGCGACGTTGATGAAGACGAGGCGAACGAAACACGTGCTTCGACGGTATGGACGCCGGAGTTCGTGCAAGTTTCATTGGAGTGGCTCGCCTTGCGGGCGGCGCTCGCGCGGCGCCGCGCGATCTGGTTGACGCGGCTGGCCGATTCGAGTGTGGTGTGGCGCGAGCCCGACGACGGTTGTGCGCGGCTCATCGTGATCGAACATGGCGAGATACCGTTGAGCGCGGCCGTGGACGCAAGCGCACCGCCACCGATTCCACCAGGCTGCCGCCGTCCGGCGGCCGCACGTCGTGAGGCGTTCACCGTCGCCTCCTTCGATCGCTTGCGGGTATTGACGACGGAGCTGAAGCGCCTGATTGCGGCTGGCGCTCCAGTGGCGCTGCGTCTGGGCGTTGGACGGGCACTCGACGAGTCGCGACTCGCGTCTGCGCTGTGGTGGGTGTGATGACGGACAGGTTCTCTCCAGCCACCATTCTCCACGCGGACCTCGACGCTTTTTATGCGTCGGTCGAACAGCTGCTCGACCCTCGCCTGCGCGGCAAGCCGATTGCGGTCGGCGGCGGCGTCGTGCTCGCGGCGTCCTATGAAGCGCGGGCCTTCGGCGTACGAAGCGGCATGCCCGGACGGCGCGCGCGGCAACTCTGTCCCGACCTCGTATTTGTCGGCGGACACTTCAGCGAATACCAACGGCTCGGTGACGCCGCGATCGGAATCCTGAGCGATTTCACGCCTTCCATCGAGCGCATCTCCATCGACGAGGCCTTCGCCGACGTTGCGGCGTGCACGCATCTCTTCGGTTCGCCGGCCGAGATCGCAAGGACGGTTCGGGCTCGCGTGCGCGCGGAGCTTGGCTTGCCCATGTCGATAGGCGTGGCGCGTACCAAGCACCTGGCGAAAATCGCATCGCAGGTCGCGAAGCCGGATGGATTGGTCGTCGTCGATCCAGACACCGAACTCGAGTTCCTTCACGCGTTGCCCGTGGCACTGATGTGGGGCGTGGGCCCTGCCACCGAGGCGCGGCTCGCGAAGATCGGCGTCACCACCATCGGCCAGTTGGCGGAGAGCTCTCCCAAATCCGTAGAGCGACTGCTCGGACACGCGGTGGGAACAAAGTTGACCGCACTCGCGTGGAACCGCGACCCGCGGCAAATCCAGATGCGCCGGCGCGCGCACTCCGCCGGCGCACAGTCGGCACTCGGACGACGACCTGCGATCGAGCGCGTCTTCAAACCGACGCTCCATCATCTCGCCGACCGGATCGGCGCCCGGCTCCGCGCCAAGTCACTGGCCGGCCGCACCATCACGGTCCGCGTGCGCTTCGCCGATTTGCGCTCGGTCACGCGCTCGCTCACGCTGTCAGCACCGATTGCTGCAACGAGGGCTCTCGCTGAGATCGCCGAGGACTTGGTGCGCGGCGTCCTTGCGGATCACCGCAACGAGAAGACGATCTCGCTGCTGGCGATCGCCGTCTCGAATCTCGAAGCGCATGCAATGGTGCAACTGGAGCTGCCGCTCGGGCTTGGCGACGAAGGACGCCGTCCCGGCACGAAGAAGGGCGTGGCGCGATCGCGTGCAGACCGCGCCATCGACGCGATCCGCAAGCGCTTCGGAGGAGAAGCGGTGGATTATGGGTCAGCAGTGGGGGGTGGCCGCTCCGTCCCTGACGAGTTTCGACGGCTTGTTGAAAGAGAGCTGTGAAGATCGCCAGCGCCTGCTGCAAGCACCTTCGGTTCGGACAAACGGAACGGGCCTGATTCGCGAACGACATCCCTCGCCTTCTTGTCCTCATCATTGGCCCGCGAGACCGGCACATCGTGGGAGGAATTGAAGCCCCAACTCGCGCGGCTCACGGCGGGCGGACAGATGAACCTCGTCTTCGCGAGCCATTCGACGAATCCGCACATCAAACGGTTGCCGGATTTGCCGGTCGACGAGCAGCTCCGGCGCCTTGAGACGGAACCGCCGTCGGGGATCGGCATCTATCCGGAGGAAGCGGTGCTGAAACCGCTCGTCGAGGAGCGCGCGCGGACCGGCGGCCCCTATACGGCGCGGCTCGCTTTTGGCGCGCCGCAGCTCGTCCCACTTTTCTTCGAACTGAAGGTTCTGGCGACGTACTTCAGCGATCCGCGTTATCACTGCAAGTTCTGGGACAGCAGCGGCCTGATTTCCGTGAGCAACGAGCACTACCAGTCCGAGGCGATGCCGGAAAAGGACAAGGCGCTGCTGCAATCGTTCGGCATCGGGTACGACAGCAATCGCAACCGGGTTGTCGCAGTTTTCCTGCGCTATTTGTCCGACCTTTCGCCGGAGCACCAGCGCATCTGGCAGGCCCATGAACTGGCCGGATTGTGCACGATGAACAGCGATTACGCACGCGCTTCGATAAACGGCGAGTGGCCGGAGTTCCGGTCGGTCTATGAGGCATTCATCCAGGAGCAAATCGAAATCAACAAGCTGACGGCGCTGATTGGCAAGCCCTCCGTTCTTTAAAGCGACATGGGAGGATGACAAGCGTCCGCTCGAATTTGCGCCGATGCTCCAGCCGACCCGGCGTCAGTTGCAGGCCTTCGCTCACACGCTGGATAAGCTACTTTCCGAGAATGTCGACAAGGCGTTTTTCAAAGACGACATAGAACTCGAGGATCGGATCGAGGCGCGCGACGGGAGCGTCGAGCGGCGGCCTCTAGGCTCCATCACGCTGCTCGAACGGTGGCTGCGGAAGTCCTACCGAACCGCTGACGGGGAGGAAGTCTCAGCTGAAATCGTGGGGCCTTGGCGTGCGGTGCGCAAAGCGCGGCAGGCGCCGGCCCACGCGGTCACGCAGGATGCCTACGACCTGTCTTTTCCGAACGCGCAGGACGACATGCTGGGAAATGTGGTGCAGAGCCTCAGGAAGTTGAGGTTTGTGCTGTGGTCGCATCCGAGGGCGAGAGACGCCTACGAGCCGCCGGAATGGCTTGACCGCGACAGGATCGTCTTCTACTGACGTGAGGGGAGCAGGGGCGTAACCGCGCGTGCCGCTCCGTTAAGGGATCGTTAACTATGACGACGAAATGGCGGCCGGCTCCTTTTGAGTTAGGGTTCATCACCCAGACCTTTCGGAACAGCGCCGACAACGACTACATCGCGGCAAGGCTTCTGTATTGCAACGGACTTGATCAGCAGTTCCTCTGGTCGGCAGAGCAGGCCGTCGAGAAGTACCTCAAGGCCATCCTTCTGTACAACGGCATCAACACGGCCGACATCGGGCACCTCCTGACTCGCGCGTTCGATCGGCTGGACGCGATTACAGACATTCAGTTCGACCTTCCCGACGATACAAGAGACTTCCTCGAGTACCTGCAGGTCTATGGAACCAACCGTTACCTTCAGCATCCGTCCTTCACCGCGGGCGAAGAGTTGCTTCGGCTCGACAACTCAGGCGAATTCTGAACCCGCGTACCTTGGCACAACCGCACCGGTTCCGGATCATGCACGGCCAACTTGAGCGCGTGCTGGGTGACCAGAAGTCGAGCCTGCGTCCTCAAGCTCGCATTCGAACTGCATCGCGATCGATTTGATCCTACGCGTGCGGCCGTGTCCTGGCTTCGCGCCGCTTACATCGTGACGTTTGCAAATTCGGTTACCCGAATCAGGCTTGAGCCGAAACCCGAATTGTGCCCCAACCGGGCGGGCCGTCGGAGCGGTTCCGGGCACGAACTCCACCAGTATGATGCGCCGCCGAGGCGCGAAACGCCATGAAAGCTTGGTCGTCATTCGTCCTGAATCTCGGCAAAAACTTCTCGGCTGGGAGCTCACGATTGACACGTGCGGAACTATTACCGACTGGCCGTATTGGCACACGGACATTTTTCGGTTTCTCGATCGCCATTGCGGGGTCGGTGCTTCAGGCGACCTCGCGTCGCCACGGTACTGAGAAGTCGCCCTTCGTGAACCGCGCCGGCAAGAAGGGCTCGCGCACGTCAACGAACACGTCGACGAGAAACGACGGGATTGGGGCGAACCCGAGCGCTTGACGAACCACAGAGATGTCATCTTCCCATTCACGCCGCGAAGCTGGCCCGCAACGTTTTCGTTGCCGATGACATACACGAGGCGACGCGCGTGCCGGGATGGGCGGGTTCCATCTTGACAAAGCGCATATATCTGCTTATAAGTGTGGCATGCGTCGGAAGCCGGGCACGCTGCTCCCGCTCGAGACGGCTATCTGCTTCACGGCCGCGGCGCTCCTGCGCGGCGGCGCGCACGAGTTCCACGGCTATGAAATCGCCAAGCGCCTTGGCGATGCGGCCGATCGCCGCCTGCTCACCGCCTACGGGACGCTGTATCGCGCGCTCGGCCGGCTCGAACAGATGGGGCTGCTGCGCAGCCGCTGGGAGGATCCGGAGATCCCCGCTCGCGAGAACCGGCCGGGCCGTCGACTGTACGCGCTGACCGCCGCGGGTGAGGCGGCGGCGCGCGACGCACGGAAACTCGTCGCAAAACGAACGCCGCGGCGGACGCGGCGCCGGTTGGTCCCCGCATGAGATCCGACCTGCGCCCGGTCGCCGCGGGGCTGGTGCGCGCGTGGACGCGCGTCTACACGCACGGTCTGCCGCGAGCCGAGCGAACGGCACGCCTGGCGGAGATCGATTCGGACCTGTGGGAATCCGAACACGATCCGCGCGCGCCGCGGGGAGGATGGGCCGCGATGCAGATATTGGGCCGACTGCTCATCGGCATCCCGGACGATCTTGCGTGGCGTATGGACATCGGCGCGACGGCGCATCGTGCGCCGGTGAGAGAGCTGGCCGCGGCTGGCATGATGACGGGGCCGCGCCGCGTATCGGCGTTCGGGCTTGCGGCGACGATTCATGCCATCGCCGTTTCCGCCGTGATGTGGGCAGCAGCGTCTACAGGTCCCGAGCTCTCGACGCCGCAAGGCGTGGCCGGCGCTGGTGGCACGGGGATCTCCCGCCGTTTCCCCCACAACGCATCGCTGCGGGACCGCCTCGTCAGGTACAAACCGAGCAACGGGCCAGTCATGCCGACGCCTGTGCAGAGCGGTGCGACGCCGCCGGAGGCGGGAGTGTTTGGCACCGTGCGTGCCGCAGCCATGGCCATGGCTGTGCGCGTCGGCCTGATCGCCCCGCCTCGCTTCGCTTCGCACGCCGCGTCCTCCGCGAGTGAACCCTCATCTTCAAACAACGAGTCGGTCATGAAGATGCCTGTGCAGACCCTTGCAGCTCCCGGGAAGGCGCGAGCGTTTGGCGTCGTCAGCGCTGTAGCACTCGCCGTGGCCGGGCACGTCGGCTTGATCAGCCCGTCTCGTCCCGCCGCGCAAGCTCCGCCACCGTCGCCCGACAGATTCGTCGCGAAGCTCCTGCAGAATCGCTATGCCCTCTCCGTGCGAAACGGACAACTTTCAGGGGCCGGGGCGCAGGTGCTGCAATCGGCGATCGCTCAATCGCGGTTCGTTCTTCTGGGCGAGAACCATGGCGTTGCACAGACTCCGGAACTCGGGGCAGCCGTATGCAATGCCGCCGATTCCGAGCGATTTCATACGATGGCCATCGAAGAAGGACCGTTCGCGGCTGGGGAGCTCGAGAGTTGGGCGCGCCGGCGCGACGGTCTCGCGCAGCTCGCGGCATTTGAACGAACGTTCCCCGACTATTCCCTCAGCATCTACAACTCGCGTGAAGAATTCGACATGCTGCAGCAGTGCGCGCGCGCCGCGCAGGGCGACTTTCATCTCTGGGGTTTGGACCATGAGGCCCTGGGCGCGGGAGGACCGATCCTGTCCCGCATTCTCAAGAGTCGGCTCGGCGAGCCAGCCCGTTCGGCCATGCAGCAACTGCGTCAGAAAGACGAAGACGGGCATCGCAGGGCGTTGCAAAGCGGAGGCATCGGGGATCTGTTCATGCTGTCGGCTGACGATCAGGATCTCGCCCGTGGCGGCGCCGTCCTCGAGCGGGATGGCACACCCGAAGCCCGGTCGCTGTTTGCGTCGCTCGTCGAGAGCCACGAGTTCTACCGGATCTCCCCTGCGGATTACGACAACGCCCGCCGGCGCGAGCGTCTCATGAAGACACGCTTCGTGGCTGACTACACGCGAGCGGCAGCGACGGCAGCCACGTCTCCCAAGGTTCTCCTGAAATTCGGCGCCTATCACATCTACCGGGGGTTGAATCCCGTACACGGCAGCGGCATCGGCAACTACATTGCGGAATTCGCCGAGACACAACGCGCCCAATCGCTTCACATCCGCCTCATGGCGGTCAAAGGCTCGGAACCGTTTTATCCGAGAGTAGGTCAGCCGGCGCGGCTGCGCCCGTTCAACCTCGACGACGACCCCCGCTCGCAGTATCTGCAGCCCATGTTGAACAATCGGCTGCAGTCGGACTGGACCTTGTTCGATCTGCGTCCGCTCCGACATGATTTCAACGCACTGCCACGAGGAACGAACCGGGAGCTCGCCACTCTCGTCTTCGGGATCGACATTCTGGTGATGGTTCCCGAAGGCACACCCTCGACGGAGATTCACTGAGCGCTGAGAATTCGGGTTCCATTTCCCAACCGTTGATCCACTCTAGGCGTGCTTGAGCACGTAGTTCACCGCGTCGGTGACCGACCGCCACCGCGCTTCTTCGATACCGAGCCGGCGTCGCCCCGCGGCCGTGATTTCATAGGCGCGAGCGCGGCGATTGTGCGAACGATGGCTGCGCGCGCGCTCGGACGCGGGATTCGAACCGCGAGTGGCACCGTTCAATCACTCGGAGCTCGAACCCGGACGTTCCGGAGTGTTTGTCGCCGTCCGTCCGGCGGAACGCGCGCGATCAGCTCGCCGCGTGCAACTTCGCGAGGCTGCCGGCCACGTAGTCGCCGGGCACCGTGCGCGCAGCGATGTTGAGCCGATTCCAGCCGTTGATCGACACGATCGCCAGGCTCAGGTGCACCAGCTCGTCCTCCGAGAACTGCTCCCGCACGCGCTCGTACACGTCGTCCGGGACACGAGTCTCAGAGACGAGCGTGAGCGCTTCGGTCCACTCCAGCGCGGCGCGCTCGCGCGCCGAGTAGTACGGCGTCTCGCGCCACGCGTCGAGGCCGTAGAGCCGCTGTTCGGTCTCGCCGTTCGCGCGCGCGTCCTTGCTGTGCATGTCCAGACAATAGGAGCAACCGTTGAGTTGCGACGCACGCATCCGGATGAGGTCGAGCAGTCGGTGATCGAGGCCCGCCTGACGAACCTGCCGTTCGAGGCCGAGCATGGCCTGGATGACGCCTGGGGTCACGTGCATGAGATCGATTCGAGCTTTCATGATGTCTTTCCCCTCCACCAGTCAAGACGAATCAGGAATAATTCTGTGACACCCGGGGCCGGGGCACGCCGCTGTCACAGACGGCCTCCGTCAGTCGTCTAGAGAAGAAGAGGAGTGCAAGGCGACGTGAGCCATGGCAGCGACTGACTGCGACGAGGCAACGTTCGAGGCGCATCGACCGCTGTTGTTCTCGATTGCGTACAGGATGCTCGGCAGCGCCAGCGAAGCCGAGGATGTCGTACAGGACGCGTGGCTCCGGGCGCGTCAGGACGAGCACGCCGACGTCCGCTCCCCTCGCGCGTATCTCACGACCATCGTCACGCGGCTGTGCATCGACCATCTGCGCAGCGCCGAGCGGACTCGCATGGAGTACCCAGGTCCATGGCTGCCCGAACCGTTGGCAGAACCGAATCAGGAATCGGCCGAGCTGGCGTCGTCCCTGACGACGGCGTTCCTCGTACTGCTGGAGCAGCTGGCGCCGACCGAGCGCGCGGTCTTCCTGCTGCGCGAGGTGTTCGAGCTTGACTTCGACGAGATCGCGAGGACCGTCGGCAAGAGCGAGGCGAACACGCGGCAGATCCTCACCCGCGCGCGCGGCCGGCTGCGCGATTCGCGTCCGCGCTTCACCGTGTCGCGTCGTGAATCCGAGGAGATCGTGCGGCGCTTCCGGCACGCCTGCGTCACCGGCAACGTCGAGGAGCTGATGGCGGTGCTGCACGTCGACGCGGAGCTCGTCTCCGATGGCGGCGGCAAGGCGGCCGCGGCGACGCGTCCCGTGCTCGGCGCGGATCGCATCGCGAAGTTCGTGCTCGGCTATGCCGGCAGGATGCACTGGTCGGAGTCGGACTTCCAGCTCGTCACGATCAACGGCGCGCCCGGTCTGCTCATGCGCCATCCGATCTCCGGCAACGGCACCTACTCGTTCGACATAGCCGACAGCCGCATTCGCGCGATCTACGTCGTGCGCAACCCTGACAAGCTGCGCGGGTTCCTCGAGCACACGCATACGGCCGAAGGTGCGTCATCGGAGGGAAGTCACTCCCGCTTCGGATCTTCAATCTGAACATCCGTCCAACCGTGGACCTCGTCCATTGTGGTTGTTCCGTGACGAGCCTGAGGCAGGCACGCCGCGTCAGCGCTTCACGAGACGGACGTTGTCGCTGAACGGTCGCTCGATGACGTGCTGCACGCTCCATCCTGCCTGTTCGGCCAGCGATCGGAATGCCTCGCGCGTGCGCGGGCGGGTGGCGGGTCGATCGGAGGTGTGCAATGCACGGATGGGTTCGCCATCCCGCGTGACCGATCCCACCATGATCGCATCGGCCGCGGTTCCGGCGTGGAGCACCTCCAGGTTCGCGACGATCGCCGTGTCCGAGCCGTATTCGAAGAGCGCCCCTTCTGAAGAGACCGCGCACGCGGCATCGGTCGCGTGCAGCTCGTCGAGAGCGTTTCGCAGGCGATCGACGTCCGACCACTCGCACCTCACGTGTCGGACGCCGATTGCAAGACCTCGCAGCGGCGCGCCCGGCGCGCGGAGTGCCTCGAAAGCCCGGACGCCGAAGGCCGGCCCCTGATCGTCGAGGTCCAGGACGGTGACGACGATCTCCCGGCCCGCCAGCAGGTCCGGTTGGGCGGCGTGAAGATGAATCAGCGCATTCCAACTGTCGCCCGCCGGGCCTCCTCCGATGTTCACGAGACAGAGCGGTCGGTCTGCGGCAGCGGTGAGCGATACGCCGTCGGCGAGCAGTCGTGCCATGTCCTGGAGGCGAACTCTCGCCATCAGGGCGGGGAACGATGCGGCAATCCGGCGGTCGATCGGGCTCGCCTCCGCGCCCAGATTGTCGGGACCAAGCTTCAGGAGGTAGGTGTCCATGCCGGTCAGGAACGTGCCCGACGCGGCGAACAGCGCCCGTCCGAGCATCGAGCGCTGCAGGGCATCCCGAAGCGGCGCGGGCATCTCTTGCCGCTCTTTCGACTCGAGAACGAATTGATCGCACATCGCGGCAAGCTCCGTGTCGGTCGTGGTCACGGCAAATGCCGGGTTGGTCACATCGATGACGGGCAATGTCCATCCCCCGTCCGTCATCGCAGAGAGAATACCAGGCGTCATCGCAACCTCCGCAGGTCCGCACCCCTGCAGGGGCGCCTCACGACCCGGCGAGAGCCGCACCGCACAGTCGGGAAATCCGTGAGTACGCGACGAACCCCCGTTAATAATTATACCACATTATGCATATTTATGCAAGCCGTAACCCAGGCGGTTCGGCGATCGCCCGGCTGACCAGCCTCCTTCAAGGCTTCGGCGGTCCGCCGGAGCTTCAGCGAAGGCGGAAAGCCTCACGCTCCAGCCGGGCTCTGGTGGGTCTAGTGGGTCAACGGGGTTCTGGCGGGTCTGGTGGGTCACGGGTGTCCGGTGTCCGGAGCGTCAGATCAGCATCACCGACTCCGAGCCCACGTGAGCTGCCAGACCTACCAGACCTGCCCGATCTCCGTCCGATCTGTCTCTCTGCGGACTCTGCGTGCTCTGCGTTCAATGTCGTGGATTCAATCGCAGCCGCAGAAATATCAGAAGACGAACTTCAGTCCCAGCTGCACCTGGCGCGACGTGGTCGCCGTGTGCGTGATGCGCGACGGGCTCGGAATCCGCGTGCCGTCCGCGTTGAACAGCGCATCCACCGTCGGCGTCGCGAAGTTGGCGCGGTTGAACAGATTGAAGATCTCGACCCGGAACTGCAGGTTCTGCCTGCCGATCTGCGTGTTCTTGAAGATCGACAGGTCCACCATCTTCAGGTCCGGACCGCGCAGCGTATTGCGCCCGACATTGCCATATTCGCCGGGAGGGGGCAGCACGAACGCGTTCGCGTTGTACCAGTTGTCGGGTGAGCCGGCGATCGCGTTGCCCGGATTGAATCCAGGCGCCCAGTCCGGCTTCTGGGGATTCGGATCGCTCGAGAGATCCTTCGCGTAATCGAACCCGATGAACGGTGTGAACGGGACGCCGCTGGCATAATTGGCGACGACGCCGGCCTGCCAGCCCTGGACGAACCGGCGCGCCGCGCCGGTCGCGCTCCGCCCGAACGGCAGCTGATACACCGCGTTGAAGACGAGGGTGTGGCGCACGTCGTAGCTCGACGGACCGAGCTCGTTCTCCGGGTGGTTGTAGTTGGTCGCGCTGCCCGCGCCGTTCTCGAAGTCCGACCCCCCGATGAGCCCGCCCGACCATGTGTCGCGCGAGTTGCCATGCGTGTACGAGCCCTGGAAGAGCAGCCCGTTCGCGAAGCGGCGATTCACGCCCGCCGTCATGCCGTTGTACCAGGATCGGGCGACGTTGGTCCGCGTGCGGATGCGGCCCCAGCTCGGATACGGCAGCGTCGCGCCCGGCACGACCTGCCAGTGTCCGTCGGCCGCGTTGAATCGCACCGGCACCGCGTTCGGGTCGCTGTAGAAGGGAAGGTTGTGGCCGCGCGATCCGATGTACCCGATTTCGGCGACGATGCCCTGGCCGATTTCGTGCTGGAGGCTGGCGTGATACTGGAGCGTGTACGGCTGCTTCGCGTCGTAGTCGATGAACTCGGACCGCTTCTGCACGGCGAGGCCGGTGCCCTGCGCGAGCAGCTGCTGAATGGCCGGCCCGAACGTCGGCACCGTGCGGATGTCCACGCCGGCGAAATACGGATAGACGCGGAACGTCGTGCCTCGATAGTACGACGTCGTCAGCGGCTGGTAGAACAGGCCCGTGCCCGCTTTGATCGACGTCTTCTGATCGCCGAACGGATTCCACGCCACGCCGGCCCGCGGCGCGAAATCGAGCTTCGACGGGTTCTTGAAGAAGTCGCTGCCCGGCGTCACGCCTTGCGGACCGGACTCCAGGTCGTTGAGGCTCAGAAGCCCGGCGACGCGTCCCTGTGTGTCGTACGGCACCGTGAAGAACTCGTAGCGGAGACCATAGGTCAGCGTCAGGTTGTTCGCCGCACGCCATTCATCCTGCGCGAACGTCGCGACGTAATTCTGACGCATGTTCCGGCGGGTATCGGTGTCCGGCATGTTGCCGGTGAAGCGGTTCACGGTCCCGCGGAGGAAGTTCTGGAGGCTCGTGAAGCGGAACTCGCCGCCGAACCGCGAATACGAGAAGCCGTCGA
>QHWJ01000052.1 GCA_003222535.1 Acidobacteriota bacterium | reverse complement strand
GGCAGCCCTTCGACTCGCCGGTCATCCTGAGCTTGACGAAGGACGGGCGTCGCGCTCAGGGCAGGGCCCAGCCGGCTCCAGGTGGCGCCACCGTCCGTCGACTTGTAGATGCCGCTGCCGGCCCCGCCGCTCAGCATCGCCCACGGATGCATCTCGACCTGCCACGTCCCCGCGAAGAGCGTGCGCGGGTTCTTCATGTCCATCGACAGGCCCGAGCAGCCGGTGTTCTCGTCCACGAAGAGCACGCGGTCCCAGTGCTGGCCGCCGTCGGTTGTGCGGAACACACCGCGCTCCTGCTGAGCGCCTGTAATCCGGCCGGTCGCGCACGCGAACACGACGTCGGCATTCGTGGGGTGCACCAGGATGCGGCCGATGCGGCCGGTCTCGTCGAGCCCCATGTGGGTCCACGTGCGGCCCGCGTCGACCGATTTGTAGACGCCATCGCCGATGACGTCGCTGTCGCGGATGGCCCACGCTTCACCGGTGCCGGCCCAGACGACGCTGGGGTCGGAAGGGGCGACGGCAAGCGCGCCGATGGCTGCGACCGGCATGCTGTCGGACACGGGGGCCCAACGGATGCCGCCGTCGGTCGTCTTCCACACGCCGCCGGACGCGGCGCCGGCGTAATACGTCGACGGGTCGCCCGGCACGCCGGCAATCGACGCGACGCGGTTGCCGACGACAGGCCCGAGGAAGCGAAAGGCGAGGCCGTCAGGCTGAGGGGCGCCGCGCCGCTGCGCGTGGAGCGTGAGCGCCAGAACACAGGCCAATACCAGGCCGAACAGAAGGCGCGACGATTTCATCTGCGTATTGTAGGGCCGCACAGGAACAGTAGTGTCCGCCTTCAGGCGGATGTGCGGAAGAAACAGGACGATCCGCGCGGGCCGGCCAAGGGAATTCCTGCTAGAATCGCCTTCGATTCCGAATACAAGGGGTGAACAACGGCACCGCGAGGCCGTGGATACGCCCGGCCTCGCCGGCTACGTGAGTTTTGCGTGAAGGTCGCAGGGACCACTCTGCAAAGGAGGGATCGCACATGCCTGGATTCCTTGTCAACTCCGTCTCACGTCGCCGCATCCGGTTCCTCGGAAGCCTGTGTTTCGTTGGCGTGGCAGGCCTCGCGCTCGTGAATTGTTCGAGCAGCCAGCCGTCGTCGCAGGACCAGGCGCTCATCAGCGTCCAGACATCCCAACTCTCGGTCGTCGTCGAGAACAAGGTCGGGATGCCATTGGTCGATGTCGAAGTGGCGATCCTGCCAGTCGGCGGTGTCACGCAGTTCACGAAGTTCGCTGGCCGCATGGAGAACGCGGAGAAGCGTGATTTCGAGTTGAGCAGTTTCTACGGTCGTGACGGCACGCAGTTCAGCCTCCGAGTGGTTCGTCCGAAAACAGTTCGTGTAACGGGCAAGGATCTGAACAACAAGGCGCTTCAAGTCGACGTGCCCTGGAAACAGTGACCGACTTTCGACCGAGCCTGACGCCCAGTTACTAGTTACTAGTAACTAGTAACTAGTAACTAGATGTTAGATGCTGCTCTAGAAGTGTAGGCGCTCAGCTGCAGGAACGCGCTACCCGTGGAGGGAGGAAGGGACTTCATAGTCGCGCGACAAACGCTGAGATCTCCACGTTTTGAGGCGGCATCAATCCTGCTATGTGATCGCACATGGCCTCTACGCGAGCTTACAAGAATCTCGATGCGTGGCAGCAGGGAATGAATCTTGTTGAACACTGCTACAAGGCGACCGTCAACTTTCCGCGCGAAGAACTGTATGGCCTCACCAGCCAGTTGCGACGCGCGGCGGTCTCCATTCCCTCAAACGTGGCCGAGGGATGCTGCCGGCGAAACACAAAGGTATACGCCCACCATGTCGCCATCTCGCTAGGCTCGCACGGAGAGCTCGAAACGTGCATTGAACTTGCGTTTCGTCTTCGATTCCTTCCGGCGAGCGACCGCGCCGCGCTGGAGCAGCGGGCAGAGTCGGTCGGGAAGTTGCTGAGCGGTCTCCACCGATCGCTTGAAGACAAGATCAGGCAAGAGACAGCTAGCAACTAGCAACTAGCAACTACCGAAACACGTTCTTGACGACAAACATGACGTTCGCAGGGCGTTCGGCGAGCCGCCGCATGTACCACGGGAACCAGTACTCGCCGTACGCGACGAGGACTCGCAGCGGCCGGCCTGACTGGACGAGCCGCTGCTGCAGCGGGCGCTGGATGCCGTACAGCATCGCGTACTCGTACGCCGATTTCGGGACGCGATGCTCGTCGACGAACGCGGCGAGGCGATCGACGAGTCGCGGGTCGTGCGTCGCGATGTGCAGCAGGTTGCCGGCCCGCTGCGCCTCGTGGCTCAGCACGCGGCGCGACAGCTTGTAGAAGTTCTCGTCGACGTCGGCTTTCCTCGCGTACGCGACCGACGGCGATTCAAGATATGCGCCTTTCACCAGCCGGATCGTTGAGCCAAGCGGCAGCAGCGATTCGATGTCTTGCGCTGTTCGATACAGATAGGCCTGCAGCGCGACGCCGATGCGCGGCGTGCGCGCGCGCGTGCGGCGGAACAGATCGAGCGTGGGATCGACGTACGGGGAGCTTTCCATGTCGATCCACAGGAAACTGTCGCGCTCCGAGGCGCGATCCACCAGCCGCTGCAGGTTGTCAAAACACAATTCCTTGTCCAGGTCGAGACCCAGCTGCGTCGGCTTGACCGAGATCTGCGCGTTCAGCCGCGCCGCTTTCACTTTGTCGAACGTGTCGAGGTAGTGCTCGGTGACCTCTTCGGCCTCCTCGACGCGCGTCAGATTCTCGCCGAGCTTCGTGAGGATGGTGCCGATGCCCCGCGCCTGCTGCGCGGCGGCCGCGGCCATCGCGTCCTCGAGGCGCTCGCCCGGCATGAACGTCGACACCGATCGACGGACGAAGGCGGTCTTTGTCGCCCGCTCGCGCAGCCATCGGTTGGTCGAAAGAGCGAGCAGGAACTTGCGCGCAAGCGACATGGGAATTTGGAATTAAGAATTTGGAATTTGGAATGCGGGCACGAATTTCAAATTCCGAATTCCGAATTCTTAATTACAACAAACCCTTTATCAGGCCGCCGTCTACCTGCACCGACGCGCCGGTGATGTAGGACGCCGGGTCGGAAAGCAGAAACGCGCCGACGCGGCCGAAGTCGTCCGGCGCGCCGTAGCGTCCGAGCGGGATCGCCGACGCGGTGCGCGCCTGCTGATCCGCAAGCGTGACGCCGGCCTTCTTGGCGTTGATCTCGTCGAGCTGGCGCAGGCGATCGGTGGCGATCCGGCCAGGGATGAGCGTGTTCACGCGAATCTTGTCCGGCGCGAGCTCCAGCGACAGCGTCTTGGCCAGCGACGTCACCCCCGAGCGCAACACGTTCGACAGCGCGAGGTTGACAATCGGCTCTTTCACCGACGAGGACGTCCCGACGAGGATCGCGCCGCCGCCGCGCGCACGCATGGACGGGACGACGAGGCGCACCGCCCGTATGACGCTCATCAAGAGCAGGTCGAACGCCGCCTGCCACGCGCCGTCGTCGAAGCTGAGCGCGGTGCCCGCGGGAGGGCCGCCGGTGTTGGCGAACAGCAGATCAATTCCGCCGAACTGCGCGATCGTCGCCGCGTGCCACTCCGCGATCGCCTCAGCCTTGCTGAGATCGGCGGCCACGGCGAACGCGTGACCGCCGGTCTCCTGGGGGATCGCGACAGCCGCCCGTTCGATGGCGGCGCCGTCGCGACCTTGTTCTTGAGCCCGAGATCCATATTGTCCTCGCACACCGAGATCTAATCACCCACACCCGTCCAAGCCATCACACGATCCAGGGCCTGTCGCGTCCCGTCGTCCAGCGTGCCTCCGGGCGCGCGAATGCCGGCGTCCGCGATGGCTCCTCGCCGGCGCAGCACTTCCTTGCGGATTGCCATTCCGATGCCCTCCTGAAACTCGAACCGCATCAGCGGCACCTTCGCGTAGAACATGTCGCCCGCCTCGTCGACCCGCCCGGCCCGGAACAACATGACGATCTTCACGAGAATGGCCGGAAACGCGAAGCCCGTCATCGCGCCTGCGGCGCCCGCCATCAGCTCCTCGAGCAGGAAGACACCGCCCAGCCCGCCGAAAATGCGCACGTCGAGCCCCTTGGTCTCATCGAGGATGCGCGACGTCTTGAACGGCGTCGGCGGATCTTCAAGCTTGATCGTCCGCGCGGCGCCCACCTCGCGCGCGATCCGCGCGAGCAGCGCCGGCTCCATCGCGTAGCCCGAGATCGGCGGGTAGTCCTGGACGATGATCGGGATGTCGACCGCCGACGCGACCTCGGCGAAATGCCTCGCGACGGCGTCCGAGTTGATCTTCGGCATCCGCGGTGGGCTGATCATCACGGCCGAGGCGCCCGCCGTTTTCGCGCGCCGCGTATAGTCGATGCACGTCCGCAGCCCTTCCGCCGTCGTGCCGGCCACCACCGGCACGCGTCCGTTCGCGCGTGTCACGACCGTGTCGAGCACCTGGTCGCGCTCCGCGTCGGTCAGCCGCGCGACCTCGCTGGTGACGCCGAGTGCCGTGAAGCCGTTCACGCCGTCTCCGATGAAGAGGTCGACGACTCGCTTCAGGCTCTCGCGATCGACGTCGCCGGAGGCAGTGAAGGGAGTGGGAAGGACCGAGAAGACGCCGCCGAGGCCCGCCATCGGCGGCTATGGTAGCTCATGACATCCGGTGTCCGCCGATTCGCCTGCTCGATCGCTTAGCTCTCAGCGGCCGTCGCGCCGTTCGGACTGGGATGAACTGGGACGACAGTCACTGCTGATGGCTGATGGCTATGGGAGATGGACAGTCCATCAGCCATCAGCCATCAGCCATCAGCCATCAGCCATCAGCCATTAGCCATTAGCCATTAAAAGGACGCACCGTCAGGAACAGATCGTTGCCCTGACGGTTGATCAGCACGAGCGTCGGCTTGTTGCCGGACTTTTTCAACGCCGACCGCAGATCGTCCACCGACCTCACGGCCTGGCGGTTCACTTCCTGGATGATGTCGCCCGGCTGAATACCGGCCGCGGCTGCGCGGCCGTCCGGGTTCACGTCTTCCACGAAGAGCCCGTGCGCGCCCTTCGACGCCTTCGCACGGGCCGCCAGCTCCGGCGTAAGCGGCGCCACCGACACGCCCAGCGCCGTGTTGTCGTCGGTCCCCGCCTGGTCGTCGCTCGCGCGCGCCGACTTCTCCGGGTTCGCTTCGTCGAGCGTCACGCTCAGACGCTTCTCGCTGCCGTCGCGAAGGACGACGAGCTCCGCCGTCGAGCCCGGGCCCGCTTCCGCCACGCGGTTGCGCAGCGTGTTGGTGTCGTGCACCGGCTGCCCGTTGAACGACTGGATGACGTCGCCGCGCTTCACGCCCGCGTGTTCCGCCGCGCTGCCAGACGCTACGGAGCCGACGATCGCGCCCGTGGGCTGCTTCAGCCCGAGGCTCTCCGCCATTTCCGACGTGACGCCCTGCACGGTGACGCCGAGCTGCGCCCGCGTGACCTTGCCCTTGGTCCGGAGCTGCTCCATGACGTTCTTCGCCATGTTCACGGGAATCGCGAAGCCGATCCCGATGTTGCCGTCGGAGTTCGACAGGATCTGCGAGTTGATGCCGACGAGCTCGCCTCTGGTGTTGACCAGCGCGCCGCCCGAGTTGCCGTGGTTGATCGGCGCATCGGTTTGCAGGAAGTCCTCGTAGCCGCCCTCGCCGACGCTCGTGGACCGCCCCTTCGCGCTGATGATCCCCATCGTCACGGTCTGCCCCACGCCGAGCGGGTTGCCGACCGCGAGCACGATGTCGCCGACCTTCACCGCCTCGGAGTTCCCGAGCGCGATGGGATGGAGGTTCGACGCATTCACTTTCAGCAGCGCGAGATCGCTCGGCTTGTCGCTGCCGACGAGCTTCGCGGAGAACGACCGGTCGTCGGTCAACTCCACCTTGATCTCATCCGCCCCGTCGACCACGTGGTTGTTGGTGAGGATGTAGCCGTCGGTCGTGATGATCACGCCCGAGCCGAGCGCCCGCTGGCGTGGCGCGAACTGACGGGGTCCGCGCTGTCCGCGCTGGCCGAACTGATCGCCGAAGAAGCGGCGCATCAGATCTTCCGGGCCCTGCCCGTCGAACTGCGTGGGCGACACCCTGGCTTTGCCCTGCGCGTGAATCGTGACGACGGCCGGCGCGGCCGCGCTGACGACGTCGGCGTAGGAGTCGCGTCCGCCGGCGATAGCGTGTGTTATCGGAGTCGTGACCGTGGCCGCGGCCTTCGGGGTGGCGCTCTGCGCAGTCACCTGGTGCCATGCGGCGCCTGTCACCAGCACTGCAGCCGCAAGCACCGCCAATGCCGTGCGCGAGGCCCGCTGCGTGGGGTTGTAACGTGTGTCCATATCGGTCTTCATCCTTTCGCTGTTCGAGATCCAGTCTACGAAAGTTAGACGGGGGACTGCCTTGCGGGGCCGTTACAGGAGTATTACATCGGTGTAAGACGGGGACTGGGGACTGGGGACTGGGACTCGCGCTCCAAGCCCGTTGGAGCGCGAAGACGTTGGCACCATTGGAGCGCGAAGGCTTCAGCCGAGCGGCAGCGACACCGAGAACACCGACCCACGCCCCGGCTCGCTGACGACGTTCACCGTCCCTCCATGGGCCTCGACCACTGCTTTGACCAGGCTGAGGCCGAGACCGAGGCCGCGCTCGGCGCGGCTGGTGTCACCGCGAAACAGGCGGTCGAAGATTCGCGACAGCTCGTCGGCGGGAATCCCGGGGCCGGTGTCGCGAACGCGGAGAATCGCCGCCTCCCCTTCCCGGCGCACCTCGACGTCCGCGCGGCCGCCGGACGGTGTGTACTTGACGGCGTTGTCGATGAGGTTCGCCGCCACCTGTTCGAGGCGTGTGCGATCAGCGATCACCACGACCGCGCCGTCCGGCGCCCCGGCGGAGGCTGGAACAAGTCCCCCGGCGTGCAGCACGACGCCCTTTGCCTCCGCGACGTCGCGATAGAGATCCACCGCGCGCGGCGACTTCCGCGAGGGCCACCGGTTCCCGCTGCAGTTGCATCGTGCCGCTTTCCGCTTCCGAGATGTCCATCAGCGTGTCGAGCATCACCAGCACGCGATCGGACTCCTCAACGCAGTCGGCAAGCGCCTCGCGATAGCGGTCGGCGACCTGGTCGGGTCCGCCCGGCGGCGGCGACGCAAGGGCCATTTCCGCGGTCCCCCGCAGCCGGGTCAACGGCGTGCGCAGGTCGTGCGAGACGTTGTCGAGCGCGCCGCGCATCGCGGTGACGAGCCCCTCGATCTTGTCGAGCATCGTGTTGAACAGCGACGTCAGCTCGTCGATGGCGTCGCCGGAGCCGTCGAGCGGCACCCGCGCGTCGGTCCGTCCCGTGCGGATGATGCGCTGCACCGCCAGCGCCAGACGCCGGATCGGAAACAGCGCCGATTGCGTGGCGAGCCATCCGCCGGTGAGCGCGACAATCACGATCAACAACGTGACGACGCCGAGCACGGCGCGGAATCTCGCGAGCAGATCTTCACGCGCCTCGGTGCTCTTCCCCACCTGCACGAGCGTCCCGTCGGCAAGGCGGGCCGTCACGGTCTCGAGCTTGGAAGGATCCCACCCTTCCGGATTGCTCAGGACGACCGATTCGACGCCCCGATCCACCACGCGCACGAACAGCCGCTCCGGCGCCGCCTGCTGCTCGGCGCGGACCGTTGCCGCGAGGACGCGCACGCCGCCTCTCGAGTATGCCGCCGCGTAGTCCCCGAGCTTGCCTTTGATGATCTGCTGATCGCGCTGCGCCAGCGACGTCGCGGTCAGGTAGTAGGTGACGAAGACGATCGCGATGGCCCCCGAGACGAACAGGGTCGCGTACCACAACGCCAACCGCAGGCCGAAGGTCCGTGTGAACGCCGGGACGGATGGACCCTCGTTGCCTTTGTTCTCAGGGCCGGAGGACATAGCCCACGCCTCGCACCGTGTGCAGCAGCTTTTTCTCGAACGGCCGATCGATCTTCTCGCGCAGCCGGCTCACCAGCACGTCGACGATGTTGGTCTGCGGGTCGAAGTTGTACTCCCACACGTGCGACAGGATCATCGTCTTCGAGACGACGTTGCCCTGGTTGCGCATGAGGTATTCGAGCAGCGTGAACTCGCGGGGGCGCAGGTCGATCGGCTTGCCGGCGCGGGTGACGCGGCGGGACAGCAGATCCAGCGTCACATCCTCGACCGTCAGCGTCGTCGGCTCGGGCGTGCGCGTCGCGCGGCGGATGAGCGCCTGCACCCGGGCGAGCAGCTCGGCGAACGCAAACGGCTTGGTGAGGTAGTCGTCGCCGCCGGTCTGCAGCCCGCGGACGCGGTCGTCGACGGAGCGCCGTGCGCTGAGGATCAGAACCGGCGTCGTCACGCCCCGCCGGCGCAGCCCTTCGATCAGCGACAAGCCGTCACGCTTCGGGAGCATCAGGTCCACGATCGCGACGTCGTACGGCTGCGTCGTCGCCGCCGTCAGCCCCGCCTCGCCGTCGACCGCATGATCCACCACCAACCCCGCCTCGCGCAGACCACGGACCACGAAGTCCGCGATGGTGGTGTCGTCTTCGACGAGCAGCGCGCGCACGGGAGCATCATAACGAGTCCCTGGTGCTCAGTTCTTGGTCCTTGGTCCGTTCTTGGTCCTTGGTGCGCAGCAAGGACCATGGACGGACCGAGGACTACGGACGGACAACGGACTAAGTGGTCCGTCGCGTAATTACGGCGAAGCACCGAGGGCGCCGAGGCGCCCGCCCCGCAAGGCGCGAGGAGGGACAATACCGGGAGTATTCGACCGACGAGCAACGCCGCGGGGCGGGATGCATCGGCGGCCGAATGCAGCCGTAATTAGGCGGCGGGCCACTAAGCACCAAGAACCAGCGACTCTCACCGAGCGAGGGTTCCTGGAGGCGCCGCGCGCAGGTACTGCGGCGGCCATGGAACGCCGTGTCCGAGCTGCTGCGCCGCGTGCAGTGGCCAGTACGGATCGCGCAGCAGCTCTCTCGCGATGAGCACGCAATCGGCTCGACCGTCCCGGATGATCCCGTCCGCCTGGGCAGCCTCCGTAATCAAACCGACGGCGCCCGTCGCAATACGTGCGTCGAGGCGGATGCGCTCGGCGAACGGCACCTGATAGCCGGGGCCGAGCGCGACTCTCGCGTCATGCACGGCGCCACCCGAGGAGCAGTCCACGAGATCCACGCCGTGATCGCGCAGCCGCCGTGAAAGCTCCACCGCCTGTTCGATATCCCAGCCGCCTTCCTTCCAGTCGGTCGCCGAGATCCTGACGAACACCGGCAGCCGGCCGGGCCACACCCCGCGGACCGCATCCACCACCTCGAGACACAGCCGGACGCGGTTGTCGTACGACCCGCCGTACTCGTCGGTGCGCGTGTTCACCAGCGGCGAGCAGAACTCGTGAAGCAGGTAACCGTGCGCCGCGTGCACTTCGACGATGTCGAAGCCGGCGTCGAGCGCGCGACGTGCCGCGTCGCGAAACGCGTCCACGATGGCGGCGATCTCCGGTGCATCGAGCGCGCGCGGCACGGGGTAACCGTCGGCGAACGGCTCGGCGGTCGGACCGACCGGCTCCCAGCCTCCATTCGCATATGAGATCGCCCGCTGAGCGGGGTCCCCTTCCCACGGACGCAGGGTGCTGCCCTTCCGTCCGGCGTGCGCAAGCTGAATCCCGGCGAACGTTCGCTGCGAGTGAATAAAGTGGACGATGCGCGCCAGGCCGCCGACGTGTCCGTGGTCGTAGATGCCGAGATCCTGCGGGCTGATCCGGCCGGCAGCCATCACCGCGGTGGCCTCGGTCATCACCAGCGCCGCCCCGCCGACCGCGCGGCTGCCGAGGTGAACGACGTGCCAGTCGTTCGAAAACCCGTCCACGCTCGAGTACTCGCACATCGGCGAGACGACAATGCGATTGGTGAGCGTCAGCGAACGGATCGGCAGCGGATCGAAAAGATGCGGCATCCGCTCATTGTCACATACGTCAGATTCTCGAGCGGTCCTTCGACTCGTCGCTCATCCTGAACCTCAGAACCAGACCACGAAAGCTCGAAATACACGAAAACCACGAAAAACCACGAAAAAGATCATTCGGTTTCGTGTCTTTCGCGTTTTTCGTGTCTTTCGTGGCCAGCGTAAGAACGTCGCTCGGGCGATAGTCGAAGGATGAGCGTCTCGCTCAGGTCGAGAAGCAGAACGAGGGCCCGTGCAGCCAGCACGACGCGGCGGGCTCGTGCGCGTCGCGCCGCAGCCGCTTGATCGCCAGCCATTGCATCGGGCCGCCGGCCATCGCCTTGCCGAGGCGGTCGTTCAGCTCGTCGTCGCGCAAACCGACCGCGGAGTAGATGGCGACCATGGTCAACACTCGTACGGACAACTCGGTTTCGGCCGCCGGGCCGCAGGAACCGCTCGCGCGGCACCATCGCAAACGCATCGACGAGCGCCGGCGATCGCAGCTTGCAGACGGCTTCCAGTTCCTCGGCATAGAAGCGGCGGCGCAGGTCCAGATCGATCATGGTTTCGTCGTCTTCGTTGGTCTGGAGACTCTGCGGATCCTCGACGGCGGCGGCGCCGGCTCTTCGGTCGCGCGCATCGCCTCGCGTTCGAGCGACGCGTCGCGCATGAACGCCGCGATGTCCGGCCCGAGCGCCACCACGTGAGGCCCGCGATGCCACAAGTAAGCGTGCTTCCCGAGCTGGTTCCCGCGCGGAATGAACCGCAGCTCGCCGGACTCGTTCAGCCGCTTCAGGATCGTGTGAATCGCGGCGAGGTCGTTCACGTACTTCGACAGATCGAAGCCGATCGCTTTGAGCCGCTCGCGCACGTCGGCTGGAGTGACCGGCACGCCCGCGCCGCGGACGACGAGGCGGCAGGCGTCGGTGAGCCCGATCGGCACAGTCGGCACCAGGCCGCACAGACGCGAAAGCGTGCCAATCGTCTGCGCCACTTCGGCGAGCCGCTTGTCGATGTCCTGCCGCTGCTGGCCGAGCGCCTCGTACTCGCGAATGGCGGTCTCGAGCGCGCGCCGATAGTCGTCTGTCGTCATCGGGTGCTCCGTTCGCCGCAGAGGGCCGTTGCGCACAGCGCCGCGACGGGGACAGCCGAATTCGCCGGCGTCCTGGTTCGCCGTCGCGCCTGCCGTCGTGGGTGGGTTCTTTTCGCGCGCCTGCGTGAGCGCCCGGTGCGCCGCGCGTCATTCCCACATACTTATACAAGTTGTGTAAATCCGTGTCAACACGTCTCTCGCGTCGTGGCGATGTGTTTGCTGGCTTCGTGATGCGGGTTGATCGTCGTTACCGCTGCAGCGCGTAGGAGAGCTTGACGAAGAACTGGCGGTCGAGCTTTTCGAGCCGGTCGCGCTCCGTCAGCTCGCGGTCGTCACCATAGCCGATGAACATCACCGACTGCCAATTCAGCTTGTACGAGATCAGCGCCTGCCCGCTGAGCGTGCCCGACCTCGCCGTCGTGGCGGCCGTGTACAGGCCCGGATCGCGATCGGTCGACACATATTGCGCAATGCCGCGGACGAACAGGCGCGACGTGAACGTGTACGTGCCGCGGATGCGCGAGACGCGCGCAATGAACAGGCGACGGCGCTCTCCCTCCGCGGCGTCGACGTTCACCCACCGCTGATTCTGGACGAACGACACGGTCAGGTGGTTGGTCGGGTTGAGGCGCGCATCGAGATTGATCGTGGTGCCGGTGCCCGGCCGCGAGTTCGCGAAGTCGATCTCCTGGCCCGTCCGGCCGTCGAGCCCGAG
>QHWJ01000051.1 GCA_003222535.1 Acidobacteriota bacterium | reverse complement strand
CTGGCAACGATCGTGGCGGCCATGTCGCCGGCGTTATCCGCGCAGTGGCCGCTGCACCCGCTAAAGGGCGTTCCGAGAGCGCCTGACGGCAAGCCGAATCTCGCCGCTCCGGCGCCGCGGACAGCCGACGGCAAGCCCGACTTCTCCGGTCTCTGGATGCGATCCGACGATCCCGGGCCGAACGGCGCCGCAGCCGGCCGGCCGCCGCTTGTCAGAGGCGGCAACGCGGGGGCTGGATTCAAGGACGGACTGCCCTTCCAGCCCTGGGCGGCGCAGCTTCAGAAGAAGCGCTTCGCCGAAGAGGGACTGAACGATCCGGATGGCTTGTGCCTGCCGCAAGGGCCGCTTCAGTACCACATCGATCCGCAGCCGTTCGAGATCATCCAGACGCCGCGGCAGCTCGTCTACATCTCCGAGTCGAATTACGGCCTGCGAAAGGTCTATCTGGACGGCCGCTCGCTTCCGCCGCCGGGACAGGTCGTGCCGTACTGGCACGGATACTCCGTTGGACGATGGGACGGCGATACGCTGGTGGTTGAGTCGAACAATTTCCACGGCGTCGACCCGAACAACGTGAATGCCGCCGGCCTGCCCAGCAGCTACCTCGGGGCGGGATGGCTCGATCATCGAGGCAGCCCGTACACGGAGGCGATGAAGCTCACCGAGCGATTCCGGCGTGTGAACTACGGCCTGCTGGATATCGAACTCACGGTCGACGACCCGAAGGCGTACACCGAGCCGTTTACCGTCAGAGTCGTGGAGCGGATTGTGGCTGACGGCTCGGAGATGATCGAATTCGTCTGCCACGAGAACCAGACGTTCCTGAAGCTCACGGGCCGGGAGCGCAAGTAGAGGGTCGCGTATCCGCGCAGCGCGACGAGCGCGCCACCGACGAACCCGCCCATGTGGCTGCCCGAGCACTCTGTCGGAGAGTTTTCTGATCCATCGAAGGCCGCACGTAGTCCAATGCTCGGCCCCCGATGTCGACTCGCAGTCGGCCACCGCCGCTGCTACGCAGATCCCTGAATGCGGCTGATCGGTACCGTTCGGCGCGAGTGCCTGGACCGTACCCTCTTCTGGACGGCCGCGGATCTGGAGGTGAAGCTCCTCGATTTCCAGCGCTACTACAACGGTCGACGCGCGCACGCACTCACTTCCTTTTGTAGTTGACGCTCCCCGAGGGCTGCTGTTAGCCTCCGGCCGGTGCCGTCTGTGGGACGGGTGGCGAACAAGGAGGAGTCATGACGCGTTCAGTCGCTCGCGCGCGATTCGGGCTAGTGCTTCTTGCAGTGCTGCTCGCACCCTCGGTCGGCTATGCGCAGAGCGCCATCAGCGGGCTCGTTCGGGATACAACGGGCGGGGTGCTGCCGGGCGTGGCGGTCGAAGCGGCAAGCCCGGTTCTGATCGAAAAGGTGCGAAGCGCCGTCACGGACGATCAGGGGCGCTACACGATCGTCGATCTGCGGCCCGGCACTTACACAGTGACCTTCTCATTGAACGGCTTCAACACGTTGAAGCGTGAAGGGATTGATCTACCCGGCAACTTCACGGCGACGATCAACGCCGAGCTGCGGGTCGGCGCGCTCGAAGAGTCGGTGACGGTGACCGGCGACTCGCCGCTCGTCGACGTGCAGAACACGCAGCGAACGCACGTCATCTCGCGCGAGCAGCTCGACTCGCTGCCGACGGCGCGCAACTACTCGGGCGTGGCGGCGCTGCTGCCCGGCGTGCGGATGACCAACACCGACGTCGGCGGCAACCAGCAGATCGAGCAGATCTACATGATCTCGCATGGTTCGCGCCGCACCGACACGGCGCTGCAGGTTGACGGCATGTCAATCAACAGCCTGATGAACGACGGCGAAGTGCAGGCGTATTTCAGCGACGCCGCGAACTCCGAAGTGACGTACCAGACGAGCGGCGCCGGCGCCGACGTCGCGACCGGCGGCGTCCGGATCAACATGATTCCGCGGGAGGGGGGCAACCGGTTCAGCGGGTCGCTCTTCGCCGGCGGCAGTTCCGGGAAGTGGCAGGCGGACAACGTCACCGACGAACTGCGCGCGCGCGGACTCGTCAACGGCAACCGCGTGGACCTGATCGCCGACTTCAACGTCGGCCTCGGCGGGCCGATCAAGAAGGACAAGCTGTGGTTCTTCGCGACCTGGCGGCGGATTGCGTCGAACGACTTCGTGGCGAACACGAAGTTCAAGGATGGATCGCAGGGCCGGCAGGAACAGTGGGTCCAGAACCAGATGGTCCGGCTCACCTGGCAAATTTCGCCCCGCAACAAATTCACCGTGTATCACGACCGCTATCCGAAGTGGAAAAGCTACGAGATGGGGTCGAACTACGAGCCGGAAACCGCTGCGTACCGCCGCGATCCGCACCACGCGCTCTACTACACCGGGCAGGCCAAGTGGACGTCGCCGGTGACGAGCCGCCTGCTGTTCGAAGCGGGCTATTCAACCAACGTCGAGTACGTCACGATTCTGTACCAACCGGGCGTCGGCAAGGATCGCGGCACGCCGGCGTGGTTCACGACGGTTGGCAAGCAGGACCTGCTGCGCGGCACGATCTATGACGGCGTTCCGGCACCGACGCAGGGAATCGACCCCAAGAAATACAACGCGACCGCCACCGCCTCGTACGTGACCGGCAGCCACGCCTTGAGGGCGGGCCTCCAATGGGGATTCGGCGACTACGTCATCGATCGCGACATCAACGCCGATATTGTGCAGCTGTATCGGAACGGCGTACCGGATTCCGTGCGCGTCTACAACACACCAGTCCAATCGCACGAGCATCTGAACGCGGACCTCGGCCTGTACGCGCAGGACGCGTGGACGCTGAAGCACGTCACGCTGAACCTCGGCGTCCGCTTCGACTACTTCAATGGCGAGATTTCGCAGCAGGATCTGTCCGCCGGCCGGTTCGTCCCTGCACGCTCGTTCCCCCAGACCGGCGGGATGCCGAATTGGCGAGACATCTCGCCGCGGCTGGGATTCTCCTACGATCCATTCGGCAACGCCACGACGGCGATCAAAGCGACATTCAACAAGTACGTGGCGGGCCAGACGCTTGGCTTCGCACAGCGCTACAACCCGCTGCAGCTGCAGTCGGACACGCGGACCTGGAGCGATTTGAACAGCAACAATCTCGCCGAAGACAACGAAATCGGCGCGAGCAACAACGTCGCGTTCGGCCAGCCGCTGCTGCAGCGGCGGCCCGATCCGGACATCAAGCGCGAATACGATCTCGAGTACAGCGCGTCGGTGCAGCACCAGTTGCTGCGCGGCGTCTCGGTGAACGCCGCGTACTATCGCCGGGGCGTTCACAACATGGTCGCGACCACCCCGACGCAGTTCTCGCGCAGCGACTACACGGTCGTCAACATCGTCAGCCCAGTCGATGGCTCGGTGATTCCGGTGTACAACCTCAGCTCAGCCAAGAACGGCCTGCTCGATCGCGTGGACACGAACTCGACGAATGCGGATCTGCGGCGCCAGACCTACAACGGCGTCGAGATCGGCGCCACGGCGCGGTTCGGCAGGGGCTCCGCGTTCGGCGGATGGACGTTCGACCGGCGCATTCTCGTCCATTGCGACGAGCTCGAGAACTGGTCGAATCTTCCTAACACGCTGTACACCAGCCTCGGCCAGAACGCGGCCCAGCCGAAGTCGGATTATCACTTCTGCGATCAGAGCGCGCTCGACATTCCGTTCCTGCACGAGCTGAAGGCGGCGGGCAGCTACACGCTGCCGTGGTCTGACGTGCAGTTGAACGCGGCGTTCCAGAGCTACCCGGGCGCGCCGCTGCCGACCCGCTGGAACATCAGCAGGACGACGAGGTACGCGGCCGACTGCCAAGGGCCGTGCACGCCTGGCGCGCTGGTCATTCCGAGCCTGACGCCGGCCAGCTACCTTGTCGATCTCGTCGCGCCCGGCACGGCTTACTACGCGCGCCAGAACCAGCTCGATTTCGGCGTGCGAAAGATTTTCCGGATCCGGAAAGTGCAGTACTCCGGGCAGTTCGATCTGTTCAACCTCACCAATTCGAGCTACATCAAGAGCCAGAACAACACGATTGGACCGTCGCTCGGACAGCCGACGTCGATCCTGCAGCCCCGGCTCCTGCGAATCGCGATCCAGGCCCGGTTCTGAACCGAACACGGACACCAACGGAACGGAGGCACGAACCAGCGATCGGGCAAGGAGGGCGCAGATGTGTCGACTCCTCTCCAGGACTCTCGTCATCGGCTTCGCCGTCGTCGCCTTACCTAGACTCGCGGCTGCGCAGGCCAGCATCTCGGGACTGGTACAGGACACATCGGGAGGCGTGCTGCCCGGCGTGACCGTGGAAGTGTCGAGCCCGGCCCTGATCGAGAGGACCCGCTCCGTCATCACCGACAGCGCGGGTCGCTACAGCATTGTCGACCTGCGGCCCGGCCCGTATGCGGTGACCTTCTCGCTGACGGGCTTTGCAACCGTCCGGCGCGACGGCATCGTCCTGGGCGGTACGTTTGACGCGCAGGTCAACGCCGACCTGAAAGTCGGCAACCTCCAGGAGACCGTGACGGTCTCCGGCGCGTCACCGGTCGTGGACGTCAAGAACACGGTCAGGGAAGCGGTGCTCACCAAGGAGCAGATCGAGGTCCTGCCGGGCTCGCGAACCGTCAAGGGTCGGGCCGCACTGATCCCCGGCGTGGTGATTCCCGGCGGCAACACCGGGGCGGTCGCCCATGGTTCCGATTCCCAGGACAGCCACACGATGGTCGACGGGTTCAAGTCGGGTCAGCATCTGGTGGGGCGCGGCACCGGACAGCTCGGCGTCGGCAGCGTCACCCAGACGCAGGAAGCAGCGATCGAGGAACTCGTCTACAGCACCGATTCGCAGGGCGCCGAGTACGAGTTCAGCGGCGTGCGGATGAACCTGATCCCCAAGGAAGGCGGCAACCAGGTTCACGTCGAGGGGATCGCATACGGCAGCAATCAGCACTTCGAGCGGAACAACCTTGGCGATCTGCAGAATCCGCCGACGAACCTGAAATATGCGCCGCAGTTGTTCTTCTTCGACTTCAATCCCGTCATCGGCGGCCCGATCAAGGAAAACAAGCTCTGGTACTTCGGGTCGGTGAGCGGAAACAGGAGCAACAGTCAGATCCTTGATGTCTATTTCAAGCCGGACGAGCCCTCGACGCCGGAGAATTGCCGCAACCGTGCCCCCGACAACCTGTGCCAGGCCGACACAGGGGCGGTGCTGAACTGGTCCGAGACGATCCGCGTGACGCATCAGCTGAGCAGCAAGCAGAAGCTGCGATACAGCTTCGACAACACGCGGTCGCTCGGTCTGCGCGGCAATTACATTACGTCGGGCGCGAAAGCGTCGCCGGAAGCCTCGTGGCGTCTTCCGCTGTATCCCGCCTGGCTTGCGCAGGTGAAGTACACCGCGCCGATCACGAATCGCCTGCTGATCGAGGGTGGCTACTCGTACCAGCGCGGTGACTTCCAGGTCCTGTTTCAGCCGGAGAATACGCCGTACGCGATGGCCAAATGGGATCTTCTGCGGGGAACCATCGAGGAGAACCACTATTTGAGCTATAGCAACACGGAGAAGAAGCAGGAAGCGAAGGCGGCGGTCGCGTACGTCACCGGTTCGCACGGCCTCAAGGTCGGGTTCACGGATCGCTGGGCCACGGCCTTACAGGCGAACCCGTTCAACGGCGACATGTCGATTCGCTACACGCTGAACGGCGCTCCGTATCTCGTCACCGTCACGAATGGTCCGTCGAGCAATCTCCAGGCAATCCATTTCGACGGCGGCGTGTTTGCGCAGGACCAGTGGCGGCTCGGGCGATTTACGATCAATCTCGGCGTCCGCTGGGATCACTTCAACGCCGGCGTTCCGGCGCAGACGAATCCCGCTTCTTACTTCACCCCCGCGGTCTCGATCGACGAGATGAAGGACACGCCCAACTGGAACGATTGGGCAACCCGGACCGGCGTCGCCTGGGACGTCTTCGGCACCGGCAAAACGGCCGTCAAGGCGTTCGCCGGCCGGTTCGTCGCCGGACACGCCCTCTCTCGTACTTCGCAGTTCAACCCGATCTTCCAGCAGACCGATACGCGATCCTGGACCGACTTGAATCGCGACGGACGCGTGATCAACACCGATGGAACGCCGCAGTACGCGGAGATCGGACCGCCGACCAACGCAAGGTTCGGGACGCTCGAGGGGATCGACCGGCTGGATCCGAACCTCGTTCGCGACAAGAACTGGACCTACGAGCTGACCGGGCAGCACGAGCTCTTCCCGCGCGTATCGGTGAGCGCGGGTTATTACCACCGCCGGTATTTCGATCTGGCGTACACGGACAATCTGGCGACGACGGCCGCCGACTGGATCCCGTTCACCTTTATCGGACCGGCGGACCCACGGTTGGCCAACGGCGGCGGCGAGGCGATCACTCTCTACAATCTGACCCCGGCCAAGGTTGGCGTGAAGCAGAACATGCTCATCCAGGCACCGAACAATTTCCGGACGTACGACGGGTTCGAGGAATCGGTCAACTTCCAGCTGCCGAAGCGTGGGTTTGCGATGGTCAGCCTGACCTCGGGAAAGCAGCATACCAACGACTGCGATCAGGAAAACCCGAACAACCTGCGCTTCTGTGACACGACGACTCCGTTCCGCCACATCTTCAAGCTGTCGGGCGGGGTGCCGCTGCCGTACGAAGTGATGATCAGCGGCAACTTCCAGCTCTACGACGCACCGGGCGCCGGCCTGTTCGTCGTTCCGCCCTACTTCGCCGCGAACTACGTGGTGAACGCCGCCAATGCCGGCCGGACGATCACGGGCGGGCAGACCAGCACGGGATCGATCAACGTGAACCTGCTCGAACCGAACAAGATCTTCCAGCAGTACTACAAGATCGTCGACGTTCGATTCTCCAAGACGATGACGGTCGGAAAACTGCGGACGACGGCGCTGGCGGAGTTTGAGAATCTGTTCAACATCAGGAGCATCAACGCGGTCACTCAGAATTACGGCGCAAACTGGCTGAGGCCTGCGTCGATCCAGCGCGGGCTGAACGTGCGGTTTGGTCTTCAGATGCGCTTCTGAGCCGGGCCTCGGAGGCTCATGACATGTTCGCGGGCGGCCCGTCGATCGTTTGAGGCGACACATGATTCGAAAGATGCGAGTGCCGATCGTGGGCTTCGTGGCCTGCGCATTCGCAGCCTTGGGTATTTCGACGAGGGCGCAGACCGGCGGCGTTCCGGTCGATGCCGGCAGCATCAGGGGCGACCGCTTTGCATCCCCGTTCTGCCGGCCGCGAACTATTTCGTCCGGGTTCGCGGCTACGGGCTGCGCGATTCGAAGCCGGTGAAGGCGGCGCGTGAGCGTGAGCACGCTTGACACACATGGGTGGTCCGCATTCGGCACGCCTGCCTGAGCTCCGCCACCGTGACGGGCTGATTGGTGTGGGCCAGCACGTCCTCGATCTTGTTGCGTGGCGAGGGCGGCGGCGCGTGGCGGACGGGCGGAGCATCGCCGATCGCCAAGGCGAGCGCGTCGTTGCCACCGCCCAGCGCAAGGGACAGCCCGCTCTGCGACGGCGCGGCCCGATGCTCGATGCTGAGGAGCAGGCGCTCTCCTCTCGCTATCACTGTTCAAAACGGGCACCTGAGATGCGAGCCGTTGTGGCCGAGAACGTCTCAGTGCGCCTGGTGGTGTACCGAGGGGCGCGGGCAAAAGACCTTCGTGCAGCGCGAGTTCGCATGCGCCAAATCGCATAGACGCTGCGACGTGACGTGGCGGCATAATTCGCGGAGCGGTCGATGGTGGCGGGCCACAGTTCTGTATCAGACCGCAGCCCCGAGCAGAGCCGTAGAATCTGAGCGAGAGTCGCTGCG
>QHWJ01000250.1 GCA_003222535.1 Acidobacteriota bacterium | reverse complement strand
CTTTGTTCTTGGTGCTTGGTGCTTGATCCGTCCTTGGTCCTTGGTCCCTCCTTGGTCCTTGGTCCTTGGTCCGTTCCAAGTCCACGGTCCGTTCTTGTGCCTGTTCCTTGATCAGCGCACAAAGGACCCTGGACGGACCAGGCACGAAGGACCGGGAACCAGGGACTAAACATGGCCGAGACGACCGAGAAGCCGGCGCGGCACGTCCGCCACGATCGACACCTGTCCGTCACGCGTTTCGTGCAGCGCGACGCGGGCATGGCGGTAGACGCGGGCGATCCGATCGCGATCAGAGGCGCTGTCAGGGTCGAACGTCAACGTCACCCGTTGAACGTCGAGCGCCAGGCGGGACGTCATGGTTTCGACCAGCTCGTCAATTCCCTGGCCGTTGAGCGCCGAGACGCACAGCGCAGACGGGTCCTGATCCTGCAGGCGGCGCCGCTCGTCGAAGGTCAGCGCGTCGCACTTGTTGTAGACGTCGAGGAGCGGAAGGTTGACGGCGCCGACCTCCTCGAGCACTTGACGGACGGCGCTCATCCGTCGGTCGCGATCCGGAGCGGCGGCGTCAATGATGTGCAGCGCAAGGTCGGCGTCAACGGTCTCCTCGAGCGTCGCCCGAAATGCCGCCACCAGCGCGTGCGGCAGCCGATCGATGAAGCCGACCGTGTCGGCGACGAGCAGTTCCCGGCTGTCGGGAAGGCGCACCGGTCGGATGAGCGGATCCAGCGTCACGAAGAGCGCGTCCGAGGCCTCCGCGTCGGCGCGCGTCAGCACGTTGAAGAGCGTCGTCTTGCCCGCGTTGGTGTAGCCGACGAGCGCCACCGTGGGCACCGAAGCCTTGTGCCGGCGCTCGCGCGACTGGGCGCGGCGCTTCCGGACGTGCTCGATATCCTCCGAGACGGCGTGAATGCGCGTGCGAATGCGCCGGCGGTCGGTTTCGAGCTTGGTTTCGCCGGGCCCGCGTGTGCCGATGCCGCCGCCGAGCCGCGACAGCGCCGTGCTGGCGCCGACGAGGCGCGGCAGCAGATATTTCAGCTGTGCCAGCTCCACCTGCAGCTTGCCCTCGCGCGTCCGGGCGCGGCGCGCGAAGATATCGAGGATGAGCTGAGTCCGGTCGACGACCTTGCGGCCGACTTTTTCTTCGACCTGCCGGAGCTGCGCCGGCGTCAGCTCGTTGTCGAAGATGACCACGTCGACGTCGGTCTCGGCGGCCGACGCCGCGAGCATCTGAATCTTGCCGGCGCCCAGAAAAGTCGACGGATCCGGCTTCGGCCGCTCCTGCAGCACGCGCAGCACGATGTCGCCCCCCGCCGCCTGCGCGAGGCCGGCGAGCTCGTCGAGCGATCGATCCGCGTCGAGCCGCCGGGCACGGCCGGCAATCAGGCCGACCAGCGCGGCCCGCTCCCGTCGGGCTACGCCCGGCCGGCCCGATGTTCCCGGTAATCGCTGTCCAGCCATGCCTGAATCTCATCCCACGAAATGGCGCCGCCGCGCACCAGCACCGGCTCGGCGCCCGCCACGTCGACGATCGTCGACGCGGCGCCTCCCGGCGTCGGTCCGGCGTCGATCAACAAATCGATCCGATCGCCGAGTGTCCGCTCAACGCAATCGGGATCCGAGGTCGCCGGCTCTCCGCTCACGTTCGCGCTGGTCGCCGTGATCGGGCGGCCGCACGCCCGGCAGATTTCCCGCGCGACATGATCCCGTGGCACGCGCACGCCGACTTTGCCGGTCCCGCCGGTGACGGCTCGTGCCAGACCGGGCGGCGCCGCCACAAGCAGCGTCAACGGTCCCGGCCAGAATCGTTCCGCGAGAGAGTGCGCCCTTGCGGGCAGCCGGCCCAGATGCGTCGCGACTTGTGTCGCATCGGCGGCGATGAGCGGCAGCGCCCGTTCGGCGACGCGTCCCTTCACCGCGAAGACGCGCGCGACGGCCTCGGCGGAACACGGATCGGCGGCGAGGCCGTACAGCGTATCGGTCGGTAGCGCCACGATGCCGCCGGCCAGAATCCATTTGGCGGCTTCCTGAATCGCATCGCGCTGCGGTGACTGCGGATCCACTGAGACACGGCGCATCGGGACATTATCGATGGTCCCTGGTGCTTGGTGCTTGGTACTTGGTCCGTCCTCGGGCCTTCGTCCTTGGTCCGTGGGCGGCCTGGGACCCCGGACGACCTGGGAACCGGGGCGCAGGGACGGGACACGGGACCCAAGGACGGACGTTGGACCAGGGACGGACCAAGGACCAGGGACGGACCAAGGACCAGGGACGGACCAGGAACCAAGCACTAAGGACCAGGGACCGTTAACCAAGCACTAAGGACCAGGGACCGTTTCGGTCATCGTTCGATACACCACCGCCGCGAGCAGCGCCATCATCGCGATGTCGACCGCGAACACGATCCGGATCGAGGTGCCGCCGAGGCACCCCGCGACGAACGGGCTGCTGGCCATCCCCACCAGCGACGCGCTCGTGAGCACGCCGAAGCCCGCACCGTGCGCCGCGGGAGGGATGACGGAGCCGGCGGCACTGAAGGACGCGGTCATTGCGGCGCCGATCCCGATGCCGAGCAGCACCGCCGCGGCGCCCATGATCCAGAAGTGCCCTGACAGACCGAGGAGACCCGAGCCTGCGGCTGCGAGCGCTGCGCCGCCGCTGATGACGATGCGGCTCGAGCAGCGCTTCAGCAGTTTGCCGCAGAAGTGGTGACCCAGTGCGCCTGTGAGCGCCATGATCGAGAAGAGCGCGCCGGAGACGAGGGGTACGCGCGCGTGCGTCACGCCCACCTGTTCCACGTACAGCGGCAGCACCGGTCCGAAGCTGCGATCGACGAACTGCAGCCCGAAGATAACGCCCAGCATCAGGATGAAGTTCTGAAACGCGAGGACGTTGCGCAACCCCACGCGGCCGGTCTCGGGTGCATCCGCGGGTTGAGCATGCGTCGCCCGCTCATCGTACATGAGGTGGACGAGCACGAGCCCTGCGGCGTAGAACATGGCCGTGGCGACGAACGCGCGACGCAAGCCGGCGAGCCCCGCCAGCACGCCGCCGATCAGCGGGCCGACCGCCGGCCCGATCCGCTGGGCGGTCTGCACGGCGCCAATCGCCGACGGCATGCGATCCCGCGGCGCCGACTCCGCCGCCATCGCCACCGACAACGATCCGTATCCGGCGAAGAGCCCCTGCACGGCGCGCAGCGCGAGCACGTGCCACGCGCGCGTCACGAAGGCCATCGCCGCCATCAGCACGACGAAGCTGATCATCGATCGCTCCACCATGATCTTGCGGCCGTAGCGATCGCCCAGCCGCCCCCACGCGGGCGCGAGCAGCGCCGTGAGCCCCGGCGTCACGCCGAGGCTCAGACCGGTCCACATGGCGATGCGACCGACGTCGGTCACCCCGAGCTGGCCGATGAAGAGCGGAAGAAACGGCATCACCAGCGTGAAGCCGGTGTAGCCCAGGAAGCTCGCCGCCGTGACGGCGTACACGTTGCGCCGCCAGGCGTCACTCGTCTTGCGCGTTGCGGATTGCGGATTCCGGATTCGATTGCGGATTGTGGAGTCCGTCAGAAATGTATCTTGACGTCGGTCGCGGACGCGACGTGAATGCTGTCGATGAAGCGGATCTGGTGCGGCTCGTTCTGCATGATCACCGAGCCGGTGCGGATGCCGTCGCCGAAGAAGCGGACACCGCGCATCAGCGCGCCGTCGGTGACGCCGGTCGCCGCGAAGATGATCTGCTCTCCTGGCGCGAGATCCTTCGAGCGGTACACCTTCTTGAAATCGGTGATGCCCATCGCGCGGCAGCGTTCCTCGTGCTCCGGCTTGCTGACGACCAGGCGCGCGAAGATCTCGCCGTTCAAGCAGCGCATCGCGGCCGCGGTGAGCACGCCCTCGGGCGCGCCGCCGATGCCCATCACCGCGTGGACGCCGGAGCCGACGACCGCGGCGGCGATCCCGGCTGACAGATCGCCATCGCCGATCAATCGAATGCGGGCGCCCGTGGCGCGGATGTCGGCGATCAGCTTTTCATGACGTTCCCGATCGAGGACGACGACCACGAGGTCCTCGACGCGGCGGCCCAGAGAGCCGGCGATCGCCCTCAGGTTTTCGTGAACCGGCGCGTCCAGGCTCACGATGCCCTTCGAGCTGGGACCGACGACGAGCTTCTCCATGTAGAGGTCGGGAGCGTGCAGCAATCCCCCCCGGTTCGACGCCGCAAGAACCGCAATCGCGTTGGCTGCCCCGGTGGCGCACAGGTTCGTTCCCTCGAGCGGATCGACTGCGATGTCGACCTCGGTGAAGCGGATGGGCCTCGTTCCCGCGATGTCCTTCGCGTTGACCATGCCGACCTTCTCGCCGATATAGAGCATCGGCGCCTCGTCGCGCTCCCCTTCGCCGATCACGATGGTGCCATCGATTGGCACGGTGTCCATCACCCGGCGCATCGCCTCGACGGCGGCCTGGTCGGATTTGTGACGATCGCCCTGCCCCATCGTGTGCGCGCACGCGATGGCCGCCTGTTCGACCACTCTCAAGAACTCGAGCGAAAGATCTGAATCCATATAAGTCTGAAGTCCGAAGTCGGAAGTCTGACTTCAGACTTCAAACTTTAGACTTGGTCATTTCACTGTAAGCTGGCAACTCGCAACGGGTCGGCCGGTCCACCCGGTAGCCGAGCAGGTAGTCCGCCTGCATCACCTTGTGAATCTCGCGCGTGCCTTCGTAGATGACCGCGCCCTTGCAGTTCCGGTAGAAGCGGCCGACCGGGTACTCGTCCGAGTAGCCGTTCGCACCGTGAATCTGCACCGCGTCGCCTGCCGCGCGCTCGGAGGCCACGGTGGCGAACCACTTGGCGAGCCCGGTCTCGCGCGTGTTCCGCATGCCGTGGTTCTTGAGCCATCCGGACCGCAGCCAGAGGAGCCGCGCCGACTGATAGTCGGACTCCATCTGCGCGATCATTTCCTTCACGAGCTGGTGCCGGCCGATCTCGACGCCGAAGGTCTTGCGCTCCTTCGCGTACTTCACGCTGGCGTCCCGGCACGCGCGAATCAGCCCGGTCGCGCCCGCAGCCACGGTGAAGCGTCCCTGATCGAGCGCGAACATCGCAATCTTGAACCCCTCGCCGACGCGGCCGAGCACGTTCTCTTCCGGCACGTCGACATCGTCCATCTTGAAGAAGCCGGTGTTGCCCGCGAGGATGCCCCACTTCTCCTTCATCGGGCCGCTCGAAAAGCCCTTGAACGTGCGCTCGACGATGAAGGCGGTCATGCCGGACGGATCGCCCTGCTTCTTTTTCTCGAGATCCGTCCACGCAATGACCATGAAGTTGTCGGCGACGTCCGCCAGCGAGATCCAGCTTTTCTCGCCGTTCAGCACATATCGATCGCCCTTCTTGATCGCCGTCGTCTGGATGGCGCGGGCGTCGCTGCCGGCGCCGGGCTCGGTGAGGCCGTAGCCGGAGAGTTTCTTCCCCTGAGCCTGCGGCACCAGATAGCGCCGTTTCTGGTCCTCGGTGCCCCACGTGAGCAGCGACAGGCAGTTCAGGCCTGCATGCACCGACATGATCACGCGAAGCGACGTGTCCAGATACTCGAGCTCCTCGCTCGCAACACCCAGAGAGATGTAGTCCATCCCGGCGCCTCCGTACTGTTGCGGCACCGAGATGCCGAGCAGGCCAAGCGCCGCCATCCCGCCGAGAATGCGCTCGCGATCGAAATGGTGCCGGCGATCGTTCTCCCTGATGAACGGCGTCACCTCGCGCGCGCCCCATTCGCGGATCGACTGCTCGAGGAGGTGGTGTTCTTCCGACAGGCTGAAATCAATCATGGTCTCGTAGGTCTCGTAGGTCTCGTGGGTCGCGTGGGTTGGGTAGGCCCGGTAGGTCAGGACGTGCGCGCCCTACCTACGCAACCCACGCGACTTACACGACCGAATAGAAGCGGCAAATCCTATCACGCGCGGCGCGCGACGTGCACGGACGCGCCGCGACCCAAATCGAGTGCGGCGGCGGCGCTCGCGCCGTTCGCCACAATCTCGAGGTGGTCGGTACTGCCGAAGAGGGCGAAGACGTCGCCGGGCGACGCATCCGCGTATGTGGACACGACCCTCGACACCTGATGTGTTCCGGCCCGGATGTCGAGTGGACCGTCGGCCAGCTTCTCGAACGTCTTGCGATCGATGTTGGTTATCAGGTTGCCGAATCGATCGACGCGCACGACCTGCCCCTCGATCCGATCGGTCCCGATTTGTGGCTGCGGGATGGCGACGTGTTGCACGGCGCCGGCGGGTCTGCCAAGCGCGGCGAGATCGATGCCTTTGGCCAGCCAGGCCGCCGCCGGTGCGAAGCGATCGCGCCCCTCGAAGGTCCGGCTCACGGTCGGGCGCGCGTACCGTCGCTCGGTCAGCTCGACGACGCGCTTCGGCGGATGCTCGTCGAGCACGGCGGTGAGCACCCCATTGTCGGGCGCGACGAACTTGTACTCGCCCGCCTCCGCGGCGATGCCGCGGCGCGTGGAGCCGACGCCCGGATCCACGACGACGAGGAAGATCGTGCCGGCCGGAAAGTAACGATATGCGGCCGCCAGCTCGAGGGCGCCGCCGACGACGTCGTGTGCCGGCACCTCGTGAGAGATGTCGACGAGCGTCGCGTCGGGACAGATGCCCAGCGCGACCCCTTTCATCGTGCCGGCGTAGTGGTCGCGCGTGCCAAAGTCGGTGAGCAGGGCGATGACCGGCCGGGCCATCCGTGTAGCTTAACGAAATTTGCCGGATTGCACTCCCTCGAGCCTTTCCTTCCTGCAATTCTGCGATTCTCCAATTCTGCTAGGCGGGCTTCCTGAAGAGGATCTCGCGCAGGTTGTTCTGGAGGAGAAATGAATCGGTGACGCGAAGCCCCGCAAAGAGCCGGATGATGTCCCGGTTGAGCAGGATCGCCTGACGTCCCCGCGCCGCGGGATAGCTGCGGTGCTTCAAGTTCATTTCGTCGACGATGATGAACTTGGTGTACCTGGTGTCGCGCGGCTGCGCCGTCCCGAAGAATCCCAGCAGCGCGCCTTCGGGCCGGAGGACGCGAGTCAACTCGGCGGCCAACTCCTGCGCGGCCGGACGATCGAGGTAGTCGACGAGATCCCAACACAGGATGCCGTCGACGCCGCCGCTCCCTTGTGGGAAGCGCTTCTTCAGAAACGCAGGCAGCGCGGCGAGCTTGCCGTCGCGGACGTGACGATCGACGTCGGCGAAGATGTCCTCGACGAAAATCTTGCAGCCGAGCTGCTCCCCGAAAAACGTGACGTTGCTGCCGACGACCGGCCCGACGTCGATCAGCACCGGCAACTCGCGCGACGTCAGGCAGGAGAGAAACTTACGCAGCGCTTTGGTGCCAAAGACGGGATCGACGGCGGGGGCCGACGGTCCCGGTACAGGGGCGTCGGTCTCGCTTTTACGCGGGGCGAGGCGGTCTAGCAGGCCCACGGACGGAAAGAGGGGCTCACGTTCTCCGTTCAACGCTCAGCGTTTTCGAACCGGGCCGCGCTCCCAAATGCGGTCGAACGGTGAACCCTGTAACGTGGTCAGGCCCCGACGCGCTGCGGGGCGCCTGCTGGTTGCGGCTGTTGCTGTGACGCGGCCCCCTGCGACGCCGCCTGCTTGGGCCCTTTTTCGGACCCGCCCTTGCGCTGCATGTCGACGCTCCCGCGGAAATGCGCCCCCTCGGCAATCGCGACGCGAGGCGAGACAATATCGCCGTCGACTGATCCGTTGTCGCGGATGTCGACCTTGTCGCTCGCCGTGACGTTCCCGGTGACCTCGCCCAGCACGATGACGGCTTTTGCGAAGACCTGCGCCTTGATGCGACCGTTGGGGCCGATCGTGAGCACGTTGTCGCGCAGCTGAATGGTCCCTTCGACATGGCCCTCGATCGTCAGATCCTCGCTGCCGTTCAGTTCGCCCTTGATGACGACCGACTTCCCAATGTTCACGATATCCTTCTCCAGTCGACTCCCCGTCTCCAGTCGATTTCCCGTCTCGGCCGGACGCGGGACAGCAGCCCCCACTTGAGCTGGTGCGGGCGGCTGGGGAGCAGCCGTCGGTTGTCCGCTGGCCGGTCGGACTGCTTCATCGCGTTTCCACATGTCATCCTCCGCCTGTCGTCATGACGGGGCAGGCAGCCCGTGGTGAAAGTCCGGCCCCGTTCGGCCGGCGATGCATCCCCACTCCACGCCAACGCGGCTACCGCGTTGGGGGACGCGGGGCTGGCTGCGTTGCTCCTCCCTCAGAGATTCCCGATATTGCCACCGCGCAAACCACGCGCGCGGGGGGCCCCGGTTCTCGGTCGTCCGTCTTCGTTCGCGGGACACTCTCGCAGCCGCGAACTTGGGCGAAACCTCGCCGAAGCCTTGGCGGAGGCGGGTCGCGCCCTGCCATCGAGGCGCCCGCGAGCCTCGGTGCGAGGCCGTGACTTTCACGACGGGACTCTCTAGAGTGTCTGCCGTCGAGGCGCCGGAGCCAGGTTCCGCCAGTATAGGGGACGCGTCTAAACGTTGTCTAGTCCTTTTGTATCAATGGTTAGCGGGAGTGTTACAATGAACGTTTCACCCATGCGTGTCTACTTCGACTACAACGCGACCTCTCCCCTCGCCGAGGACGTGACCGACGCCGTCGTCCGCGCGACCCGAGATGTGTTCGGCAACGCGTCGAGCGTGCATCATTTCGGCCAGCAGGCGAAGGCGACGATGGACGCCGCGCGATCGGCGGTTGCCACGCTCCTCAACGCCGATCTGTCCGAGATTGTCTTCACGAGCGGGGGCACCGAATCCGACAACTTCGCGATTCGCGGCGCCGCGGAGGCCCTCGAGCCCACTGGCCGTCGTCACCTCATCGCGAGCGCCATTGAACACGAGGCGGTGTTGAACACCCTCAAAGCGCTCGCGCGCCGGGGATGGCGTACGACACTGCTTTCGGTCGATCAGTCTGGAATCGTGTCGCCCGATCGGCTGCGCGACGCTATCGGCACCGACACCGCGGTGGTGTCGGTGATGCAGGCCAACAACGAAATCGGCACGATTCAGCCGATCGCGGCGCTCGCCGCCATCGCACACGAGCACGGCGCGCTGATGCACACTGACGCGGTGCAGTCGGCCGGCAAGATTCCGGTCGACGTCCGTGCCCTGGGTGTGGATCTGCTGTCCATGTCGGCGCATAAATTCAACGGACCCAAAGGCGCCGGCGTGTTGTGGATCAAACGCGGCACGCGGATGCAGCCGGTGCTGACCGGGGGCAAGCACGAACGGAACCGCCGCGCCGGGACGGAAAACGTGCCGGCCATCGCCGGCCTCGGCGTCGCCGCGCGGCTGGCGGCTGGAAAGCTGTCCGTCGAAGCGCCACGCGTCGCCGCTCTTCGGGATCGCCTCGAAGCGGGCATTCTCCGCGCCGTGCCCGGCACGGCGGTGAACGGCGCGCCGGAATCGCGCGTGCCAAACACGACGAACATCAGCTTCGAACGGGTCGAGGCGGAGAGTCTGCTGATCGCGCTCGATCTCGAGGGCGTGGCGGTGTCCACAGGGTCCGCCTGTTCTTCCGGCACGCTCGAGCCGTCGCACGTGCTGCGGGCAATGGGACTGGCGGCGCACCGGACGCAGAGCTCGCTCCGCTTCAGCCTCGGCATGTTTTCGACGGAAGAAGAAGTGGACCGCGTGATCGAGGTGCTGCCGCGACTCGTCGAGAAGCTTCGCGGCTTGACTCGGAAGACAGTGCCCGCTTAATGCGACCACGAAAACACGAAACGACGAAGAAGAACACGAAGAAGAGGAATGATTTTTCTTTTTCGTGTCTTCGTGGTCCCGGCACGTTTTTGACATGCGAATCGTCGTAGCCATGTCAGGCGGCGTGGATTCGTCGGTCGCCGCGGCGCTGCTCGCCGAGCAGGGCCACGACGTCATCGGTCTGTCGATGCAGCTGTATGACCAGAGCGAGGGGCACACCTCGTTCGGGAGCTGCTGCTCCATCGACGATCTGCACGACGCGCGGCGCGTCGCGGCGGCCATCCACATCCCGCACTACATCCTGAACTTCGAGAAGCAGTTCGACCAGCAGGTGATCTCGAACTTCGTGCAGGAGTACGTCGCCGGCCGCACGCCGCTCCCGTGCGCCCGCTGCAACAGCGACCTCAAGTTCGCGACGCTCGCCGACCGCGCGCGCGGATTGGGGGCCGACGCGGTCGCGACCGGACACTATGCGCGCGTCGAGCGCGCGGAGGCGAGCGGCCGTTATCTGTTGAAGCGCGGCGTCGATTCCGGCAAGGACCAGTCGTACTTTCTGTTCTCCCTCACGCAGGAGCAGCTCGCGTCGGCCCTGTTTCCGGTCGGCGATCGGCCGAAAGAAACGGTCCGCGACTATGCGCGCCGGCGTCGGTTGCCGGTCGCGAACAAGCCCGACAGCCAGGAGATCTGCTTCATTCCGGGTCACGACTACCGGTCGTTCGTGACCCGCAGAGCGCCGGAGGCGGCTCGTGTGGGCGTATTCGTCGACGAGCACGGCGACGTCCTCGGCACCCACGAGGGGATCCACCGTTTCACTGTCGGCCAGCGCAAGGGGCTCGGGCTGGCCTCTCCGACCGGCACACCGATGTACGTGCTGGCGCTGCGGGCGGCCGATCAACAGGTGATCGTCGGCCCGAAGTCGTCGCTCGAGCGGACGACGCTGACGGCCTCAGACGTGAACTGGATTCTCGCCGAGCCGAACCAGCCGCTTCGAGCCGCCGCGCAGATCCGGCATCGCCACAAGGCGGCGCCGGCGGCCGTCCGATCGCTCGGCGATGGGCGCGCGGAAGTCGTCTTCGACGCGCCACAAACCGCGATCACGCCGGGCCAGGCGGTCGTCTTCTACGATGGGGACACGGTCGTCGGCGGCGGCTGGATCGACTGAGTCCGATGTGATTTGGTAAATGGGTAAATTGGTAAATTGGTAATTCACCAACTTACCCATTCACCAATTCACCAATTCTTACCTAATTACACCGCGGCGAGATGTTCGGGCAGTTTGTCGATGTAGTGCTCGGCGTCGATCGCGGCCATGCAGCCCGAGCCGGCCGCGGTGATCGCCTGCCGGTAGATGTGATCCTGCACGTCCCCACACGCAAACACCGCCGCGACGCTCGTCTTCGCGCCGTCGTGCGTCACGATGTAGCCGTTCTGATCCAGATCGATCTGGCCTCGGAAGAGCGCCGTGTTCGGCGTATGGCCGATCGCCACGAACACGCCGTGCACCGGGACCTCCCTGCGCGCACCGGTCTTGTTCGAGCGGACGACCATCGCGGTGACCTCACCCTTGCCGGTGTCCTTGATCTCTTCGACCTCGTGGTCGAGGAGCCATTCGATCCTGGCGTTCGCGCGCGCCTTGTCCTGCATGATCTTCGACGCGCGCAGCATGTCGCGGCGATGCACGATCGTGACCTTCGACGCAAAGCGCGTGAGGAACACCGCTTCTTCCATCGCCGAGTCGCCGCCGCCGACGACCGCGATTTCCTGACCGCGGAAGAAGTACCCGTCGCAGGTCGCGCACGTCGAGACGCCGTGGCCCATCAGCGTCCGCTCCGAGGGCAGGCCGAGCAGCCTCGCCGACGCGCCCGTCGCGATGATGAGGGTCGTCGCCGTGTACTCCGCGTCCGCGGTCTTCACGATGATCGGCCGGCTGCAGACATCGACCTTGACGACATCGCCCTTGATGGTCTCGGTGCCGAACTTCGCCGCCTGCGTTCGCATCTCCTCCATCAGATCGGGACCCATGATCCCGTCGCGGTAGCCCGGAAAGTTCTCCACCATCGTCGTGAGCATCAGCTGCCCGCCGGCTTCGATGCCCTCAATCAGCAGCGGCTGCATGTTCGCGCGAGCGGCGTAAAGAGCGGCTGTCAGACCGGCAGGGCCAGAACCGATGATGATGACGTTGCGCGGGGAGGGCATTGAGTAATCTGGTAATCGGGTAATCTGGTAATCTGGTAATTGAATTGGATGATTTAGCAATCCAATTACCCGATTACCAGATTACTCAATTACCCGATTCGTTGATCAGATGTGTCTGTCGATGACCTTCTTCAGATCTTCCGGTTGCGCGACCCCGACCACCGACTCGACGACCTGTCCACCCTTGAAGATCAGGATGGTCGGGATGCCGCGGATTTGGAACTTGAAGGAGACGTTGGGGTTCTCATCCACGTTGAGCTTGCCGACGGTGACCTTCCCTGCATACTCGGTGGCCAGCGCGTCCACCGTGGGGCCCAGGCGTTTGCACGGGCCGCACCACGGCGCCCAAAAGTCCACGAGGACCATCGCGCCGGACTTCAGCACGTCGTCGTCGAAATTTCCATCCGTAAAAGTCTGCACGTTTTCGGCTGCCATCATTTATCGCCCTTGCCTTTACTTGTTGCGTCAGCCTTCGCGGCCCTTTGCCCTATCGCCCGTTCGTATATTTTGACGTACTCCCGCGCCGAACGGTCCCACGAAAAATCCTGCTGCATCCCGGCCACCTGAAGCGCGTGCCATCTCCTGCCGTCGGCGAAAAGCGTAAGCGCCCGTGTGAGCGCGCCGAGCATCGCCGCGGGCGAATACTCGTGGAAGACGAACCCGGTCGCTCTCGAGTCGCCAGGCCCGCCGTTGCCTGGCCCCGGCGCGGCCAGCCCGTAGTCGTGCACGGTGTCGGCAAGGCCGCCAACCGCGTGGACCACGGGAACAGTGCCGTACCGCATGCTGTACATCTGGTTGAGGCCGCACGGCTCGAATCGCGACGGCATCAGGAAGATGTCCGCCCCCCCTTCGATCAAGTGGGCCAGCGATTCGTCGAAGCCGATATGCGCGCCGATACGGTCGGGATACCGGGCCGCGAGCGCCTTCCAGAGATCCTGGTAACGCGCCTCGCCGGTGCCGAGGACCACGAACGACGCGTCCAGGCGCGGCAGGTCGTCGACGAGCGCGGCGATCAGGTCGAAGCCTTTCTGATCGATCATGCGCGAGACGATGCCCACAAGGGGTCGCGCCGGCGCGCCGGTGTCTGCCGCGAGCCCGTACCGTTTCAGCAGCGCGATCTTCGCATCCCTCTTCCCCGAGAGATCCTTCACGTCGAACGGCGCCGGCAGGAAGGGATCGTGCGGGGGATCCCATTCCCGCGTGTCGATGCCGTTCAGGATGCCGCGCAGATCCGCACGACGCGAGCGAAGGATGCCGTCGAAGCCGAACCCGAGCTCCGGCGTCTGGATTTCTTCGGCGTACCGCGGGCTGACGGTGGTGATGAAGTCGGCCTCGAGGACCCCGCCCTTCAGGAAACTGATGCGGCCCCAGTATTCGAGCCGATCGATCGTGAACAGCTCCCACCCGAGGTCCAGCGCCGGCAGCCAGTCTGCGGCGAAGACGCCCTGATAGGCGAGGTTGTGAATCGTCAACACGCTCGGCATGCCGCCGAGCATCGGATGGGCGGCGTACAGCGTTCGCAGATAGACCGGCGCGAGGCCCGCCTGCCAGTCGTGCGCGTGAACGATCGAGGGGACGGTGCCCCGGCGCGCGGCGAACTCGAGCGCCGCGCGCGCGAGAAACGCGTAGCGCCGCGGGTTGTCCGGGTAATCGCCCGCGTCGACACCGTACAGCGCCTCGCGATCGTAGAGGTCGGGACAGTCGACCAGCAGCGCGCGCGCGTGTCCGGCGAGCGGCGTCTCGAAGAACCCCGCGTCGCGCGTGTAGCCGCCGACGGTGACTGGAAATGCGTCGACGAGGGCACCGGCCGTGACGCCGCGGTATCGGGGGAGCGCGACGGTGGCGTCCCAACCGAGACGATCGAGGGCGGGCGGCAGAGCACCGAGCACGTCTGCCAGCCCGCCGGTTTTCGCGAACGGCTGCACCTCGGAGCCGATAATCAGAGTCGAGGGACGTTTCCCGCTCGGGGGGGCCTTGTCCGGCGCCGGCCGGCTCCGGGGATCTCTGCCACGCGGCTGCGCTGCTGGCGCGCCCTCTTGCTTCGGCATGTGCGCCGGGCCTCTCGGACGGACTAAACCCCGTGGATCTCCGACAGGCTGGGAGCAACCTCCAGGTCGGGCATCGGCCGCGCGGCGAAGAGCTTCTGGCAGGGTTTCGCGATCATGCGCGCCCAGGCCGCCGACCGGTTGATGCGTGCGCTATCGGTGGCAATGCCGGTATTGGCGTACATTTGTCGATAGAGCTTGGAGATCAACACGAACGCGATCCGTGACTTGAGCGTCTGGACGCAGGATGAGCGCGCCCAGATGTTGCGCCAGCTGTAGAAGCGATCCCAGACGGCCTGAGTCCGCGCGCGGATCTCGTCCGCCGACATCACCGGATGGGGCACGTACACCTTGGGTTGAAGCCCCTTCGGAATCAGCCAGTGCCGCGTGAGCGGAATCCCTTCGATGCGCGTGGGATCCGATTCCATCATCTTTTCCCAGGCTGCGAAATCGACGGTCCCGGGAAACGGCGTCAGCATGACGAACTGCGCGAACGTCACGCCGGACCTTTCGGCGAGATCCGCGGTCAGCTCGAACGTTTCCGGCCGATCGCTCGGCAGGCCGAAGATGAACGACCCCAGCACGTGGATGTCGTGATGACGAAATGCGCGCAGGCGATCGACGAGCCGCTCGCCGCTCACGTTGAAGTCCTTGTAGACGTCCTTGAGCCCCTCGGGCGTGACCGCCTCCACGCCGACCAGCGCGCCCTTGATGCGCGCCCTGCTCATCGCCTCGAGAAACTGCGGATCCTCGGCGGCTTCCATCGTGATCTGCGTGTAGAACACCATGTCGTCGGGCAGTCGGGCGAGCCCTTCCATCAGCTCGAAGCGTTCGGCGCGCATCGCCGTGAGCTCTTCGAGCCGGCTCTTGTCCTGCCGCCGCGACGCCATCGCGAGATCCTCGAGCGTGACGGGATAGAAGTTGTCGTCGGCCAGCGCGATGAAGCGGAAGCCGCGGCGCCGCAGATCGACGACCTCATCGACCACCGCGTCCACCGTGCGCTGCCGCGGACGCTGCCCGTCGGTCTTCCACACCGAACAGAACGAACAATGCTTCGGGCAGCCGCGAACGGTCTGGACCGACGCCCACATGTACTTGCCGCGGGGAACCAGCGACCAGCGCGCCGGCTTGAAGTCGCCGCCGTCGACTTTGCCGCCGTCGTACATCGCGAGCGGCGCATTGCGCTCGCAATCCGCGAGCACGCGCGCCCAGACGAGGTCGCCGTCGCCCTTGACCACCGCGTGCGCGGCGCCGAGCGTCGCCGCCTCTTCAGGATAGAGCGTGGCGTGAATGCCGCCGAACACGACGTAGGCGCCGCGCGCGCGCGCTTTCTGGCCGATTTCGTAGCCCTGCACCGCATTGCCGGTGTGAATGCCAATGCCGACGACATCGCCAGGCGCGACGGTATCGGGATCCCACCGCTCGAGCGTTTCGTCGGTAATGACTGGGTCGCCGTACGACTCGGGCGTCGCGGCGGCGAGCACGAACAGCCACCGCGGCGTTATCACCCCAATCCCGAAAGACAGCGCACTGGGGTTGACAAGGTGAACCTTCATTCGCGCTCCTGAATCATTCCGTCAGGCTCTTTACCGGTCATTTTATGCGACCGTCATTCTGTCACGTTTGGATGACATCCACAAAAGCCGAACCCTAATGACGAGGTTTTTGCGGGTGCTCGAGCGCGCGGCCGCGCGCGGCTTCGTGCTCAGCTTCCGCCCGGCGCCCGCGCCTTGAATAGATGTCGGCGATCACGTAGTGCCCGAGCGGCGCGTACTCGGAATCTGGCGCGAGCTCGAGCCCCTTGCGCGCGAGTCGGACGGCTTCGTCGAAGTTCTGCTCGAGGTCGAGATAGAGCTTTGCCAGAAACAGATGTCCCTCGGCGAAGCTCGGATTCATCCCGATGGCGCGGCCGTAGGCGTCGATCTGACCGCTCCGATCGCCAACGCGCTCGTAGAGCCGCCCGAGATTGAATGCGGCTTTGTAGCTGTTGGCGTGGAGATCGATCTCCTTCTTGTACTCGGCGATCGCACGCTGCAGGTCGCCCTGCTGCTCGGCCAGGAGCGCCAGGTTGTAATGAGCAAGCCGGACGTCCGGCTTTTCCGCAATCGCGGCGCGTATCTCCCGGTCCGCGCCGGCCAGATCGCCGCGCTTGAGCGCCAGCACGCCGAGCGCGTTTCGCGCCGCGGCCAGCTTCGGCTCCAGCTCGAGCGCGCGTGTCAACTGCGCCTGCGCGTCCGCGAGCTTCCCGTTGTCGATCAGAATCTGCGCCGCTTCGTACCGGATCTGCGCGTTCCCGGGATCGAGCTCCATGAAACGGCGGTAGCCGGCCATCGCTTCCTGATCGCGCCCGAGCGCCCGGTACGCGTTCGCCATGTTGATGACGACGAGGTCGTAGTCCGGCTTCAGTTCCAGCGCGCGCTTGTATTGGTCGATGGCGCGAAGGTAGGCATGACGCCGATAGTACTCGTTGCCGAGCATGAACCAGGCATCGATCACCCTGGGATCCTGTTCGATCACCCGCTCGAGCGCGTGCAGCCCCTCGTCGGATTCCTTGTCGTGCCGCGCCGTTTCGCGCGCCTTCGTCATCAGGTTGAAGAGCTGAATCTTGTCTTTGGGATCGGCCAGCCCGGCGCGATCGGGCGTCGCCCCACTCACGAACGTACCGACATACCCCAGCGCGGCGAGACGTGCCCGCGCGTCGGGATCCACCTCCACGGCCGCCCGCGGCGGCGGCGCGTCGGCCGACATGCCGCGCTCGAGCGCGATCAGCTCCTGATTCAGCCGGTCGCCGAGCGCCTGCCGCTCCGGATAGATGTTCCTGGACTCGGTCGGATCCTGCTGCAGGTCGTACAGCTCCGGACGCGGCGCGGCAACGAACTTGTAACGTCCGGCGGTCAGCGCGCGCAGATCGCTCCAGCCGAAATGAAAGCGCGGGTAGATCGCTTCCGAGTACGCCGCGAGGCCGAGCTCTTTCTTCGCGCCCGTCATCAGGGGGACGAGGCTCGAGCCCTCCAGCTTGTCGGGCGCCTTCACGCCCAGCAGTTCCAGCGCGGTCGGCAGGATGTCCACGCTCCGCACGGTGTCGGACACGCGGCGTCCCGCTGTCACGTCGTACGGCGCCCGAATCAGCAGCGGCACGTGCATCGTCGCCTGGTAGACGAAGAACCCGTGCGTGCCCTCACCATGCTCGCCAAGGCTCTCGCCGTGATCGCCCATGACCACGATGACGGTGTTGCGCATGAGATCGTGGGCGTCGAGATACGACAGCAGGCGGCCCACCTGGGAGTCCACGAAGGCAATCTCGCCGACGTACGGATGCCCCGCGTATCGAGACTTGAACGGCTCCGGCGGATCGTACGGCGAGTGCGCGTCGTAGAAATGCACCCACCCGAAGAAGCGCGAGGAGCCGAGGCGATCGAGCCATGCGAGCGCCTTATCGGCGACCTCATTGCCGGGACGGTCGATGCTGCCGAGCGAGAGCGACTGGTACTTGCTGAGATCGAAGTCGTCGAAATAGGTCTGGAAACCCTGCGAGATGCCCCACTTGTGGTCGAGGACGTACGCGCCGACGAATCCGCCCGTCGTGAAGCCGAGCGACTGCAGGCGCTCGGCCAGCGTGGTCTCGCGCTCATCGAGAAAGAAGCCGCCGTTGTCGCGAACGCCGTGCGCCGGCGGCAGCTTGCCGGTGAAGATCGACGAATGCGCCGGGAGCGTCAGCGGCGCGGGTGAAACCGCCTGCTCGAACAACACGCCCTCGCGGGCGAGCCGATCCAGATTTGGCGTCTCGATGCCGTCGAAACCGTAGGCGTGAATCCGGTCGGCGCGCGTCGTGTCGAGCGTGACGAGCAGGAGATTGAGATCCGCGGTCCCGACGCCGGCCGGCAGATGCCCGAGGGGTTCGCCATTCACCGACGTCACCGCGCGCGGAACGGAGCGGAGCCAGAACACGGCCGCGACAAGCGCCGCGGCGGCCAGGCCGGCGGCGGCGAAGACGGCACGCCGCGTGCGGCGCACGGGCACCGGAAGTGTGTTCCTGTTGAAGCGCGGCGTCATCGACTCCGGGACCCCACGCGGACAGAGGCACGGCGCGACCCGGTCACGTCGAGCCACCATCGATCGCGAGGCGGTCTTCCGCCGGCGCCGTGGCGCGCGCCCGCGCCGGCGCGACCGTGGGCCCTCCGCGTGACACAATGGTGAACACGAGAGCGGCCGAGCCGGCCGGGAAAGTGGCCAAGACGCGAATACTTTCCATGAATGGACGGCGTTCGCGAGAAGTGTATACTCTCGCGCCAGGAGGGAGAGCATGACGTGGAAACGGGCGGTCCGCCTGGCCGCCTTCGTCTGCGCACTCGTCGGCACTGGCACCCCACTGCTTGGGCAAGCCGTTCAAACATCGGCGCTGACCGGCACCATCAAGGACGCCACTGGCGCCGTGCTGCCTGGTGTCACGGTCAACATCTCGAGCCCGTCGCAGGTGGGCGGCGTGCAGACCAACGTCACGGACTCCCAGGGGATCTACCGCTTCCCGGCGCTTCACCCGGGCGTGTTCGAGATGGAGGCCACGCTGTCGGGCTTCAGGACCGTCAAGCGCGCCGATATCGTGTTACCGCTCGGCACCACCACCACGATCGACGTCACGTTGTCGCTCGCGTCCGTCAGCGAAACCGTGCAGGTCGTCGCGGAGGCGCCGGTTATCGACGTCAAGAGCTCGTCGTCGAACACGCAGTTGACGGACGCCATGCTCCAGAATCTCCCCACCGGCCGTTTCCAGCCGAGCATCATCAACCTGGCGCCGGGCGTGAACAGCAACGTCGCGTTCGGCGCGACCCAGAGCACGAACGCCCTGTTGATGGACGGCGTGGACGTGAGCGATCCCGAAGGCGGCACTCCCTGGTCGTTCTTCAACTACAACTGGGTGCAGGAAGTCCAGATCGTGTCGCTCGGCGCGAACGCCGAGTACGGCGAGTTCACGGGCGTCGCGGCCAACAGCATCATCCGCTCCGGCAGCAACAAGTGGACGGGCCTCGGCGAATACCTCTTCGAGCGCAAGAACTGGGTTGCCGACAACACCACGTCGCTGTCGGCCGACCTCCGCAAGACGTTCACGCCGCGCGAGATCAAGACCTACTGGGACACGAGCGGGCAGGTCGGCGGCCCGATCGTCAAGGACAAACTGTTCTTCTTCTCGGGCGTGCAGTACTTCAACAAGGCCGATCGGCCCGCCGGATACACCGGCGACTTCACGACCGAAAAAGACCCGCGCTCGATGAACAAGCTGACGTGGGCGGTCTCGCCCAACGTCCGAGCGGAAGGCTTCGTCGAGTATGACCAGTTCAACGTCAGAGGGCGCGGCGCCAACGCCACGCACCCGACGGCCGACGTGACCGCCATCGAGCTGTCGCCGGAGTGGAACTGGAACGGGCAGATCACATGGACGATCGACTCGAAGACGATGCTCAACGTCCGCAACGGCGGGTACACAGGGTATTTCCCGATCGAGCCGACGCCGCCGGCAAGCCGCTCGGGTCCCTACCCGCACGTCGACGGCCTCACACAGCTTCACACCAAGAATATTGTGACGTTCGGGCAGTTCGATCGCACCCGCAACGTGACGGCGGCGACGCTCACCCGCTACGCCGACAACTTCGCCGGCAAGAGCCACGAGTTCAAGTTCGGCTTCGAGTTCGAGCGGTCGAAGGTTCGCAACGAGTCGGGCTACCCGGGCGGGCGGTACTACTACGACTACGGCGGTCCCTATGAAGTGTACCTGTGGGACGGCTACGTAACGAACGCGACCTTGAAACGGTCGTCGGTGTACGCGCAAGACACGTGGACGGCGACCGATCGCCTGACGCTGAACCTCGGTCTGCGCCTCGATGTCAATCGCGGGTCTGTGCCCACCGGCACGGTGCTCAGTAATCACGGGCTGGCCCCTCGCGTCGGCCTCGCGTACGACCTGATGGGCGATCACCGGACCGTCCTGCGCGCGCACTACGGCCGGTATTACGACTCCCTGTTCGGCGGCCAGTTCGAGTTCATGGACCTCAGCCAGCAGACGCCCCATATCACGGCAGAGGTCCTGGGACCGAATCGCTTTCGCGAATTGACGCGAACCACTCCGGCCAACAACCTCGGCATCGATCCGAATATCCGCCAGTCGCGCCTCGACCAGTTCCTGGTGGGCCTCGAACGGCAGATCGCGGGAGACTTGTCCATCACCGCTCAGTACATCCGGCGGAATTTCCGTGACTTCATGGGATTCATCGACACCGGGTCGGTGTACAGCACGACGCAGAGACCGGATCCGGGCCCGGACGGCAGAACGAGCACGGCCGACGACGGGCAGCTCATCACGGTGTACAACCTGACGAACCCCGGGAAGGAATTCAAGCTGTTCACGAATCCGCCCAATGCGTTCCGCGATTACGACGGGTTCCAGCTGATTGGCACCAAGCGGTACTCGCGCAATTGGCAGGCGAACGTGTCCTACACCTGGTCGCACGCACGAGGCACCGTCAGTAATCGCAGCTTCACAAATTCCGGCGGTGGCGGCACGCAGGGACTCGGCCAGACAGGTGGCTTCGCGGACCCGAATCACACCATCAATATCGAGGGGGACATGCGGTTCGATCCCACCAACTCGGTGAAGCTGGAGGGGACATACCGCGTGCCCATATTCGGCGGGTTCAACGTCAGCGGCGTGTACAACTACACGACCGGTCTGGCGTGGGGTCGGACCGCGTCGATCAGGGGGCTGGCGCAGGGAAGCGAAACGGTTCGCATCGAGCCCGTCGGCACCAGGCGGACCGACCCGGTCAGCACCCTCGACTTCCGCGTCGAAAAGACCTTCCCGCTGGGCGATGCGTCACACCAGGTGGGCGTGTTTCTCGACATCTTCAACCTGAACAACCGGGGGGTGATCGACAACGGTTCGAGCACAGGCGTCATCGAATCGTCGAGCACGACGTTTGGCAACCCGAACGTCTGGATCAGCCCGCGTCTCGCGCGGCTGGGGTTCCGGGTGACCTTCTAGGGATGGCAGGGCGGGAAGGGAAACCTTCCCGCTTTCTTGACGTCACGCTCGGCTGAAGCCTTCGCGCTCCGGTGTCGGCCCAACCTGACCTACCTGACCTACCTGACCTACCCGACCCATCTGACCTATCCAACCCACCTGACCCACCCTTACCTACCTGCCCACCTGACCTACGCGACCCGCCCGACCTCCGCGACCCACCCGAGTTGACGCTCGGCGGAAGCCTTCGCGCTCCGGTATCGGACCCACCTGACCTACCCAACCCACCCGACCTACCTGACCTACGCGCCCTTCCTGCCCTACAATCGTCACCAGTGGTTGATCGTCCCCCGCGCCCGCCCCGCGCCGAAACGCGCGACATCGTCGCACTCAAGCAGCTGCGAGTTGACCAGCCGGAGCTCGAGTCGGCAATCGACATGCAAATCGCGCTCGTCGACATGCAGCGGCGCGTCCAGGGGCGCGTGCCCCTGCCGTGGATCCAGCTGGATCCCGAATGGATGCGCCTGCAACAGGCGGCCGGCCGGCCGCTCGTACGTTTTCGCGACATCCCGCTCGAATGGAGCGACTTCCGCCTGACGTTCCGCCAGACGGCCGACATCCTTCAGCGCTTCGAAGCGATCGAGCGGACGGACCACGAGAAGATCCTGGCGCTCGGACGGGACGGCAACGCCCTCGAACCGCTGGTCAGCGGATGGTACGAGGCGACCTCTGGCGTCGAGGCGGGGACGGACCCGAAGAAGCGTGCGGCGTCAGAAGCGCCGCCCGGTCTGGACCAGGTGCTCGTCCTGGCGCTGCGGCCATTCCTGGCGCGCTGCGCCGAAGCCCTGACGCAGCGCATCGATCTCGGAAACTGGAATCACGGGCACTGCCCGATCTGCGGGTGGGAGCCAGACTTCGCAGTCATCACGCCGAGCGCCGAGCGCCGGCTCTTCTGCGGGCGCTGCGTCGCGCAGTGGAGCTTCGCAGCGCTGACGTGCCCCTTCTGCTCGAACGACGATCGCGCGCTCATCACGTCGTTCGCGACACGCGACGGCCGCTACCGTGTGTACGCGTGCGACGTCTGCCGGCGCTACCTGAAGGCCTACGACGGCCGCCGGACCGAGCGGGCGGTCATGGTCGCCGTGGACACGATCGCCACTCTGCCGCTGGACGCCGCCGCGATGCAACGGGGTTATGTGGGGTAGAGAGATGGCTAATGGCTGATGGCTGATGGCTGATGGGCGGCATCAACCATCAGGCCTTAGCCATTAGCCATTAGCCCTCAGCCATGACGGGCGAAGCTTATTACTGCTACTGCTGAGGAGTCGGTGCCGGTTTGGCGGCGAAGAGCGTCGAGGCCTTCGAGGAGACCCAAGTGAGGAGGTTCCGCGACTCCATGAAGCGGCCCGCGTTGGAGCGTGCGCCGAAGACGACGACCGCGACGTTCTGACCAGTCTGCGGAAGGCGCAGGACGGTGGCCAGGCAGTAGCCGGCCTTCGAAATGAACCCGGTCTTCCCCGCCCGCACGTCGACATCGGTACGGCCCAGCAGGTGGTTCGTGCTGTGGAACGAGATCGGGCGCTTGCCGCTGAAGACGGTGTATTCGGACATCCGCATGATCGACGAAATGCGCTCGTCCTGCGAAGCATGCGTGATCAGCCGCGCCATGTCGTATGCCGAAGACATGTTTTCGGACAACAGGCCGGATGGATCCGCGTAGTGCGTACTTTCCAGCCCGAGCTCGGCCGACTTCTCGTTCATGCGGCGGATGAAGCCTTCTGAGCCGTATGGCGACACGCGCGCGAGCGCCCGCGCCGCGGCATTGTCCGATGCGATCAACAAAAGGTGCAGCAGGTCGTCAGCCGTCACCTTGTCGTTGGCGTGAAGATGGGTCGTCGAGGCCTGAAACACATCGCTGCGCGCGACGGTGACCTGCTCGGTCAGATCCGGGTCGTTCTCGAGGAATACCGTCGCCGTCATCACCTTGGTGATGCTGGCAATCGAGCGCTGGCTCTGCGCGTTCTCTTCCCAGAGGATCTGATTCGTTTCAGGGTTATAGATGATCGCCGCGGCGGCACGGACATCAGGCACGAGATCACCGCTCGCGTCGACCTTGTAGCGTGGCAGGACCGTGTCGGCCATCTCGCGCGCCATCGCGACTGCGCGCGCACGAGCCAGCGTCAACTTCCGCGATTGCGAGCGCGCCGCCGAGTAAACGGCCCGCTTGCCCGGCGCCTGGCCGGCCGTCGCAGGTTTTGTGGATTTGGCGCGACCTTTCGTCGCCGCGTCAGCGGGCACGACGCCGAAACTGACCATTGCCGCGAGCGCAAGAGGACCGATCCAGAAACCTGTTTTTCTGTTCACGTAGAGTGCCCCGGACCTGTGGTTTAGCGAGGTGACGAGCGGTAGTGTAACAAAGAATTCGTAGACTACAAGGGGATTATCGCTACGATGACACAAAACCCCAAACGGATAAGCGCTGCGCTTCAGGCTTGAACAACATTTGTGTAACTCATGCCCGCCCGACCAGGGTGCCCATTTCCCAGGTTATCGGCGTCAACCTCGATCTCCAATAGTTGGAACCTGCGATGACAATGATGCCAGGACGTGCACACGAGGAATACATCGCGCTGCGGGCCACGATCCGCGAGCGCGGGACGACCCGCGTCTGGGTGTTTGCGGGCGGCATCGTGGCGTGGGCGGCGCTCGCCGTCGCCACCGCGGCGCTGGCATCTACTCCGGTGGCGACTCTTCTCCCGCTGCTCGTGCTCGGCTCCGTGTTCGAGGCCGTGTTCGCGCTTCACGTCGGCGTCGAGCGAGTGGGGCGCTACCTTCAAGTGTTTCATGAAACCGACGACGCGTCGAGCTGGGAGCAGACGGCGATGGCGTTCGGCCGGCCCAAAGGTGCGGCGAGCATCGACGCACTGTTTGCGGTGCCATTTCTGCTGGCGGCAGCGTTCAACGTCGCTCCCCTGCTCGTCGCCGATCCGACACGCGCGGAGCTGGTCTTCGTCGGCGGCGCCCACGCGCTCTTCGTGCTGCGCCTGGCCGTCGCCCGCGACTCGGCGGCCAAACAGCGTGCGATCGATCTCGAGCGGTTCCGGCAGCTGAAACGTGAAGCATCGGGCGAACCCTGAACCCTGAACCTGGCCGCGAAAGGACGAGGACACGAAAAACACTCGCACGCCGCCGCTTTGCGGCGGCCGGCTTTGCCGGCCGGTCGTGCGACGCACCTCTGTTGTCTCGGTGTCTTTGTGGTTGGTTCTATTGCGCGACTTCGTAACTTAGCCGTTAACGCGATCCCTCGTGCAGCAGCCGCGTTACGTCCCGAAGATCTTTCCCGTGGAACGCCGGCGGAGCGGTACGAAGAAACTGCTCGAGGTACGGGCGCGCCCCGTTCATGTCGCCCTCGCGCACCAGAGCGGCGCCGAGGTTATAGAGCGCGTCGAAGTTTCGCGGATCGAGCTGTACTGCACGCTTCCAGGCGTCAATCGCACCTTTCCGGTCGCCCCTTTTCAGCGCCACGTTTCCCAGTCCCGCGTGCGCGCGCGAGGACCGCGGATCGGCCTCCACCGCGAGCGCGAAATGCGCGCCCGCCGCCACGACGTCGCCGCGCTCGAGCGCGAGCAGCCCGAGATTCTCGAGTGGCACACTGCTCGCCGGGTTGATCGTCAGCACCCGCTCGAAGATCGCGCGCGCGTCGCTGGCGCGGCCGGCCTGCGCGTACGCGATGCCGAGTGCGTTGAGCGACTCGAGGTCGACGTTCGGATCCTTCACGAGCGGCTCGAGCAGGCGGATGCCCTCGGCGAGGCGACCGGTCTCGGTCAGGTAGCCGGCGAGCTGCCCGACCGCGCGCGGATCTGTTACGCCGGCTTTGATTGCACGCTGCAGGACATCGATCGCGCTCGCCGGGTCGCCGCGCTGCCAGTCGATGAACGCCAGGTGCCGATAGGCGATCGCCATATCGGGACGGTCGGCGATCACACGCTGATAGATCTGCACGGCATCCGCGGCGCGGCCCGCGCCGAACGCCTCCACGGCGCCGTGCACCGCCCGATCGAGCTCGACGAGGGTCTTGGGATCGTCAGCGCCGGTGTAGCGCGCTTTCGCGAGGGCGCTGCCGGTGACGTAGCCGAGCGCGCGCAGCCGCGCGACTGCCTCGGGATCCTCGGTGTGGCGCGAACCGGGCGCCGCGGCGTTGAAGCCGCCGAGCGCGGCCGCCAGCCCCCGGTCGCGCTCCGAATCGCGGCCGAACCGGTTGACGCGCTCGGCCGGATCGCGCGTGAGATCGTACCGCTCCGCCAGCGGCAGATCGATGTACTTGTCCCGATCGACGAGCACGCCCGTGAGCGGCGCCCACCCGCGATTGAGCATCGCCGACATCGCTTCGAAGTACATCGGCCGCGGCATCGATCGCTTGCGGCGCTCCGAGGCCGGCAACAGCGTTCGCCCCGGCAGATCCGAGGGCACCTGTTGACCCACGGCGTCGAGGATCGTTGGCAGGATGTCGACGTGGCGCGCGAGAACCGGCGAGACTTCGCCGCGATCGTCCGGCTGAAGCCGGACACTACCGGCGCTTCGCGTTCCACCACCGACCTCCGCAAGGATCAGCGGGACGTGGAGCGTGGACTCATAAGCGAACAGGCCGTGGGACTGCTCGCCGTGATCGCCAAGCCCTTCGCCATGGTCGCCGGTCACGATGATGAGCGTCGGGTGATTCGCTGCGCGCACATCGTCGAGCAGCGGCGCGAGAGCCGCGTCGGTCGCCGCGACTTCGCCGTAATACGGTCGGCCGGCATACTGCGCGTCGAACGGAGCCGGCGGGCGATACGGTGCGTGCGGGTCGAACAGGTGCACCCACACGAACCACGGCTGACCTCCCAACCCACCCACCTTCGCTCGCGCCTCTTCGATGCGAGCTACGGCGGGCAAGCCTGACCCACCCGACCTGCCTGGCCCGCCCACCTTCGCTCGCGCCTCTTCGATGCGAGCTACGGCGGGCAAGCCTGACCCACGCGACCCGTCTGACCTACCCGACCTACTCGACCCGCGCGCCCCGTGGTCCGCGATCCACTGGCGAGCAAGCGGAACGACTGCGGACGCCGTGCGCTCGGGCATCGCGAACTCGTCCGGCGCGCGCGTGTCGCCGAAGCGATCGTCGTACAGATCGAAGCCCTGATTCAGGCCGAATCGCGAGTGGACGGGGAACGCACCGACGAACGCCGCGGTCGCGTAGCCGGCCTGCTTGAGCAACGTCCCGGCGGTTCGCGCGCCGGCGGGCAGCCGATAGCCGCTGTTGTCGCGAATGCCATGCTGAAACGGATACGTGCCGGTGAGGATGCTCGCATGTGACGTGAGCGTGACGACGGCGTGCGCGTGCGCGAAGTCGAAGCGGACCCCTTCGCCCGCCAGCCGATCGAGGGCCGGCGTCGCGGCGGGGCCGCCGTAGCTGCCGAGTGCAGAGCGCCGGCCAGCGCCACAAAACGCGTCATGGCTGACGGCTGAGGGCTGATGGCATATTCATGGACCCTCTTCCATATGCCATGAGCCATAAGCCATCAGCCATGACGGTTGTTCAGGGTTGCGCGAGGGCAACCGTCAGCAACAGGGCATGTTGAGTCCCCATCCAGGCGTCGGTCGTGTCGAACGACTCGGTGAGGGCGTGCGCATCGCGCCCGCGCCCGCCGCCGCCGATCGTGACCGCTGGCACCTTCAGGCTCATCGGAATGTTGGAATCGGTCGATCCTTCGCCGAGGTTCGCGGTGAACCCGAGCACCGTCGCCGCGGCGAGAGCGCTTCTGACGATCGGCGAGCTCTCCGGCGTCGATCCGGCGGGACGATCGCCGACGAGCTCCTTCGCGACGGTGATCGTGCCCGGCTTGCCCCAGCGCGCATTTTCCTCCGTCACCGCGGCATCGATCGCCTTCTGGATGTTCGCGTCGACGGCGGAGAGCGACGCCGGATCCGACGAGCGCATGTCCAGCTCCATCCAGCCTTCGGACGGAATCGAGTTCACCGATGTGCCGCCGCCGATACGGCCTACGTTGAACGTGGTCTTCGGTTGCCGGGGAACCTGAACCTCCTGAATCCTGGCGATCGCGCGTCCCATCGCCCCCATCGGATTGGCCATGCCGAACGCGCCGAAGCTGTGGCCCCCCGGACCCTTGAACGTGACGCGGTAGCGATGGCTCCCCACCGCCACGTTGGTGACGTGCACGCCGGTGCCGTCAATCGAGACGAAGCGATCGATCTGATCCTTGAGCGTGTTGTTGAACAGCTCCTTCACGCCGCGCAGATCGCCGAGCCCTTCCTCGCCGACGTTCGCGACGAACGTGATCGAGCCGGGCGTCTGCACCTTCGCGTTCTTCATCTCACGCACGATCGCCACGAGCACCGCGAGCCCGCGGCAGTCGTCGCCGATGCCGGGTCCGTGGAGGACGCTGCCCTCGCGCTTCACCTTCACGTTCGTCCCCTCGGGGAACACCGTGTCGAGGTGCGCGGCGATGACGACGTGCGGCCGCGGCGCGGCGCCGGGATGATGGCCGAGCACGTTGCCGGCCCGGTCGACCGTCACGTTCTGCAGCCCCAGCTGCTGGAACACGCGCTGCAGCTCCCTGCCGCGCGCTTCTTCCTTGAATGACGGCGCGGGAATCTCGCAGAAGCGGATCTGGTCCTCGACGGTTTGCCGCTCGCTGGCCTTCGCGGCGTCGAGCGCCGCATGCACGGCTGGATCTTTCAGCAGATCCGCGGGCGTCGGCGATACGCCGGGGGCCTGAGCCCCGCCGGCGATCGCCAGGGCCATCACAGAGACCAAGCCAATCAATGTTCCACGCACAACAACAACGCGTAGACGCACACACACCTCCGTCCGAGAGAAATCCCGCAGAGATGGTAACGCAGCGGGCAACCGGGCGGCACAATCCAAATACCCGGATTACTGGCCGAGTTTGCCGGTGGAATGCGAGTTTTTTGTCGACCAAACCGTGACGATCCCGCGTATCCTTTTCGGCACGATTTACATTTGAATTCTACACATGAGGAGGTCACCTGTGACACGCGCGATCCTTCGGGTTCTCGCTGCTCTGGCGATAGTTTCAGCGCTCGGTCTCGCACCGGCCGCGGCTCAAACGGGCCAGACATTCGGCGAGCTGGTAGGCAAGGTTACCGACGCCCAGGGCGGCGTGCTGCCCGGCGTCACCGTCACGTTGACGGGCTCGGCCGTCATGGGCTCGCCGACGGCAGTCACCGGCGCAACCGGACAATATCGGTTCCCGGCGGTCAACTCCGGAACTTATAGCTTGAAATTCGAGCTGGCTGGCTTCTCGCCGATGGTGCGCGAGGGGATCGTCGTTCCCGTGCGGCAGACGATCACGGTCGACAGCTCGCTGAAGCTGGCCTCGCTGCAGGAAACGGTCACGGTCAGCGGCGCCTCGCCGACCGTCGACGTCGAGAACACGAAAGTGGGCGCGCGACTGGATCACGAGATCCTCACGGCGGTGCCGACGTCGCGCACGATCTTCGGGTCGACCACGGTGCTTCCCGGCATGACGATGGGCCGTCAGGATCCGGGTGGGTTGACCGCGGCAACGTCGACCGGCATGGTGGCGCACGGCTCCCAAAACTACAACTTGAACTATTACGGCGTCACGGCCGACACGCCGTCCTGATCCCGAAGTCGGGCAGCAACACCCTGAAGGGCGAAGCGATCTACAACGTGACGGGCAAGGGTTACTGGGACGACTTCACCGGCAACAACATCACCGACGATCTGCGTGCACAGGGCATCACCGACCCCACGCTGAGAGGCCTGCAGGACTTCAACGCGAACGCCGGCGGCCCATTGGTGAAGGACCGGCTCTGGTGGTTCGGTTCGTTCCGCAATTACCGAACGATCGAGGCGACGCCTGGGTACACGGTCGTGAATTCCGACGGGAGCCTCACGAACCCGTTTCTGTCGAACCTCCGGAATTACACGGCGAGCGGCAAGTACCAGATCAACAAGAACAACCAGCTCTCGGGCTTCTGGACATATAACAAGAAACTTCAGCCCCACCGGGCCGCGGGCGTCACGCAGCCCAATCCGATCAATACGATCAATCAGCAGTCGCCGAAGAACCTGTTCAACGGCAACTGGACGTCGGTGATGGGCCAGAACACGTTCCTGGAAGTGTCGTCCACGTACTTCCACATGCACTTTCCGAGCGACTTGTCCGACGAGTTCAAGGCGCTTCCGGCATCGCAGCAGCATTCGACGACGTTCAACATCACGACCGGCATCTACCTCGACGGTCCTGACAAAGACGGAACGCATTTCCGCGACTCGTACCGGCAGCAGCAGAACATCGGTCTGACGCGCTACATCGACGGCTGGCTCGGCGCGAGCCACCAGTTGAAGACCGGGTTCGAGAACTGGTACGGCTGGGGTCAAGAAGTCTTCAATATCTTCAACGACACCCGGCTGCGGTACACCAGTAACCCGGACGGCACGAACCTGGTGCCGTCGGAAGTCTACGGATGGGCCACGCCGCTGACGCAGAAACAGAAGATGCGGAACTTTGCGGCCTTCGTGCAGGACCGCGCCAGCTACGGGCGTGCAACGGTCAACCTCGGCCTGCGGTGGTCCTATTACGACGGGAAGATTCCCGCCCAGACCGGCGGCGGCGGCCGCTGGTTCCCCGTCGCGAACTATCCTGAAATCGACCCCGGATACAAATGGAACACGCTTGCGCCGCGAACCGGCGTCGTGATCAAACTCACCGAGGACGGCAGAAACGTGGCGAAGGCGAGCTACAGCCGGTACTACGAAGTGATGTACATGACGGAGTTCAGCAGCATCAACCCGAACATCATCGACACCCTCGACGCCAACATCCCTGTCGTGTACGCATGGAATGGTGATCGGAACGGCAACGGCATCGTGGACGCAAACGAGCTGGGGAACTTGAAGCGCCAGTTCATCCCGAAGTCCAACACGATAGACCCGAATCTGAGGGATCCGAAGAACGACGAGATCATGTTCGCGTTCCAGCGTGAGCTCGCCAGCAACTGGTCGTTGAGCATCGACTGGATCCAGCGCTGGTTCAAGGACCAGACCATCAACCAGGACTGCTACGGTTTGCCGTGCAACACCGTGGCGACCACCGCCTACGCGCCTACGCGCGTCGTCACGGACTTCGGACCCGATAACATCCGCGGCACGGGCGACGATCGCCAGCTCACGTTCTACGATGTCAAACCTGAATACCTCGGAAAAGACACCTTCTTGCACACGAACTGCGGCAACAACGTGTCGGTCAGCTGCACACAGCGCTACAAAGCGGCGGAGCTCAGCGTGGGCAAGCGCATGTCCAATCGCTGGCAGATGCAGGGATCGTACGTATGGTCGCGGCTTGACGGCGACCTCTGGCTCGACTACACGAACCCGAACAACCTGATTGATTTCGTCGGAAAGGGTGCCACGGCAACGGGTGGCAACACCACGTCGCCGGATCAGCCGCATGCCTTCAAGTTGCTCGGCAGCTACCAGGCGCCGTTCGGGATCACCGTCGGCGCGAATTACCAGGCACTGAGCGGTCTACCGCGGGATCGGAACCTGAGCGTTGCTTTCGCGCAGGGCACGGCCAATACTCGCGTTGAGCCGCGCGGCACGTATCGCGCGGATAACCTGAGTCTCCTGTCACTGCGCGCGGACAAGAGCTTCCAGATCAACGGCGCGCGTCGAGCGTCGTTCATCGTCGAGCTGCATAACGCGCTCAACTCCAGCGCGGGCCAGGTCGGCTACGGAACGGTCACCCGCGGCAACGCGAGTCAGGCCGCGTTCGATGCGGCCAGGCTGACCGTCTCCTACTTCGGCCGCGTACAGGAGATCGTGGCTCCGCGCGTGCTGAAGATCGGGTTGAAGCTCGACTTCTAGATCTACGAATCGGGTAATCGGGTAATCTGGTAATCTGGTAATTGATTGGTTGATTGGTTGACTGACTGGTTGGTTGGTTGGTTGGTTGGTTGACTGATTGATTGGTTGAATGATGATTGAGCCGGCGCCCGGGGAGACCCGGGCGCCGGTTTGTTTTTTGGACGCCTTTCTTTCTCCACGGCAGGCCACCATCTGCTCGACAAAATCCTTATGAATCAATATCCTCTCCGGCACTGGCGTATCCCGGTTGGAGTTCAGGAGGATCGGTTCTGCCAGGAGGTCAGCTGTGACACGTCTTCGCTTCCGGATCTTCCCTGTTCTGCTCGTGTTCGTCGGCCATTTGATCGCCGGCCGCGCTGCCGCGCAAACCGTCAGCGCGACGATGGGCGCGATCGACGGCCGCGTGACCGACAACACCAACGCTGTTCTGCCCGGCGTCACGGTGACCATCAGCGGTGCCGCGCTGATGGGTGCGCGCGTCGCCACCACGAACGAGCAGGGCGCTTATCGGATCGTCGCGGTCCCACCCGGCGACTACACGATCGTCTTCGAGCTCAGCGGCTTCGCGCCACTCAAGCGCACCCAGATTCGCGTCGATCTCGGGTTTACCGTGACGCTCAACGTCCAGATGGCGCTCAGCGGCGTTTCGGAAAACGTCACGGTCACCGGCGCGTCACCGGTCGTCGACACGGCATCCTCCAAGATCACGACGACCTTCGACGCACCGATGCTGGCGAGCCTGCCGAGCGGCAGCCGGGACTACTGGTCGGTGCTCTCCGAGACGCCCGCATTGAAGCTGACACGCATCGACGTCGGCGGCAGCTCCGCCGGCTCGCAGTCGAACTACTACGCCTACGGGACGACAGGGCAGAACCGCCCGATGATCGAAGGCATCAACTCGACGCAAGGCACCGAACGGTTCGGCAACTACGTGGACATGGGATCGTTCGACGAAATTGCGGTCAACGCGGCGGCCCACACCGCTGAGATGGCGGTGCCGGGTATCCAGATGGTCTTCATCAGCAAATCGGGCGGCAACGCCTACCACGGCTCGCTCGTTGCCCACTACGAGAACGAACCGTGGCAGTCGTTCAACATCGACGGCCCTCAAATCGCACGAGGGACGAGCGGCGGCGGCGGGTTGGCGCCGCGCGACGTGAACCGCCTTCACAAATTCCGCGACACGAGCGCGGACCTCGGAGGATATGTCGTGAAGGATCGGCTCTGGTGGTACGCGGGGGTACGCGATCTGGAAACCGAGGCGCGGCTGACCAACTTCCAGGTCAAGCCGTTCGCCACGCGGCTCACGAGCTACACCGCGAAAGTCACCTATACGCTGACGCGGAACAACAAACTCGTCGGCTACGTGTCGCGCAACGCCAAACATCAGCCCAACCGGCTCGACGCCTTCGCGCTCGGATTGACGGGAATCTATGCTTCGGAAGACGCGTCGTTCGATCAGCATTTGTCGCCCCGCTTATACAAGGGCGAATGGGATACGGTGATAGGCGACGCGATGTTCGTCGAAGTCCGTGCGGGGCAGTACGGTTTCGACTGGCCCGACGCCAATTACACCTCGGCGCCGCGTTACGAAGACCTCGGCAACAATCTCGTCTCGGGCGCGTCGCGCATTCGCGAGCTCGACATCCGCCGCAATCAGGCGCTCGGTTCGGTCAGCTATTTCAAGCACGGCAGGCTGGGCGATCACAATCTCAAGCTCGGCTGGGAGATTCTCCGCGACACGACCGCGCAAAGCGACCCCGCCGGATCCTATGGCGACGTGGTCCATATCCTGCGTCAGGGCGTGCCGTTCGAAGTGTATCTGCTCGGCAACCCGACGCAGTCGGTGAATGGTCTGTGGACCTACGGGGCTTATGCGTCCGACTCGTGGCGCGCCACGCGGCGTCTGAGCCTCAACCTGGGACTGAGGTTCGATCGATACCGGAGCTTCCTGCCCGAGCAGGTCCACGCGGCGGGCCGATTCAATGCGGTCGCGGCGACTTTTCCCGCCGTCGACGACCTGAACGTCTGGAACACGCTTGCGCCGCGAATCGGAGCGACCTTCGACCTGTCGGGCGATGGCAAGACGATGCTCAAGGGCAACTATGGCCGCTACTGGTGGAACCCCGGTGCCGAGCTGAGCACGACGGTCAATCCCAATCCGCCGATCTGGCAGCGGCGACACGTCTGGACCGATCTGAACGGCGATCGTCTGTGGCAGCCTGGTGAAGAAGGCCGGTTGATCTCGGCGCTCGGCGGCGGGGCCACTTCGACGATCGCTCCGGACCTCGAGGACACGCGCACGGAAGAGATCGCCACATGGCTCGAGCGCGAGCTGGCGGCGAACCTTGGCATCCGAGGCGGATTCGTGTGGCGAACCGAGCGCCAGCTCTCTCAGCTGTTGAATGCCAACCAGCCGTTCTCGGCGTTCAGTGTGCCCGCCACTGTTCCCGACCCGGGTCCCGACGGCATCACCGGCACGAGCGACGATGGGCCCGCGATCGCGGCGTGGAACCTGGCGCCTCAGTATCTGGCGCTTCCGGTCCGCAACGTGCTCGCCAACGTGCCGGACGCCAGAACGAACTTCTACACCTGGGAGCTCACCGCCACCAAGCGGATGAGCCGCGGCTGGTCCGCAATCGCTTCGCTCGCGCACACGACCAGCTACGCCCAGGCGAATGTCCTGTTCGATACCAATTTCAGGCAGAACACGCTTCCGGTGACGCCCAACGATTTGATCAACACGTTGTCGAACGGACAGGAGAAGTCGTCCGACTTCGCGGCAAAGGTGACCGCCTCATGGGAAGGCGTGTGGGGGCTGAAGCTCAGCCCGGTCTACCGGTTCCAGGCCGGGCAGAATTTCGGCCGTACGATTGTCGGGTCGCTCAACTACGGCAACGTACGCATTCCCGCCGAGCCCCTGAATGCGCGGCGCCAGGACGACGTGTCGCTGTTGGATCTGAGGATCGAACGGGTGACGCGCGCCGGAAAGGCTCGGGTCTCGCCGTTCCTCGACATCTACAACCTGACCAACGCGAATCCGATTCAGAACACGAGCTGGAGCTCGGGCAGCTCGTTCCTGCGTCCCCTCGCGATCGTGCCGCCGCGCGTGTTGCGTATCGGCGGCAAAGTCGATTGGTAAGGCCGCCGTCGAGGCTCGGTTAGAACACAGCCCCAGCGATCGGTCTGCGCGCGACGCGTGCCCGCCGTTGCGTTGAACCTCCGCGCGGCCGGGCGCGCGCTGTGGCTCGCGTCGCGACCCGCGACGTGGAACGCAAGCCCGCAGAGTCCGCAGAGACACATCCTCAAAAGGAATTCTTCGTTGCCGAATCCACGCTGACGTTCTCGACTTCAAAGATCTGAAGAGTGTAATGGTGTCGTGTAGTGACGAAATGGCACAGGCGTCATGTGATCGCCCTGTGTTAATCCGCGTTTCACGCCGCTCTGCGCGGCAGCACTCGGCGCAAGGGAGGGAGATTTCCGCGGCATATATATTGCTCCGCGATTGCGCGGAGGACCGGGTGATGAGTCTCGTTCGACTTCTCGGCTTCACGACGCTCGCCTGCGGATGCGTCGTCGGCCGCTATCGCGACGTGGGCACCAGCCGCGAAGTCGTCTACGTCGAAGAAAAAGGCCAGTCCTGCGGCAGCCATGGCCATCGGCGAAATCACACGATCACCGCCGAGCGGCTCGCCGTCGCGCCCCCGGCCGGCGTGGTGACGCTCACCAGCAACCCGTCCTGACACGGGCAATGTGACCGTCGGGCCACAGCCCGTTTTGAATCCGTCGCACGTCCGGCCCGCCTCTAACTTCTAACGTTTTCGTCATTTCCAAACGAATTCCGGCGTCCAACCTCGGGCCTGATGGGTCAGGTAGGTCAGGTGGGTTGGGTGGGTCCGGCACCGGAGCGCGAAGGCTTCAGCCGAGCGTCAGGAGTAGGTCTCGCGGGTCTGGTAGGTCGCGTAGGTTTGGTAGGTCGCGCAGGTCAGCGTCGGGCTGGTGGGTCTCGTGGGACTAACTAACAGCGCCTGATCGTTTACCTGACCTACCTGACCTACTAGACCTACCCGACCTACCCGACCTACTGGACCTACTAGACCTACTGGACCTATCTGCGCCTACTTCTTCGAAGACGAAACCGGCGCCGGCGGAGGCTTGAGCACGTACTCTTTGCGGAACCACGCGGACGCACCTTTGCGCGCGACTTTCACCTCGACCTGACGGCGCCGCTTCATGGCATCCGGGTTCTTCGAGTAATACCCCAGCACGTAGTAGTCGCTCGTCTCGGCGTCGATCCGCTTGAGCGCTTTGCTGAAGTCGTTCTGGTTGACGACGGCGATGCCACCGGTCTCCTCGGCGATGACCCGCAGACTGTCCTGCGACTTGCGAACGAACTCGCTCCACTGCTGCGGATCGACCTGCTCGTCGATGTCGCCCATCCCGACCAGCCCGCGCGGATCGATTGTGTACATCGTGACGTTCGATCGATTCGCCTGGCGTGTCAGCTCGCCGAGCTCCCGCGCCAGATCGGCGTCGGCGAACGTCTCGCTCTGTTTCTGCTGCGACGTGAGGGGATCTGTTCCGCTGCTCGTGGTGCCGTCAGAGTTCTGGTTCTGGTTCTGGGTCCGTGCGAACTCGTTTTGCGCGAAGGGCGAATTCGGATCCATCAGGCCGAGGCGCGCATCCTGGAACGGATTGAAGTCGTACCCGTCGCTCACGTAGACGAGCGCCTTGCGCCGGTTGTGCACCGAATCGAGATTGTTCAACAGATCGTTGACGGTCGAGAACGCGACGTGCGCGCGATAGCGCACTTCGCTGGGGCCCTCCGCGCCCGACGGTCCGTTGATGATATCGGTCGGCTTCAGCTCGCTGCCGGCGATCTTCTTGATGGCCTCGTCAAGCCGCGTCTTGTCGTACGTCATGTCGATCGCGATCGAGGACGGTCCGCTCGACACGATGCCGAACATGTCGCCGTCGTGCACGAGCTCTTTCGAGATCCTCTTGAACAGATCGCGCACGCGCCCCGTGTTGTGGAACTGCAGATGGAGGTCGTCGACGAAGAACAGGAAGATCCGTCCCGAGACGTCGGTCTTCGGACGGCTGGGCGGCAGAATGATGCCCTCGGGCGGCGGCGGCGGCGGCGGCGCGAGCACATTCGTGACGCGACCACCGGTGACCACGGTCATCGACGAGATATCCTGCTTCACGCCGTCCTCGAAGATCTCGAACTCGTCCTTTTTCAGGTCCGGAATGAAGTTGCCTTTCTCGTCGCGCACGATGATGTCGTTCGTGACGAGATCCACCTGGACTTTGAAGGTCGGCCTCTCTTGCGGCGCAGGGGCGGGGCTGGCCGGCTTGGCGGGCGTCTGAGAGGACAGCCCAGCCGTCAGGGCCACGAGAAAAGCAGTGGACCAGAAACCGTTCATTTTCAAACTCATTATGCCGGGAATTATACATCGCCGAGCGCCCGGCGGGCCGTCCGTGTTGCCACGGCTGTTGCAGCGAGCGTCGCCAGGGAGCCGCCAGGCAGCACCGCGTAACCATACGAGCAGCGGCACGGCCGCAGCGTCCGACTGAATGCGCCGAGCGTGGTTCAGTGCGATCAGTCTCCAGCGGACTCGCCGGATTCGCCGGGGTCGTCGGGTTCTCCGGTGTCGCCGGGTACGTTCGGGTCGCGCGGCCCGTCCGGCGCCCCCGGATCTGTCGATTGTGCTGGCTGTGCCTGAGGTCCGCCCCGCCTGCCTCGCCGTCTCCGTCGTCGTCTGCGCGAGGCATCGGCGGCGCCCGGCGCCAACGGACCGGACGCGGTCGCGACACCTTCCGTGGAGCCCGGCTCCGCGGTCAATACACCGCGAGCCTCCGGACTGGCAGCAGGCTGAGGCGCCGGATCCTCTGCCTCGCCGTTGAGGTCGCCCGCGACCGCCTCGGCGAATTGGTCCTCGACGGCGGCGGCGTGTCGAGCGGCGCGTTCAACGCGACGGCGCTCGCGCCAGTTGTCGGCGTCCGCCGACGGGATTGGCGCGTCGAGAATCCGGGGCCAGTCGAATGTGACGTCAGGGTTCTGCGCTTCGAGTTCCCGGCGGACCGCTTCGTCGAACGGTTCGCGCCCGACCCGCACGTTCGGTGGCGTCCGAAACCAGTAGAGCACGTGCTGCCGCACTTTCCCGCGCCGGTTCGTCGTCGGCTGCACGAGAGAGAAGTGCTCGTAGCCACGCCTGTCGCGCGAGAACCTGAAGAACGCCAACTGCTTCCTTACTTCCTTTTGCTCTTTGCGGCGGACTTCCTGGCGGTCGCGGCTGCGGGTCGCGCCGTCCTGGCTTTCGGCGCCCTGGGCTTCGCGACGCGCGGAGGTTTGGCCACCCGTCGAGCCGGCTTGCGGCCCGGAACAGCCCCCTTGGACGGAGTGCCGACGGAACGCCCCGTTGTGTGGGGACGCGCGACCGGCGCCGCTTCGCGGCTGCGGTGCACCAGCGTAAAGCGCGGCTCGTCACCGACGACGTGGTAGCTCCAAATCTCGGCGACGTGGATGTGGTTGTCTTCGCAGAGCCGGCGCGCCACGTCAACCATGCTCGAGGGTACGTAAAGGTGGAACGTGGCGCGCGTCTTCGCGTAATGAGCCCACTGGGCGAGCGCCTCGAGGTGATTGACCGACTCCCCCGTCTCGATCTCGACGACGATCTGGAGGCGATGTCCTCGGTCCTGTGACAGAAGAACGAGATCGGGATAGAGTGCTGAGGGCCCGGCGCCAACGGCCGCATTCTGTTCGGCCCCCGGGTTCATGCCGGCTTCGTACCGGCGGCGAAACTTTCCATGCAGCAGGCGAATGATGCGGTCGTGCTCCAGTTGCTCGCGGACTGGCCGGACCAGAATCGGGCTCACTGAGCGCCTCCACACCGTTCAATTGGCACGTGGATCAAACCGGAAAGTTTAACATGGATTTGTCAAGCTCGGCCTTACCCACTGAGGAATGCCGTTGAGCCTCTGTAGGTTACAATGCCCGGGTGTCGCTCCTGACCTCCGGGCCGAGCATGTCGAGAATCCTGATTGTCGACGATGATGAAGGCGTCACGCAGACGTTCGCTCGAATGCTGCGCCTCGAGGGCTACCAGGTGCGTACGGCGGTCAACGCCGAAAAGGGCCTGCAGGAAGCCGATCTCAGCCGACCCGACGCGATCATTCTCGACCTGCGGATGCCGCTGGTCGATGGTCTCGGATTCCTGCGCCGGCTCCGCGCTCGGGATGGTCAACGCTCTACCCCGGTTGCGATCGTTACCGGGGACTATTTCCTCGAGGACTCGGTCTCGACCGAGCTTCGTGAGTTGGGGGCCCAACTGCGTTTCAAACCGCTCTGGCTCGAGGATCTCGTCGGCCTCGCACGCAATCTTCTGAAGGTGACGCACTGACGGACGCAGGGAGCCGATTCCTCCAGGCCTGCCGACGGCAACCGGTCGACGCCACGCCAGTCTGGTTCATGCGCCAGGCGGGCCGGTACATGAGCGAGTACCGCAGCCTGCGCGAGCGCCATTCGCTGCTCGATCTCTGTCGAACGCCCGATCTTGCCACCGAAGTGACGCTCCAGCCAATCCGCCGCATCGAGGTCGATGCCGCGATCCTTTTTTCCGACCTGCTGCTGCCACTCGAGCCGCTGGGCATTCGCTTTGATTTCATCAAAGGCGAGGGGCCCGCAATCGACAACCCCCTGCGCAGCGAGGCGGACCTGGCGGGCATCAGGCGCTTCGAGCCCCGCGCGGAGCTGGGGTATGTGCTCGAGGCTATCCGGCAGATCAAAGGGGCGCTCGCGGGACGTGTCCCGCTCATCGGGTTCGCCGGCGCGCCGTTCACGCTTGCCTCTTATGCGATCGAAGGCGGGCATTCGACCTCATTCGCGCACACCAAATCGCTGATGTACGGCCACCCCGCGGCGTGGCATCGCTTCTGCGACACCCTGGCCGACGTCATCGGCGACTACCTCGTCGCGCAAATCGAAGCGGGCGTCGACGTCGTGCAGGTCTTCGATTCATGGGTCGGCGCGCTGAACACCTCGGACTATCGCGAGTTCATCCTCCCGCACACGAAGAAGATTTTCGATCACGTCGCCGCCTGCCGCGCCGGAGCCGCAGGCGAAGGCGGGCCCGGCGTGCCGACGATTCATTTCGGCGTTGGCACCGGCTCGATTCTCGGCGATCTGCGTGACGCGGGCGGCGACGTCATCGGCGCCGACTGGCGCACGCCGCTCGACGTCGCGTGGGAGCGCATCGGGGCCGATCGCGCCATCCAGGGCAATCTCGACCCGACCCTCCTGCTCGGGCCGCTCGATCGCGTCTTCGCCGCCACCGACGACGTGCTGGCGCGCGCGGACGGACGGGCCGGGCATATCTTCAACCTCGGGCATGGCATCCTGCCCACGACGCCGCTGGAACACGTTCAGGCTCTCGCGAGATATGTGCATCAGAAGACACGACAATGATCGGGTTCAGGGTTCAAACCCTGAACTCTGAACCCTGACGACAATGTCCCGAGCAGGCGTCTTGTTGATGGCCCACGGCACACCGTCCTCCCTCGAGGAGATGCCGGAGTATCTGCGGCTCGTTCGCGGCGGACGCCCTGCGTCCGACGAGCTCGTGGCCGAAATGCGGGAGAACTATGCGGCGATCGGCGGACGATCGCCGTTGACCGAGATCACGGACGCGCAGGCGGAGGCCTTGCGCGTGCGGCTCGGCCCGGCGATTCCCGTGGCCGCCGGCATGCGAAACTGGCGGCCGTTCATCAAGGATGCGCTCGTCGATCTGGCAGCCGCCGGGGCCACCCGGGTCATCGGGATCCCGATGGCGCCGCAGTTCTCCACGCTGAGCGTGCAGAAATACATCGACGCGGCGATGGCGGCGCTGCCGGAGGGCATGCAGTTCGAGGCGGTCGAGTCCTTCCACACGCATCCGCTGCTGCTCGACGCATTCGCCGAGCGCGTCCGCGCGGCGAATCCCCAACCGGACGAGCTTGTCGTCTTCACGGCGCACAGCCTGCCCGTCCGCGTCATCGAGTCGGGCGATCGGTACGCCGACCAGGTCGCCGAGACGGCGCGCGGCGTCGCCGAGCGTGCGGGCATCACACGCTTCGACTGCGCGTATCAAAGCGCCGGCCGAACGCCCGAGCCGTGGATTGGGCCGGAGCTCGCCCAGGTGATCGACAATCGCTCGGTCACCATTCGCAAGTTCCTCGTGGTGCCCATCGGCTTCGTCTGCGACCACACGGAGATTCTTTTCGACATCGACGTGCAGGCGGCACGCATCGCCCGCGAGTTCGCCACCTCACTGCGCCGGACGGAATCGCTGAACACGTCGCCGCTGTTCATGGCGATGCTCGAGGATCTCGTCAAGCAGAGGCTATGAGCGCGTCCACCGTCGACGTGGTCGTCGTCGGCGCCGGGATCGCCGGCCTCGCAACGGCATACGAGCTTTCGCGTCACGGCGCCTCGTTCGTCGTGCTCGAACGCGCCTCGCGCGCCGGCGGCGTGATCCTCAGCGACACGCTCGACGGCTACACGATCGACGGCGGACCGGACTCGCTGCTCATCCAGAAACCGGCGGCGATCGCGCTCTGCGAGGAAATCGGCCTCGGCGATCGGCTGGTCACCACCAGGCCGCCGCGTCTCGCGTACATCCAGCGCGGCGGACGGCTTCACGCCCTGCCGGCCGGGTCGATGCTCGGCATCCCCACGCGAATCGGTCCGTTCGCCCGAACGCGACTCTTTTCGTGGGCCGGGAAGCTGCGAATGGGCGCCGAGCTCTTCGTGCCGCCCCGTCGCAACGAGGACGATGAGTCGATCGGCGCCTTCATGACGAGGCGCTTCGGCTCGGAGGCGACGACCTATCTGGCCGAGCCGCTGCTCGCCGGCATTCACGCCGGCGACGTCAACCGGCTCTCGGTGCAGGCGCTGTTCCCTCGCTTCGTCGACGCCGAACGCCGGTTCGGCAGCCTGCTGCGCGCGTTTCACCGCGGAGCTCGCGACGCCCGCCTGAAGGCGAGCGGGACGACGGCCGCGGCGGGAGCCGTCGAGGGCGCGTTCAAATCGTTGCCCGGCGGCCTGAGCGAGATGGTGAACGCGCTCGTCGGGAAGCTCGGCGAAGCGAGCGTCCGGCTGGACTCGGCCGTCTCCGCCATCACCGGCCGCGGCCCGTTCCTCGTGCGACTGTCGACGGGTGAAGCCATCGAAGCCCGCTCCGTTGTGCTGGCGACGCCGGCGTACGTGACCAGCGCGCTCACCCGCGACCGCGACGAAGAGATCTCCCGCCTGTCGGGCGAGATCGAGTACGCCTCTGCCGCGACCGTGGCCCTCGCGTTTACGCGCGGCTCGATCGCCCACCCGCTCAACGGCTCCGGCTTCGTCGTCCCGCGCGTCGAGCACACGGGCATTCTTGCGGCGTCGTGGCTCTCCTCCAAGTGGCCGGATCGCGCGCCCGATGACCGTGTCCTGTTGCGGACGTTCGTCGGCGGCGCGCGCGATCCTCGGGCACTCGAGCGGTCGGACAAGGAGCTGATCTCGCGCTCGATCGGCGCCCTGCTGCCGCTCATCGGCGTCCGCGGCGAGCCGCTGTTGGCGCGCGTCTATCGCTGGGAGCGCGGCAACGCCCAGCACGACGTCGGTCATCTCGCGCGGATGGCCGCCATCGACCGTGCGCTCGCGCGCCATCCCGGTCTGTTCGTGACCGGCAGCGGGTTCCGCGGCGTCGGTATTCCGGACTGCGTCGCAGACGGCCGCGCCACGGCGAAACGCGTGGCGGCATGGCTCCAGGACAGGAACCTGCAACTTCTCACTCGATGAAGCCTGTCCATATCATTGGCGTGCCCCTGGACCTGGGCGGTGGCCGCCGCGGTGTCGACATGGGGCCGTCCGCCCTTCGGATCGCGGGGATCGGCGAACGTCTGGCCGCGCTCGGCCATTCGGTGGTCGACAAGGGCGACCTTCCGACGCCGATACCCGAAACGCAGGAACAGCGCGACGAGCGCAAGAAGTACATCCGCGACATCGCGAAGGTCTGTCAGAAGGTGTATCAGACGTCGCTGGCCTCGCTCGACGACGGCGCGATGCCGATCGTGCTGGGCGGCGACCACAGCCTCGCAGCGGGTTCGGTGGCGGCCGTGGCCGACTGGGCCCGCAAGACCAGGAATCTCCCGATCGGCCTCCTCTGGCTGGACGCACACGGCGATATGAACACGCCCGCGACCTCGCTGTCCGGCAACGTGCACGGAATGCCCCTGGCGGCGCTGCTCGGGCCGGAACCCTCCGAGCTCTCGAAAATAGGCACATTCTCCCCGAAAGTCCTGCCCGCGCACACCGTGCTCGTCGGCATCAGGAATCTCGACGAGCGCGAAAAAGTGGCGGTGCGCGACTCGCACGTCCGGGTCTTCACGATGAAGGACATCGACCGTCAGGGGATCGCGTCGATCGTCGAGCAGGCGGTGAACCTGGCGGGCAACGGCACCGCCGGCATCCACGTCTCGTTCGACATGGACGTGTGCGATCCGCTGATCGCGCCCGGCGTCGGTACGCCAGTCAAGGGCGGGCTCGACTACCGGGAGGCCCACATGGTGATGGAAATGGTCGCCGATTCGGCGCTGCTCACCTCGCTCGATCTCGTGGAAGTGAATCCGACGCTCGACGTGAGGAACACGACGGCGCAGCTCGGGTCCGAGCTCGCCCTGTCGGCGCTAGGGATGAAGATTCTGTGAGCTGGTCTCGGCGAGCATCTCTTCGAGGGTTTCGACGAGCAGCACGAGCGAGTACGGTTTCTCGATGAGACGGGTGCGCGGGCGCAGCCGCTCGAGCTCGGCCGATTCCGACGGCACGCCGGAGAAGATAATCACCGGTACGTCGGCCGGGGTCGAGACGACGACGTCGCGCCCGGATCCGCGGCGCAGCCGCAGGTCGACGACCGCCGCCGCAAGCCGATTCTTCCGCAGCGCGTCGAGCCCTTCGTCGGACGTCTCCGCGGTCACGACGCCGAAGCCGTGCATCTCGAGAAACTTTACGAGCGGGCGGCGGACGGAGACGTCGTCTTCGACCACCAGCACAAGGCGTGCACCATCTTTGCTCATCAGATCCATCTGCCTTTCCCGATTGTCTGCCCGACCAGTATAGCGTGAAAGGCCCTCTCGCGAGGCGCGCCTGACCCGCCGCGTCACCCCGCACGAAATCACCGGCCTCCCCGATCATGCGGGGAGGCGTGCAACTGATCGGCGCCGTTCACCGTAGTAGAATGACGCTCCATTCCTCCCGCGCCTGTAGCTCAGTGGTAGAGCATTCGACTTTTAATCGAATGGCCGTTGGTTCAATTCCAACCAGGCGCACCAACCACTCCGTCGCGTCCGGCGGAGATGAGCGTCACCAGCTCTGTGTGGGCTTCTTTCCTTTCGTGCGCTCGCCCGACGGCCGAAAGGACGACCGCTGCCGACTCTGTAAGCCGTTGGTCGATTCTGGTAGCTGGTCGCGGTGGCGATCAGTTCAGATCGAGCAAGCCCGCCTAACAGCCCGTGGTGAAAGTCCCGGCGTCGCACCGAGGCCGGCGAGGCGCCCCGATGGCAAGGCGCGACGACCGAGAACCGGGGCCCCCGGCGCGCGTGGTTTGCGCGGTGGGGTGGCTAACCTGCTGTTCCGGACGTGTCCGCTGGCACAAGGCTTGCGGAAGCACGGGCGTATGACCACGGAAGGATTCGACCGATCGCGGCTGTGTTACCTGGACGCAGCGAGCGTTGCGGGGCCCTTTCCAACATGTGCCGATGTCGATGTGTGGAACGACGTGGACGGGAAGATCGGACAGCTCGACGGCATCGTCCTCGACGCAGAAACGCGCCATGTCCACTACCTCGTCGTCGCCACCGGCGGGACCTTCCGGCGTCGCCGGTATCTTCTGCCGTTCCGGCCGGCGCGCATCGACATGGAGCGTCACGCCCTGTGCGTGGATGCTCATAAAACCGATCTCATGCGCTGCAAAGAGTTTGAACCGGCCGCGTTCCACCGCTTCTCGGACGACGATCTGATCGCCGCGCTGTTTCCGAGATCCTCGGACCACGACGCGCAACCCGCGTAATCGACATTTAGTACTCGATCTCACATTAAGGTGACGTATTTCGTGACGCCGATCGGTGCCCTATTTCAGAAAGACGACGACCTATTTGGCCACATAGAAGACACAAAGACACAGGGAAGAAACACGCGCGCCTCACGGCTCGGCCTGCGGTGCAGGCCGACCGCGTCGAGCGCCTCTGTGTCTCAGTGTCTCGGTGGCTTGTCCAAAACAATGCGTCGCGTCATTACGAAATGCTGTACTGAGGACCCTCGCCGGAGCTTCGCGATGACGGGCTCGAACACCCGTCGCAGCGATCGGACGGCACGCACGTGATGGCTGGGTCGAGCGCGTCGAGGGCGGAGACGGCCTCCTCCCCGCCGCGACCACGGTGTTCGGCGGCGCCACGGCGGTGCGCGTTTGTCGCGCCGTGTATCCACCGGTACTCGATGAGCGGCCTGGTGAAGGGTCAGCGATTCGAGCGCAGGAGCATTCGGCCTCCCGCCGAGAGGGCGACTGACAGCGCGGCGCACAGGAAGAACACCATGCGCACGCCCACGAGCTCGGCAAGGACGCCGGAGATCGCCAGCCCGAAAATCTGTCCGAGGAAGATCACCGACGCGTTCGTGCTCCCGACCCGGCCGAGCATGTCGTGCGGCGTCTCGCGCTGGATCAGCGTCCCTGCGGGCACGATGACCGCGCCGAACGCGAACCCGATGGTGAACGTGGCGGTGAGGGTCGCCGCGATGTGAGGAAGCGCGCCAAGCAGCAGGACCCCGGCGCCGATGCCCAGGAGGCCCGACAAGACCAGCCCGGTATCCGAAAACCGGCGCGCGAGTTGACGGACGATCTGCGTGCCGACGAGCAGCCCGACGCCGACCATTCCACTCACCATCCCGAACAGGCCGGCGCTCGCATGCAGCGTGTCGCGCACGAAAATTGAGATCAGCGGACCGAAGCACCCGAGAACGAACAAAGCCGCCGCCATCGCCAGCACGAAGAACAAGATCGTGGCGTGGTGCAGGATGAACCGCATGCCGGCCACCATGTCGATCCAGATCGCGTGGATGCGGTTGCCGGACGATTCAGCCGGCGGCCGCAGCGAGGCGGGCCGCCTGATGGCGACCGATCCGATCAGGCTCGCCGACACGAGAAAGCTGATCACGTCGATCGCATAGCAGACGTTCGGCGAAAACGACGCCACGATGGCGCCGGCCGCGGCGGGACCGACGACGCGGCTGCCCATGAAGGCGATCTGCATCAGCGCGTTCGCGGACATCAGGCCGGCCACCGGCACGTGAGAGCGGATCGTCACCGTCTGGGCCGGACCGAAGAACGCAGACACGCAACTGAGCGCCGCGAGCACAACGTAAACGTGCCAGATGGCGGTCGAAGGAATCAGCAGCAGCGCGAGCGCCGCGCGAATCAGATCGCTCGAGACGAGCGTCGGCTTGAGCGGCCAGCGATCGACGAACACGCCCGCGACCGGTCCGACGAACACGATCGGCAGCATGTAGGCAATCTGCACCCCCGTGAGCTGCGAGGCCGTGCCATGCATGCGAAACGACACCACGGCGATGACGGCGAAGAGGGCGAGAAAATCGCCGAACAGGCTGACGACCTGCGCGTACCAGACGCGCCGCAGCACGTCGATCCGCAGCACGTCGCGGAAGGTCATCGGCACAGGTGGAGCGGTCGCGGCGGGCGTGGCCATGGCGATCCACTATACGTTGGCGCTGGCGACCACCAGCAGCAGCTCGCGGTAGGACTGTTGCAGCAGCCGGGCGATGGCGTTCCAGTCGGGAGTCGTCGCGTGCGCATCGCGAAGCGCCGCTGCCTCGGCGCGCAGGAGCGCGGCCTCCGCGACGCGTTCGCGCGACGTTTCGTACAGCAGCGCGTATTCTTCAGCGATCAACCGTCCCACCTGCTCGGGACTGTTCTGCCCTGGAATCCGCCGGGCCACCCACCAGGCGAGCTCGGCCCGCGCGACCGCACGCGGATCGAACCCGCCGCGGGTCCACGATCGGAGCCTGGCATAGGCGGTCTCGAGATCCGGCAGCACGACGTCGTAGTTCTCCTTGAGATCGCCGAACGTCGCGGCCGCGCGCGCGAGGTGGAGCCCTTCGACGGTCGCCGTCGCCCACGAATAGTGGTATTGCTCATGCAGGAGCTTCACGAGCAGCCCGAAGAGGCGCGCCCGCTCCTTGCCGTAGTAGGCCTGCCACATGCGGACCTCGAGATCGGCCACGCGCGCAGCGTCGAACTCTCGCATGGAGCGGGGACCACGGGGCGGCGTCAGCGCAAACGCGAGCGTGAACGCCGCGAGAATCGCGACCACGATCGCCGCGCGCGAGAGCCAGCGCTTCACCATCCCTGCGGCCGGGCTGGCGCCGTCGACGGCGGCTTCGACGCGTCGAGGAGCCGATGGCGCGTCAGGAACTCGCGAATCTTCGCGTAGGCGTTGATCCGCTGCGTCAGATTGCAGCAATCGAAGCCGTGCTTGCCGCCGGGAATCGTCATCAGCTCGTTCGGGACTCCGGCGTCGCCGAGCGCTTTGTGCAACCGCACCGATTGCGCATAGGGGACCGTCGGGTCGGCGTCTCCGTGAATGGTCAGCACGGGTGGCAGGCCCGGGCGAACGTAGGTGAGCGGTGACAGCCGTTTGGCGATTTGCTCGCGGTCCGGCGCGCTTCCGAGCCATGCCACCGCATAGGCTTTCATGTTCGGACCGTCGAGGAGATCGTTCACGTCCGAAATGCCGTACCAATTGACGATGGCGGCCACTTTCAGATTGTCGGGGCCCGGACATTGCCGATCGAGGCCCGCCGACGCGGGAAGCATCCCCGTGGTCATCGCCAGATGTCCGCCTGCTGAATCGCCGGCAACCACGATGCGGCTGGTGTCGACGCCGTATTCCTTCGCGTGCTGGATCACCCACCGCAGCGCGCAGCGGCAGTCCTCGACGGCCGCCGGCGCCAGCGCTACCCGGGCGAGCCTGTACTCGACGTTGACCACGTTCATGCCCATGTCGAGATACGGCAGAATGGCCAGGTCGCGTCCCTCCTTCGCGCCTCCGGTCCAGCCTCCGCCGTGGATGAAGATCAGCGTGGGCAGCGGCGTCTCCGGCGTGCGCGTCACGAAGAGATCCAGCCTGGCTTCCCAGTTGCTCGCCGTCAGATACGTCACATTCGGCAGAATGCGATAAGTGTTTTCCAGCCGGGCCGCCCACGCCAACGGCGTCTCCTGGGCGCGAACGACGGACGACGAGACCGCGAGGGCGGCGACACAGGCCCCCACTAACAGCGATCGACGGGCAGACAGCGTGTTCATGGGATCTCCTTCATCTGAAGGGCAAGCCAGTAGAGGTCGAGTTCGCGTCCATACTCTCAACGTACGGTTCATGGCTGCCGGATTATAGGCGGATTTCATTAATCCGGACGAGGATGAGGCTGCCAACAGGCGTCGTTTGCGCGATCAGGTCGGACTTCATGCCCACATCAGAAGATCGGAGTACGTCGCCGAACGGACGGGAGTTGATTGCCCTGGCCCAGCAGTTGGCGCGCGACGCGGAGTGCCATGCGATCCTCTCGGCGTCGCTGGCGAGCCAGGCGGACCGCCTGATGGTGGCCGTCTCCGGCTGCTCGAGCCTTCCCGCCCCACGCCGACGAAAGACCCGCGCCTCCGCCCTTAGCCTTCCATCAGCCATCAGCCATCAGCCATTAGCCATCAACCATTAGCCATCAGCCATCAGCCATCAGCCATTAGCCATCAGCCATCAGCCATCAGCCATTAGCCATCCTCGGTGTAGAATCCTTGGCATGCGTGCCCGGTTTTCCGCTGCTGTTGCACTCGCGGCCGCCGGCGTCCTGTCCATCAGCTGCGGTGGCATCGTCGACCCGTCGAAAAACCAGGTCGAGACCTTCAGCGGAACCATAAACCCCGGGACGGGTGCTGCGACCTATCACCCGTTCTCGTCCTCGAAGACCGGCGAGATCTCGGTGAAGTTAACGGCGCTTGCACCTGCTTCTTCCGTCTTCCTCGGTGTCCTCTGGGCGCAGGACCCGAGCAACGGGAGCTGCACGGGGAACCTCAATTTTCTCCAGCAGAACAATTTCGCTCAGCTCAACCTGCCGGCGATATCGGGCCAGATCATCTCGGGCAAGTACTGCATCGCGGTGTACGAATCGGCTGCGAGCCCGCTGTCGGCTTCTGAGAATTACACGGTGACGGTTTCGCATCCCTAGACATCTTCGAAAGCCGCGTTCTGACGAAATGACGCAAGCTTTTGCCGGTGAGGCTTTAGAAGCTGTCTTAGCGGCCGCACGGCTGCCTGGTAACGAAGATTCGCGTACCGACCGCTCGGCACTGCTCGGCGGTTTGAGGTGAAGCTTCGTTACTGCCAGGGTTCCGAGCGATGTCTGCACTCGAGGCGAAAATTGACGACCTGTATCGGCAGCCGCTCAACGATTTCACGAGCGCGCGCAACGCGCTGGCGAAATCCCTGACCGGAGCCGACGCGCAGCGGGTCCGCGCGCTGGCCAAGCCGACGATCGTGCCGTGGGCGGTGAATCAGGTGTACTGGCGCGCCCGCGCCGCCTACGATCGGTTGATGAAGAGCGGCGAGCGGCTCCTGACGGCGCAGATCGCCGCGCTCGAAGGACGGCCGGCGGACGTCCGCGCGGCGAGCGAGGCGCATCGACGCGCGATCGCGGACGCGGTCGCCGAAGCGGAGCGCCTCGCGGCGCCCGCTGGATCGAAGCCGAGCCCGGACGCGCTCGCGCGCACTCTCGAAGCCTTGTCGCTCGCAACCAGCGCGCCCGCCGCGCCGGGCCGCCTGACCGGCGCGCTGCAGCCTGCCGGGTTCGAAGCGCTGGCGGGCATCACACCGAAGGCCG
>QHWJ01000050.1 GCA_003222535.1 Acidobacteriota bacterium | reverse complement strand
CAGTCCTTCGTGGCCTTTTCCAGGCTTGCCTGCCCTGATGTCGTGATCGCGTAGTACTTCGCACGGCGGCCGTTCTCAGTGACGCGCCACTCTGAAGAAATCTCGCCGTCGCGCTCGAGCCGTCGGAAGGCGGGGAACAGAGAACCCGCGTTCACCCGGAGGGCTCCCCGGCTGATCTGTTCGAGGCGTAGCCCGATGCCGTAGAAGGGTCATATCCAGCACGCGTCGATTCTGTCGTTCTACGGGCGGGAGGATCGGAGGTACATCGCCCTGAAGAGAGATAGCGTGGCCGTGCAGCAACTGAATCGTGCGCGAATCGGCCCCGGCGTCATGCGATGCGTCGAATGACGACTCGAATCGCCGTGAACGGGCCCGTACGCGGCCGCGATCCCGATCAAAACAGGAACTTCAGCGCCAGTTGCATGTTGAACGGTTCACCGGGACCGATTCCTGGGGACCCGCGGGAATCGCCGATGGTGTCGCCGATGCGTCCGAGTCCGCCACCCACGCGGCTGCCCGGTTGCGCGAGGTTGACGCGGTTGAAAAGATTGAACATCTCGAGCCGCAGCTGCGCACGAAGCCGGTCCCGCAGCGGTATCGCCTTGAACACCGACAGATCCACGGACGCGTATCCAGGGCCGTCGACCGAGTTGCGAGCGACGGTCCCGAAACTGCCGCTCGCCGGGTTGACGAACGCCGTGCGGTTGATCCACGTCACCGACTGACCGGTGGCCACCGCGTGCGAGACGCCGTCGAACGGATCGGCGACCTGATTTGCGCGCGTCGTATTTTCGCCGGTGCCGCTGGCGTCTGACGAGGCGCGAACGGTGAACGGAAACCCCGTGCGAACCGAGAGGTTCGTGTTCAACTGCCATCCGTGGGACAACCAGGCCGGCCCGTGCGACGAGCCAGGCAGGTCATACAGCAGATAACCGCCGAAATGATGACGGATATCGGACGCGGCGTTCCCGTAGTCGCCCATCAGATTGTTGCTGTCCTGAGGCAGCGACGTCGCGTTCGATGCCTCGTCCATGTTGTGCGCGAATGTGTAGGAGAACTGCGAGATGACGCCGTGCCAGTTACGCGTGCGCAGCGTCGCCTGCAGCGAATTGTACCTGGAGATGCCGACGCTCTCGAGCTCGTCGATCACGCCGAAGTTCGGGAACTGCTGAAAGAAGGGCCGCGTCTGCTGCTGATACGAGAAGCCAGCCGCATCCGGCCGGTTGACGAAACCGCTCAGGATCGCGGCCTGGTTGATGTCCCGTACGATGTTGAGACGCCGTCCCTGCGACCCGACGTATCCGATCTGCACAATCGCATTGCGGCCCAGCGTCTTTTCGATGTTGACGTTGTAGCTGGTCACGTACGCAGGTTTGAAGTCCGGGCTGACCGAAAACAGGTTGATCACGTTGTTCCCGGATATCGAGATGTTCGCCGGAAAAATGGGCTGGTTCGGCACGATGGTGTAGGCGTTCCTCGTAATCTGGTACACCGGCTTCGAGCCCGCCGGGTTCGCCTCGACGCCGATCGCCCCGTTGTTCGCCAGCGACGCCTGATCGAGGAAAGGAGAAATCGACGGCGTATCGTAGAAGACCCCGAGGCCGCCGCGCACGACGAGGTCGTCGCGCCCGTTCGGCTGATAGGTGAAACCGACACGCGGGCTGAAGTTCTTCCACGATCGCGGATAGAGGTCCTCAATCTGCTGTCCGACAACGACGAGTCCTCCACGGCTCGGATCGAACGCCGAGAGATCCTGTTGACCGTCGTGCATCGGTCCCTCGAAGTCCCACCGGAGACCGAGGTTGATGTTCAACTGGCGGCTCACCCTCCACGAGTCCTGCGCGAACAGGTTGAATAGGTTCTGGTCGACGTGACGTCTGATGTCCCCGCTCAGGATCGTCGACTGATAAACGTATCCCGCAAGGAAGTCGGCGAGCGCGGCGATGTTCGTGTCGTAGCCCGATACGCTGAGCAGACCTCTCCACGGCCCCTGGGTCCCGTTGAAAAAGAAATTCCCCCGGCCGCCGTCGTTGTTGCCGCCGCCGGCGCCAAACTCCTCGATGCCGACCCGCCGAATTTCTCCTCCGAAGCGCATCTCGTGTTGCCCCTTCGTATACGAGAGCGCGTCGGAGACGTGAGTGGTCACGTCCGTGCGGCCCGAGTTCGGGCTGATGCCGGTGGGATCGAAGCCGGTGATCGAGAGATACGGCGCGCCCGCCAGATCGCTGCCGCTCGCGCCGGTGTTGAAGCCGAGGCCTACCGGATCGAAGCTGCTATTGGCATCCGAGAACGTCTGGTTGAAGTGGTTCAGGCCGACGAGGAGCTGGTTCGTGAGCGTTGGCGCCAGGATCGCGTTGTGGACGGCCGAATAGTTCTGCACTCGAATCGGGCCGACCTGAAAGTAATACGAGATCAGCGAACCGACCGGCGCCGTCTGACTTCCCTGGCCGAAGAACGCGCGAAACGAGAGCCGGTGATTGTTGTTCAGGCTGTGATCCAGCTTCACGAGGAAGTTGTGGCTGTAGCCGGTCTGCGGCGTCGGATTGAAGTAGTTGTTCGCCGCCGCCGCGCCGCTCAGGGTGTCGGCCGGCCACAAGCTGCTCAGGAGCGATCGGGACACCGCGTTCACGGGGACCGAGTATTGCTGCAGGAGTTGCATCGCTGCGGCCTGATACGCGGCCGACGGCATCGTCGACAGCGCCTGGTTTCCGATCTCGAAACGCTGATGTTCGTAGGTCGTGAAGAAAAAGGTCTTGTCCCGCTCAAGCGGACCGCCCAACGAGAAGCCGTAGTGCTCGTTGCGCAGTTTGTTCTGGGGCGCGTCGGTCGGCGCGAACGGCGACAGCGCCGCGAGCGCCTCGTTGCGGTTGTAGTAGTACGCGCTGCCGGCGGGCCGGTTCGCCCCCGCCTTGATGATCAGGTTCACCGCTCCGCCGGGATTGCGCCCGGTTTCGGCGGCCGCCTGCGTCTGGACTGAGTACTCCTCCACCGAATCGAGCGGCAGCAGCACGCCGGGGATGCTGTTGATGCCTCCCTGGTTGACCGCTTTGATGTTGAACCATTGATCGTTGTTGTCGGTGCCCTCGATCTGCCAGTTGAACTGGTTCGATCGCGATCCGTTCATCGACGCGCTGCCGCCGCCTTCATAACCGGAGAAGCCGGGCGTCAGTGCGAGCATCTGGCTGAAGTCGCGACCGTTCAGCGGCAAGTCCTGCACTGTTCGGGTCGACAACACGCTCGTGAGCGTGGTGGAAGTCGTCTCGACCGCGACGGCGGCGGCAGAAACTTGAACGTTCGCCTCGATCTGCGCCACGTTCAGTCTGACCGACACCGAATAAATCGCGCCCGCCGACACGCGCACGCCCCGGATCGTCACCGTCTCGAAGCCGTTCTCCGCCACGACAATCGTGTAGTCGCCCAACGGCAAATCGGCGAACGTGAACGCGCCGGCGGTCGACGACGTCGTCGAATACGACAGCCCGGTGGCGTCGTTCGTCGCTTTGACGTCGGCGCCCGGAAGGATCGCGCCAGTCTGGTCCGCGACGATGCCATTGATGCCGCCGCGGAAGGTCTGTGCGGCGGCTGCAGTGGCAATCGCGAGGCCGACGAGAACGCCCGCAACGGTACGCATCATGGTTCTTCCTCTAGCTTCCTGGCGACGCGATCCCCTCGCCGTCGCCTTATTGCATTGGACCTCGGACTTCACAGACCGTCAGGGCGGATCGGGCGGTCGTCGCCGCGATATCGCCGACCGCGACCTTCGTCGCGGCGATCGAAACAGGATCGATCAGGCCGCATCCAACGCGCACCGGTTGGCGCGAAGCACGCAAGTGGCGACCGTCTGATCTACGATGAGCACGCGCCGGAACGAACGATCGGCGCCACCGACGCATTCGTTCGGTAGAAGGGCGCATTCTAACACCGTCCATGATGGGCTCTTTCGCGCTCAGGGTCCGCGAATTCGCCGTGGATCCGAGGTGCGCCCTAACAGCCCGTGGTGAAAGTCCGGCTGCATTCGGCCGGCGATGCATCCCCGCTGGCTGCGTTGCTCCTCCCTCAAATATTCCCGATATTCTCAGTCGTCGCGCCTTGCCATCGGGGCGCCTCGCCGGCCTCGGTGCGACGCCGGGACTTTCACCACGGGCTACTAAGTTGGATTCGCGTCTGACGTGCGTCGAATCAGGGCGCCGACGTCGGGCGGGACCGACGACCGCCCGATCCGATGGCGGCTCTTCCAAGCCCAGAACAACGCCGCGGCGGTGCCAAGACAACCGTCTCCGTTTCACTAGGACGAGTGCCGGTCGCCACTCGGTCCACACGCCGCGAGAGCCAGCGCAGCGAAGGCGGTGGGCGGCTGTGAGGGCGACAAAGGCACAATAATCCGATCATGGTCGACATAAGCATCGATGCCGACAGCGTCGTGTTCTCGGTCGAGGGGCTGGACAAGTTGTGGGCGCTGCGGAGTCGCCTCGAAATCCCGCTGGCGCACATCACCGACGTGGAAGCCAACGCCGATCAAGTTGGACGCTGGTGGCACGGGCTGAAGTTGGTCGGGACGGATGTGCCAGGGCTGTTCGCCGCAGGCACGTTCTACTACCACGGCGAGCTGGTGTTCTGGGACGTGCACGACCCGGCCAAGACGATCATCGTGTCGCTTGTGCATGAGCGTTACAAGAAATTGATCATGGAAGTCGCTGATCCTTTGGTAGTGGTCGATCGGCTCCGTGGTGTGATTGGCGGTCAGCGCGGCTGACGACAGCGCCTATTACATCGATATCGCACATGTGGTGTCTACGGCGCTGATCACGCCTGCTCTGTCAGCGGCGCCGATGGCACATACCATGAGGGAGACCTGACGACGATATGGACGCGACGCTGTACTCGACGATCTGGGCCGCGCTCGCGCTGTTCACCGTCGCTGAAGCCGGGAAGCGGCGGTTTTCGCAGCACGGGGCGGTGCCGGACTGGACCTGGCCGGTGTGGCTATCCGGCGCCGGCCTGTGCACGCTCCACATCGCGCTCGCGTTCGCCGGCCGCCACGGCTGGAGCCACGGAGCGGCTGTGCGCGAGACGGCGCGGCAGACGGCGGCCGTCTACGGCATCAATTGGGGCGGCGGCGTGTATGTCAACTATTTCTTTGTCGCCGCGTGGTTGATCGAGGCGTGGTGGTGGCGGGCGTACCCCTCCCTCTATTTCGGCCGGCGGCGCGCCATCACCTGGGCGCTGCGCGCATTCTATTTCGTTATCATCGTGAACGCGGCGGTCGTGTTCGCAAGCGTCCCGAGACGCGCGCTCGGCGTTGTTCTTGTCGGTGCGCTCGTGTGGATATGGCGACCGGGACCTGGTGTGGACTCTTCGGCTCTTAACCGAATCACGAGCGCCGCGCAGTTCAATGTAATCTGAAAGGGCGCAATGCCAGAGCGCCCATCCGCAGTTCCCGACTGCGAGCGTGTCAGCAGAAGTGACGATCGATGTTCGCCGAGACGTTCACGCTCGTGACGCCGGACACACTCGATCCCCCAGCGTGTCGCGACCGCGACGACCATGTCGTGTTGGCAACCGCAGTGGCCGGCGAGTGTGCGGCGATCATCACCGGTGATGTACCTGCAAATGAGAGCCGCACCGCCAGGCGCGCCGACCCTGATCCCAAGCGCCAGGCGGCGCGCTGGTTACGTTCAGGCAGGAGGACGCCGCGCGGTGATCGTCCGCCACGCGAGCACGGTCACGATTCGCTCACTTCCTCGTGATCTCGAAGTGACCGCGCCGGTTCTGCGACCAACACGATTCTCCAGAGCCCTGGCAGAAGGGCGCCTCTTTCCCAAGACTTCGTATCTGAACGCGATCCGCCCTGACTCCGAGGCTTGTGAGGTACTCCCGGACCGCTTCCGCCCGTCGGTCGCCCAGCGCGAGGTTGTATTCGGGAGTCCCGCGCTCATCACAATGACCGTCGATGCGGATCATCGTCTTCGGCCACCTGGAGAGCCACTGCGCGTCTTGCTGCAGCACCCGCCTTGCGTCTTCCCTCAACGTGTTCTGGTCATAGTCGAAGAACACGTCGCCGAGTGGATGTTCCGCGTTGAGTTCGCTCAGTGATTTACGCTCGAACAGCTCGGCGTCGGTGAGCGGCGCGGCCGCCGCAGGCCGGGCCGCGGCCGCGGGCGGACTCGGTGGCGCCGGCGGGCGCGCCGGGACAGCGGACGCCGTCGTCGGCATCGTGCGCGAAGGAGCGGTGGCCGGCGGGCGAGTATGACAGGCCGCGCCGGCGACCGCGAGAAGGAGGAGGGGACACCACAATTTGAAGACAACCATGGAATACCTCCAAGAGAGGAGCGGAGCCATGACTACTATACAGATTTCGATACTTTGAGGTCAAACTAAATAATGCGTCAGAAGTGATTCACGGGGCGGCCCGTACGGCGAAGCGTCCCCGGGTCGCCCGGCATCAGAATCGTCGTGGGGTATCATCGGCCACCATGCCGTCACCTGATGCGCCTTCCGATGTCAAGTACCCGCTCGACCCGGTCTTGGATTTCATGCGTCTCCTCTGGTCCATTGAGCATGGCCTTCAGCGGATGTCCAAGCGGATGGAGAGCGAGCTGGGAATCACTGCACCACAGCGACTGGTGTTGCGGATCGTGGGCCGGTTTCCCGGACTGTCGGCGGGAGAGCTCGCGGACATCGTGCGACTGCACCCGAGCACGATCACGGGCATTCTGCAACGGCTGGTTGCGAGGGGGCTTCTGGAGGGCGAACGCGATACCACGGACAGCCGGCGCGCGCGGCTGCGGCTCAGGCCGCGGGCGGTTGGCTATACACGGACCTCTCCAGGCACCGTAGAACAGGCAGTGAGGCAGGCCCTCAAGCGCGCAGGCCAGTCAAACGTTCGCGCCGCGCGAAAAGTTCTGGCCGAGGTTGCGCGGAGGCTCAACGAGTTTTGATGATGATCGCGCCGATCAGGGCGCAGCCGGCCACGCTCGCCCGCTCGCCGGTTCAAGTCGCCCTGCATCGATTCGGCCGCGGTCGCGCTCCTATCGATACGGCACGTCACGCATGTGGTGCTCCCTGCCGGCGTTTCTCCCCAAAAGGCAGCTGAATGTGTGCGCCGAGTACACGCTCTCGTCGCTGTTCCGCATCAAGGTTCAGCGCACGCGCTTTCAGCAGGTCCGTCAACGCGATCATCCCGATCAGGCGCCGGTGCTCCCGGTCGACCAGTGGATGGGGAGGTGCTGAAAGGCGTCTTCCGCGGCGTACACCGCTTGCGTGAGAGCCGCGGACAGCGCACCGGCGAGCAGGCCGGCGAGCACGCAGCCGAGCAGGCCCTGCGGCCCGATAAACGCGGAATGCGCCGGCACGGGGAAGAGCGGGCCTCGTCCGATGATGTAGCGGCGCATCGCCGCCGCCGTGGCGCTGGCGAGTGCGACGGGAATCAGGCTGCGAGGCTTCCATTCGAAGAGGAGGAGCTCGACCGCCAGGAGCACCGCCGCGAGCGGCGCCGCGAATGTTGCCGACATGCCGGCTGCCGCGCCGGCGACCAGCAGCGTCTTGCGCTCGGCGCTGGTCAGGTGGAAGAACTGCGCGATCAGCGATCCGACCGCGCCGCCAGTCATGATGATCGGTCCCTCCGCGACTGAACCGCTGAAAAAAGAATAGATTTGTGAAGAGG
>QHWJ01000049.1 GCA_003222535.1 Acidobacteriota bacterium | reverse complement strand
TCGAAGCGCATCCATCGACGGACACCCGGGTGGCTGGCAGGCGCAGCCGCCGTCGTTGCGCTGGTCGCAGCAGCTGCAGCCTTCGTGTGGACCCGCCCAGCACAAGGAGCCCTGACGGCTCGAGACACGATCATCCTCGCTGATTTCCTCAACACGACTGGCGATCCGGTATTCGACAGCACGTTGAAAGTCGCTCTGGCCGTCGCGCTCGAACAATCGCCGTTCCTGAAAGTGTTTCCCGACGACCGCGCGCACGAGGATTTGCCGCTGATGCAACGATCGCCGAGCGAGGGAATCACCCGGGCGATCGCGCGTCAGATCGCGGAACGTGAACAGCTGAAGGCGCTCGTCGCGGGCTCGATCACCAGTCTGGGACGCCACTATGTTGTGGGTCTCGAGGCCGTCAACGCACACAACGGGGACGTGATGGCGCGCGAGCAGGTCGAGGTCGCGAGCAAAGAAGAGGTCCTGACCTCTCTCGGGGCCGCCGCATCCAGATTGCGGCGACAGCTCGGCGAGTCGCTCGCGTCGATCCAACGGTACGACGTGTCGCTGCCGCAGGCCACGACGCCTTCGCTCGAAGCGCTGCACGCGTACGCGCTCGCGATCGATGAAGGCCGAATCAACGACCAGCGCCCCGAGTCGATTCCACACCTGAAACGGGCCATTGAGCTCGACCCACATTTCGCCCTCGCGATGGCGCAGCTCTCCGGCACGTACGCGAACACCTGGCAGTCGGCACTCGCGCCGGAGTGGTCGCGAAAGGCTTTCGAACTGCGGGACCGAGTGAGTGAACGCGAACGGTACATGATCTCGTGGCGTTATTACCGCGATGCCACTCAAGCATGGGACCAGGGACTCGAGCTTGCCCGATCCTGGACGGATGCGTATCCGCGAGAATCGACCGCGTTCAACAGTATGGGCCGCGCGGCGTGGGCGCTCGGGCAGTATCAGCAGGCGATCGCACCGCTTCGAGAGTCCATACGACTCGATCCCAGGTTCTTCGCGCCGAGGCTGAATCTGTTGTGGACGCTGACCGGCCTGAACCAATTTGACGCCGCCAAGAAGGTGCTGGAAGGCGCCCGCGCAGCCAACGTCCATTCCATCGGGTTTCCGCAGATGGCCTACCTCCTCGCGTTTATCGAAAACGACACGGCGACGATGATGCGGGAGTTGGATGCTGCCGTCGCGCTACCCGACGGAGCGTGGGCGTCCAACTGGCAGCCACGCATATCGGCATTTGGCGGCCACATTGCGAAGGCACACGAAGAGTTTCGCCGGAGTGTCGCGGTAACCAGCCAGACAAACCTCACCGAACTTTCCGGCCTGTATAGCGCGCAAGACGCCATATCGCACGCGGTGGTTGGCCAATGTGCGGAAGCGCGAAGCGAGGCGGCCGCCGCCGTCCATCTGAGCCGCGATAATTTCACGCTCGAATCGGCGGCACGCGCGCTTGCCTGGTGTGACGCCGACGCCGACGCATTGAAGCTGTCGGCGGAACTGGCGCGACGCTATCCGGACGCGATCCTCACAACGCATGTGATGCTTCCGGTGATTGCCGCGGCGTCCGCGCTCAGGAGCGGGAGGCCCGCGCGTGGCCTGGAGTTGCTCGAGCCGGTGAGGCCGTTCGATCATGCCCAGGCTGCGGAATTCTGGCCTGCGTACTTGAGAGGCGAGGCACAGCTGCAGCTGAAACACAGCGCCGAAGCCGCCGCCGAGTTTCGGAGCATCACCGACCATCGCGGAGAACTGGTCGACGCCCCGCTGTATCCACTCGCGCATCTTGGTCTCGCACGCGCACTCGCGTCGGGGAACGACCCTGACGGCGCCCGTCAGGCGTACCTCGTGTTCCTCACGGTGTGGAAGGGCGCCGACGCGAATCTTCTGCCGCTCCAGCAGGCGCGGCGGGAGTTCGCTCGCCTGCAACAGTAGCGAGGAAGATATGGCCTCGACAAAACGACCGATTCAAGAGCTATTCCCGCTCATGTACAACGAGCTGCGGCGTGTCGCAGGGAGATATCTCGGCCGTGAGCGATCGAATCACACGTTGCAACCCACGGCGCTCGTGAACGAGGCTTGGCTTCGACTGCAGAACGACCGAGGCGCCGCATTGCCTGGGCGCACGCAAGGACTCGCGTTGGCGGCGCAAGCGATGCGGCGCGTGCTCGTGGATCACGGTCGCCACCAGAAAAGTCAGAAGCGAGGAGGCCGGCTCCCTCACGTCGAACTCGACGATCTGCTGCACGCAGCCAAGACCGCCGCGGTGCCGGTGGAGGATCTTCTCACGCTCGAAAGCGCTCTCACACGTCTTGAAGCAATCGACCCGCGCGGCGCAGAAATCGTGGCGCTGAGATTCTTTTCAGGCCTGTCGGTGCCCGAAGTCGCCGACCATCTTGGCGTGTCAGTGAGCACGGTGGAGCTCAAATGGACACACGCACGCGCGTGGCTCAGGCGGGATCTCGCCGGAGGAACTCCTACGATCTGACCCTGCCGGTGGCGGAGGGCTGACATGATCCCACCCGCTCCAGATGCCAAGAGATCCCTGACCGGTTCGTCGTTGCGAAGTTCGCCCCGCTCGCCCCCTAAAACGCACGGAGGGCAGCCTGCCCGATGGACCAGGCGCCGCCGGCGTACCCAATCGTCGTCAATGTAAAGCTGCCCGCCATGACGGCGCCGAATGGGCTGGTCGGCTGCTGGCGAAGGCTCGGTTTGATCGCCAACGCGATGAAGCCAACGGGGTTCATGAATGACCCGACGCTCATCGCAAATACCACGAGCGGTGACGGCGACACTCGAAAATGGTTGAACAGCAGAAAGAAGATCATCAACAGACCGGTCATCAACAAACGCGGAAAGTGGCCTGAGACCCCTTAGTCGCCGAGAACGGGCGAAATTTGAAGGATTTCGAGCGGACCACTTTCGCGTTTCTGCCCGCGGGTGGACTCTTGACACTCGATGCGTCCTTCAAGAACGCGCAGGTTCCTGCTTCTCGGGGGCGCCGTCCCAGCCTGCAACACCATGCATCCAGGTTGGGGCGTGCAGGGAGCACGAAGAGTTGTTTCGGGGAGCTGGGAAAGCTACTCCGAGGTTGCCGTCGGCGCGGAGTGAGGATTTTTCAGCCGGCGATCTGTTCGGCGCGGGTACGGCGTGATCGCCGCGCGTCGGCACCCCGAGGCAAGTCTGGGCATCGACGGCGTACGTCGTGGTACACGCCAGTGTGTGTAGGCGTAAGTGAGGTCGGGTATTGTGTCAGAGCTGTGTCACGTACCCCCCCCGAAACCCGGGGCTAACACACGGTCATTTACGGGGACACGTCGATGCACATCGATGCACATCGATGTTGCAGGAAGTCGTTGACCGGAGGTGTGTTGGTGGGATTTGGTGTGCGTCAGCACGCGCGCGCGGAGTCGATTTCCAAGCGTGCTCCTTCAACCACTCGGACATCTCTCCGCGTCTTTAGAATCTATCACTTACGCGAACCTGGATCGAGCCGAAAGGTGGATTGTGCCCCGGATTGTGCCCTATAACGCGCTGATTACCACCAATCAGGGCGCGCGCCGTCCTTTCGACGGCGCCAGCGGCGCAAGCGCCAGCCGCAGGCTGAACGGTCGCAGGAGCCGATTGAGCGTGTCCTGCGTCGGGTTGTGGCGCGGGTTGATCGCGCGCAGCACGTTCGGGCTGGCCATCCGCAACTTCGCGGCGAATTCCTTCACGCCCATGCTTCGAGGATCACGCGCCGGCCGTTTACCGCGGCGCAGCGGAAGACGATCTCCGAACGGATGAAACGATACCGGGCTGAACGTCGCAAGGCGAAATCGAACGCGAAGTAGGCTTTCGCCCGCTCCCTGCACTTTTTTGAGGGCGGGAAGAAAATCCGTCTGCACCGCCGCGAACTCAGTTGCTCCCTTCGACTGGCGGGTGGCCGGAAGGATCTTGAAGGGTTCATCGTCCGATCAGCGGACACGGAATCGTTCGACATCCGCGATGCACGGGAGGCGACATTCGTGATCCGAGACGAGGATGCATCAGCGGTCCAGACGAGTGCGATGGTTTGTCGCCGCGGGCGCGTACTGTGTCGATACTCGTACCACGCCGCGGACAGGCGATCAACGGCAGATCGCAACGTGTCGGGCTCGCCGAAAAACAGCACGCGGAGAAACTCGCTTGCAAAACTGTCGGCTCAACTGGCGGGGTTCGGATTCGCAAACTTGATGAGGCTCGGCGCGGCGAGACGCGGCCCCGAATAACCAGTCACATCGCCAAACCGCCGGCGCTCCTCCCAGTCGCTACGTGCGCCGGCGATCTCCTGAGGCGTGCGCGCCACAAAGTTCCACCACATCAGAATCTTCTCTGGGAACGGCGGACCGCCGATCAGCAATAGTCGGCCACCCGACCGGCTGGTGAAACACACCCCGGAACGGTTGGCGCCAAGGTAGTACAGTACTCGCTCCTGCAGGGGCTGCCCTTCGAGGCTGCAGTCCCCATTCAAGACAAGCGCGGCGTATTCGTACGCAACTTCCAGCGGCACATCGAGGGCGGCTCCCGGATGGACCCGGACATCGCCGCCGAAGATCCCGGAATGATGCGTTGCCGGTGAAGCCAGGGCGCTGAAGCTCCCCGCAAACACCTGAACGATCCCGCCCCGTTGCTCGTCGAGGGGCACGCGCTCGACATGCTGAAACAGCGCCGACATGTGACGGTCGCGATCCGGCAGGGCGACCCAGAGTTGCACACCGCTCAAGCGGCCGCTGTTCTTGGCCGGGGTCCGCTCCGCATGGGCAATGGCGGCACCCGAGGTCATGACATTGACGCCGCCTGGTCGAAGCAACGATTCGTATCCGAGGCTGTCGTAATGAACGAGCTCGCCGTCGAGGAGCCACGTCACGGTCTGCAACCCCATGTGAGGATGCGCGCCGATGTCCATGGGCGACGGATCCGCGAACGTCAGAGGACCGAAACGGTCGAGGAAGCACCAGGGGCCGACGAGGCGCTTCCCCTTCACCGGGAGCACCCGCGTGACGGTTAGCGCACCGAGCGCGATGTCGCGGCCGGGGAACGACTCGAACTGATGTTCGGTCGCCCCCAGCGCGACGCAGGTCTCCGCCGCGACAGTCAGATCGGCCATATGGCGCCTCGCCCTCAGATGATCATAGCGACGTCGGACCGCAAGTGCGTGTCGCGATCCGGCGTGCCGGTATCGACACTCGACGCATCGATCGTCAGCGACGCCGACGACTGCTCGGGATGCTCCAGGTCGAACACCACCGTTCCGGCAAATCCCGTGAACCGTCCGCGCACCTTCGTCAGCAGGTGGCGCACCTGGAAGGCCACCTCCGAGTGCGTTTTGTCGATCGCGTAGGTCTGTGCCGCCTTCATGGCGTCGAGCGCGGCAGTCATGGGGTCACTCCTTCTTCTTGCGTGAGTTGGGCCTCGGCCGTCGTGCCGAGTCGTTTCAACAGGTCAGTGAGCGTCGCGCGCTCCGCTCGCGAGAGCCCGCTCATCGCGTTCTCCATCGCGTCTAGGTGCCCGGCAAACACTTTGGTGATGAGCGCCTTGCCCGCGGGCGTCAGGTGAATGACCCAGGCGCGGCGGTCGGTGGCGTGGTCGGCCCGCGCCACCAGGTGACGCGTTTCCAGCCGATCGATGGCGGCGGTCATCGACCCGCTGGTCAGATCGATGCGGCGGCCGAGCTCCCTGACGGACTGCGGTCCCTTATGCAACAGCGCCTCGAGAATCGCGAAGTCCGACAGACACATGTCGAGCGCTTCAATGCTGCGGGTCGCGTGGCGTGTCAGGGTCCGGTGGGCCTTCATGAGCACCAGCCACGTATGGATCGCCGACTGGTCGGTTCGTCGCTGTGTCACGCGTTCCCGGCCCCCAAAGGTTTCACCTTGACAAGAAGTATATTGACATAATATAACTTGATGTCAAGATATATTTCGGAATGGCCTGATGGGCCTGTCAGGAGACGATCACCATGGAAATCGGCATCGACAGTTTCGCGGCAGCGTACGACGAGAGCAGCCGTGCCGTGCCTCCGTCAGAGCGGCTGCGCAACCTGGTCGAACAAATTGAGCACGCGGATGACGTAGGCCTCGATGTCTTCGGGATCGGGGAGCACCATCGTCAGGAGTACTTGGATGCGGCGCCGGCGGTCATTCTCGGCGCCGCCGCCGCACGCACCCGTCGCATTCGTCTGACGAGCGCCGTGACGGTGCTGAGCGCCGCCGACCCGGTCCGCGTCTTTCAACAATTCGCCACGCTCGATCTGCTGTCGGAGGGCCGCGCGGAAATGGTGGTGGGCCGCGGCTCGTCGATCGAAGCGTTTCCGCTGTTCGGGTATCGCCTGGAGGATTACGACGCGCTGTTCGCGGAGAAGCTCGATCTGCTGCTGAAGATTCGCGACAACGAGCACGTGCACTGGTCCGGCCGGTTCCGCCCGGCGTTGACCGGGCAGGGCGTCTATCCAAGACCCGTGCAGACTCCGTTGCCAATCTGGCTAGGAGTGGGCGGAACTCCACAGTCCTTCGCCCGTGCCGGCGCCCTCGGACTGCCACTGATGGTCGCGATCATCGGCGGCGAACCGCGGCGCTTCCGGCCCCTGATCGATCTGTATCGAGAAACCGGTCAGCGATACGGACATTCGCCCGATCGCTTGAAGGTCGGCGTCCATGCGCTCGGATACGTCGCAGAGACTTCGCAGGAAGCCGCCGACGAGTTCTTCCCTGGCTACGCCCGTGCTGTCACTGACGTCGGCAAGGAGCGTGGCTGGCCGCCGGTGACCCGCGCGGGGTTCGATGCGCAGCGAGGGCCGCACGGCGCGCTGCTGATTGGTAATCCCGAGGAAGTCGCCGAGAAGATCCTTCGACACAGTGAAGCGCTGGGCGGGATCTCCCGGCTCACGTTTCAAATGAACGCCGCGTCGTTGCCACACGCAAAACTTATGCGAGCCATCGAAGCGATCGGAACCCGCGTCGCGCCGGCGCTGAAAGGAGAACTGGCTGCCGCATCGTAGAGGGTACGTGTCGGTACGTGCCATTGATGCTCGCATGGCCCGTCGAAAACTACGAGGAGAGATCAGCGTCGGTCTATTCCTGGCGCAGCGCCACGACAGTGTTCACGCGGATCGCTCGCCGCGCGGGAACGCCGCACGCCATCAGCGCGACGATCGTCAGCAGCAGCAGCGCGCCAATGATCGTCACCGGATCGAATGGCGACACGCCGACGAGTTGCGATTGCAGCAGCCGGTTCGACGCCAGCGACGCGGCCAACCCGGCCACGATACCCAGCGCGACGAGTGTCATGCCGTCGCGGAACACGAGCGCGCGGATGTCGCGCGCGGCGGCGCCGATGGCGATGCGCACGCCGATCTCCTGCGTGCGCTGGCTGACGGAGTGCGCGATCACGGCGTAGAGTCCGATCGCCGCGAGCACCAGCGCCACGACCGCGAAGGTCGGCGCCGCCGCCGCGCCCTTGCCAAGCTCCATGTGGTCGAGATCCATGTAATCGCCGTCGAAGGCGAAGCTCGCCTTCAGCGTCATGAGCGCTTCGATCGCGATGTCCGAATCCAGACGCTCGATGTCCGCGCGAAGCGCGCGTGCAACCTGATCCGTCGACACACGCGCGCGCGCCAGTACATGGACGAGCGGCACCGGCGACTGCGCGAAAGGCACATACAGCACCGGCTTGAACTGCTGACGGATCGCGTCGCCTTCCAGGATGTTCGACACGACGCCGATAACCTGCCGCAGCTCTCGCGGCTGCCGCGGGGCAGCGACGCGCACGCGCGCGCCGATTGGCTGCGCGTCCGGCAGGAATTTCTCGACAAACGCCTGGTTCACGACAGCTACCCTCGACGACGTCGCGCGGTCGTCGCTCGTGAACGTGCGTCCGGCTGTCGTTGACGCCTCGAGCACGCGAAAATACTCGGGCGCGACCGCGATCACTTGAACGTGTTGTGCGCTCAGCCGCTCGAGGAACCCGCGTCGAGCCTCATCTTCGCGGCGCCGGTGTCGCGCGTCTTCATCTCGGCATGAAGGCGCAGCGCCTCCGACACATGGGCATCCAACGAGCCAGCACGCACGCGAGCCACGAGCCGACGCCATATCTCGCGCACGATCAGCCCTCGCCGAGCACGCGCTCGATGGCCCGCGTCACGTGCTTGAACGCGCTCATCTCTTCGCCTTCCATAGATTGTCCATGCTTCAAGCCGCGCGGACACCGTAAAACGTTGTCACGTGAAATTCCCTCCAGGCAGCCGCTACGTTTGCTTCGCGATCACCATTCTTGATTACGATCGCGGAATGCCGGTCTCCGTCACCGTACAGACTGTTCACCCCCGCAAGTTGGCCGCGGTGCGGCGCGAGGTCGCTCCTGGCGCGGTTGGCTCGGTGTGGGGGCCTCCGCTGGGCAAGGTCTGGGAGTTCATTCGCAGCCAGCCTGGGCTGCGGACTGACGGCCACAACATCTTCCTCTACCACCACCCGAAGCAGCCGGGCGCGCCGATACTCTGCGACTTCGGCGTCGAGGTCACACGCACATTTGAAACTGCGGGCGAGGTGTACGCGACCGAAACGCCAGGCGGCGAAGCTGCCGTCACCGTCCACCGCGGGCCGTACAACCGCATGAAAGAGGCGCACAACGCGATCGCAAAATGGATGGCGGCGAACCGGAGGGAGTCCGCCGGCCATTCGTGGGAGATCTACGGAGATCCGGCGCCGGATCCGGCCGACACTGAGACGACGGTCGTGTACCTCTTGTTGGGTTCCTCGTGATCTTTGGTTGCTGGTGTGGAGAGTGCGCGCGCTCTTCCTCGCGTCCCTAATAGAAGGTTCCTGAAAGTTTCGCGGACACGATGGGTTACACCTTGACATTCTAGGTGAGTGGATCCATACTCACCTAGAATGTCTACTGAAGAACGTCTGGAATTGCTTCAAGGAACGCTCGATTTGTTGATCTTGCAATCGCTTCGTGCCGGCCCCGCTCATGGGCACGCGATCATGCAGGCGATCGAGCGCAGATCGGGGTCGGTCCTCCGTGTCGAACAGGGATCGCTCTATCCCGCGCTGCATCGACTGATTAAACGCGGCTGGATCACGTTCGAACATGGGACGTCCGAAAACAACCGACGAGCCAAGTACTACAAACTGACGGCGAAAGGACTGAAGCAGCTCGCGATCGAAACATCCAATTGGCAAACCATCGCGAGTGCCATCGCTCGCGTCCTGAGGCCAGCATGATCTGGCGACGCCGCCAGGCGCTCGATGATCTCGACGAGGATATCCGCGAGCACCTCGCGCGCGAAACCGAGGAGAACCTGGCGCGAGGCATGTCGTCGGAAGAGGCGAACGCCGCTGCGCGTCGCGCGTTCGGCAGCGTCACACGAATCAAAGAGGACACTCGAGCGGTGTGGGTCCCAATCTGGGCGGACCAGCTCGCGCAGGATGTCCGCTACGCATTGCGGCTCGTTCGGCGAAGCCCAGGCTTCTCGTGCGTCGTCATCGCGACGCTCGCGCTCGGTATCGGTCTGACGACGGCGGTGTTCAGCGTTGTCAACGCCGTCTTACTGCGGCCGCTGGCGTACCGAGACGGCGATCGGCTGGTCTGGATCGTGACGTATGACGATCGCGTGGCGCCCATCAAATCGATCGAAGTTGTCTCCGCGCCCGATTTCGTGGCGTTCCACGACCGCTCGTCCACCCTCGAACGCGCCGTCGCCTTCTACGTCGGCATGGAACGGGTCACGGCGAAAGACGGCGTGGCCGCGATCCGGGTGGCGACGGTATCGAGCGATTTCTGGGACCTCGCTGGCGCGACGCCGGCGCTCGGCCGCCTGCCGGCGAGTGGCGAAGACGCGATCCTCCTGTCGCACGCGTTCTTCGAAAGCGCCTTCAATGGAGACGCCAGCGTCGTCGGACGCATGGTGATGGTCAACGATCGACAGGTCCTGCTCGCGGGCGTCCTGCCGCGAACATTTCACCCGCAATTGCCGGCGCCGGCCGCCGTTTCGCAGTTGCCGCCCGGCGAGGTCGAGGCGTACCACGCGACGACGATCCAGCCGCCTGCCCCAACCGACCTCGGCGTCCGCGTTTTCTACGTGATTGCGCGCACAAAGCCTGGCCTGAGCGTCGCGCACGTGAAAAGCGAACTCGAGACGTTGCGCGCCGACGTGCGGCGCACCTATCCAAAGCTCGCGTCAGCGCCTCGACTGCGAGTGACGCCGTTCACCGACGTGCTCATCGGACAGGCACGGCGCTCGTTGTTGATTCTGTTTGGCTGCGTGCTTGTCGTCCTGACGATCGCGTGCGTGAACATCGCGAGCCTGCAGCTCGCCCGCGCATCGGCACGGCGCAAGGAAGTCGCGGTGCGCGCGGCCATCGGCGCCGGACGTGGACGCGTGCTGCGGCAGCTCGTCGTCGAAAACCTGGTGCTGGCCTCGGCCGGCGGCATCGCCGGGCTGCTTGTTGCTCGCGCCGCGGTGTCGTCGATGATTCGACTGCTGCCCTATGCGATTCCGCGTTTGACCGAAACGACGATCGATAGCCGAGTACTCACGTTTGCGAGCCTCACGTCCATCCTGACGGCGTTCGTGTGCGGTATCGCGCCGGCCGCAGCGTTGTGGCGGATGAACGTGCAGGACGCCCTCAAGGACGGCACGCGCATGACAACCGCTCCGCCGCGAGCCCTGCGCGCACGTCGTGCGCTGGTCACAATCGAATTAGCGCTGGCGTCGGTCCTTGTCGTCGCAGCCATGTTGCTGGTCAAGAGCCTGTGGCGAATCATGGCCTATCCGCCGGGCTTTGACCCTGAACATGTGCTGACGCTGAAGATTCAAATGTCCGGCCAGGCCTATCGCACGCCCGAACGAAAGCGCACGTATCTCGACGAGGTGCTACAGAAGGCCCGAGCGGTGCCGGGCGTGCTGGCCGCGGGCGTCGCGTCGGATGCGGACGCGCGAATCCGTCTTGTCCGACAGGACGGTCCACCCATGTCACTCCTCGATCGTCCGATCGTCCGGCTGAACGTCACGTCGGCGGGGTACCCCACAGCCGTCGGCATGAGAGTCGTTGGCGGACGCTGGATGACCAGCCATGAACCGTCGGCTGTGTACGTGATCAACGAGGAGCTGGCGCGTCGCTACTTCACTGGCGAGAACCCAATCGGTCGGCGTCTGCTGCTCCCCAACGGACCCGACCCCGCACGCGCGATCCCCGTTCCGATCGTCGGGATCGTCGCCGATCTCCGCACGGCGGATCTGGAATCCGCGACCGAGCCGGAGGTATTCCTCGACTACCTTCACGGAAATCCGTTCGCGATGACGGTCAACGTGCGAACGATAGGCGATCCGCTGCAGGTGGCGCCGGCACTTCGCGCGAAGCTCGCCGCGATCGATCCGACGCAGGCCTTGTTCGAGATGAAGCGCTTGGACACGGCACTGATGGACTCGATTGCACCGCGGCGGATGACATTGACATTGCTCGTGGTGTTCGCCGGATCGGCGCTGCTCCTCGGCGTCATCGGTATCTACGGAGTCATGGCGTACTCAGTCGCGCAGCGGACTCAGGAGATCGGTGTCCGAATGGCATTGGGAGCGACCAGACGAGCGGTGCTGATCATGGTCATGAGGCAAGGCATAGGAATGACTGCTGCCGGAGTTGCACTCGGAGCACTTTCCGCCGTCGGGATGACCCGAATGCTCGCCAGCCTCTTGTATGAGGTGCAGCCGACCGACGGCAGTTCATTCGCCGTGGCGTTTGTCGGCATCGTCGCGACGGCCATGGCCGCGTGCGGCGTTCCTGCCATGACCGCTTCGCTCGTCGATCCTGTGACAGCACTGCGATGTGAATGAATGAGTGCATGGGCGATCGTCGAGAATCAGAAACGCCGTAGCGTTTGCTGGTGTCGCGCCCGCCTCTCGCAAATCCTCGATCTTTTTTGGGAGGAAAGTTGGCGTCGTGTTTATGCGGGTGAACTCGAAGTGCGCCCACCAGGTGCGGCCACCAGTGGCAAGTCCTTATTGCGGAGATACTCAGGTTTGTTTAGGTAGGTGTCAGTATGCGCGCGTCAGGTCGTTCTCCAGGAATGAAGCGCGCATCCAGTCATCTTACTCTTTTCGGGACGGCCCAAAGACCGTCCCCTACTTCAGATACACGCGTGCGACGACGGAAGCGCGTGTCTGAATGGTCGTTACAGAGGTGGTGAGTTGCGGCAGGGGCGTAACGACCACGTTGGGCGGGGGTGGTGTAAGCGGCACGACGACGGTCTGCTGGTGGCCATCGGTCGACATGTAACGCACGTGCAGTTCGGCCCCAAGGCTGAACCGATCGCCCAAGAAATACTCTCCGCCAAGGGACGGCCCAACGAAGTATCCGGTCTGCTTCCCTGTCGTGTTTGTGGTCGACGTGGCCGCCGTGGTTGTGCGGGAGACGCTGGTGAATTCGGTCGATGTACGCGCATAGCCGAATCGGGCGCCATAGTGCAATCTGATCTTCTCGCGCGACTGAGCGAAGAATACGCCGGTGCCGATGGAGGGCACCGCGGTGATTTGCTTCGTTGTGGTGCTCGTAACAATTGGCACGGGGATGCGTACAGGGAGGGTTGGCGGAGTTAGTTGAATGGTCTGCTCATTCGTCGTCCGCGTGTAACCCACTTCGGGCTCGACGCGGAGGTGCGATCCGACGTCGACGGGGACGAGGAACAGCGGCGCCGCCGTTCCTGTGACGGTCGAGATGGACGCACCGAATCCCACGTGAAACGCTGCTCCTGAGGACGATGCGCCCTGGGCAGCGACGGGCGCCGCGGCGCCGAGCAGGATTGAAACCATTGCGAATTGAATTCGTCTCATACCTATTTTGTCCGGAATTAGCGATTTGATGTCCAAGGCCTTGCAGCCCGTGGTGAAAGTCTGGCTGCATTCGGGGCCCCCAGCGCGGCTGCCGCGCTGGGGACCCCGTTCGACGGGCGATGCATCCCCAAGCCACCCCAACGCGGCTGCCGCGTTGGGGGCCCCGGCGCCGGCTGCGTTGCTCCTCGCTCAAATACTCCCGGTATTACCACCCCACCGCGCAAACCACGCGCGGCGGGGACCCCGGTTCTCGGTCGTCCCGCCTTGCCGGAGGGGCGGGGCCCCCAACGCGGCTGCCGCGTTGGGGACCCCGGGGCGCCTCGCCCGTCTCGGTGCGACGCCAGACTTTCACCACGGGCTGCTTGGCGGCAGTCTACACCTGACTATACGGTACTCTCGACAACACCACCGCGAGCGGTCAAGGGGGTAACGATGCACCGCGACACCGAGATTGTGCAGGCAGGGTACCGGAGCGTAGCCGATGCGGGCACGTTGCTCCCTGGCCCGCAGTTCTCAGCCACGTACGTCACGCCGGGCGACCCCGCAGATCATGCGATGACCTATGGGCGCTTTCAGAACCCGACGTGGACGGCGTTTGAGGAAGCGCTGGCCGTCCTCGACGGCGGACAGGCTGTCGTCTTC
>QHWJ01000447.1 GCA_003222535.1 Acidobacteriota bacterium | reverse complement strand
CACGAGGAACAGCACGTTCCCGAACCACGCGAGCGCCGTCTCGGCCGCGATCCGCTGGATCTCCCCGATGTCGTTGTTGACCCGCGACATGATGTCGCCGAGCCGCGTGTGGGCGTAGAAGCGCGGCGACAGGCGATGCAGATGCCGGTACATCACCAGCTTCGGCTCTTTGGCAACGCTCGGCGAAACACGCTCACGAGTGCCGGTGCGTGTCCACGATCGCGAGTGTTCTCTGACCGTGCTGGCTGGATGAACGGGACTGGATGCTACCGTGGCCAAGGGTCTGCAGAGATCCTGCTGCAAGAATCGCAGGTGCTGGTTCACCGACGATGACTCTGAAGGCCCAGCGCGGCGGCCATCATCGGCGGGAAGGCCTCAGCGGGATTGCGTTGAGTCGTTGGCCGATTGGCAAACCTTGCCATAAGCTCCGGTGGTGGCCAGTACTCTCTGCTCTGGAACGCGCCCGGAATGAATTATCGTGCGACCATCAACGACAACATGCTCGTGGTGGTCATGATCGAGACGCTCGAGGGTGTTGCCAACGCGAACGAGATCGCCTCGACGTTCGGCGTGGATGTCGTGATTCAGGGGAACAACGATCTGTCGGCGTTCTCCGGGTGGCCGCAGAACGACGACCGCTATCAGGATCTGCTGACCAAAACACACGACGCGGCGCTCCGAGCGGGCAAGTTCTGGGGCAATGCCGGCGCCCAGTTTCTCACCGGCAATCGGCTCAGCGCGGATACACGGTTCGTTCAAAACGGGCTGGCTCGGGACTGCTGGATCCCTCCAGCGCGTGGTCGCGGACGTAGTTCCCAGGAAGAGCCCACCGTGGGCGTCGCGGCAGGCGCGCAACCGACCGGCGCGGGCCGGGGGAGCGGAGCTCCTCCCTGCGTCCCGAAGTGAGTGACTGGCCGCGATCATGACGGTATGTGCTCGTCGGCGCTCATGCCGGCATCCGCGCGTTCATGAGCATGACGACGCACAATCTGCAACAAATCGGCGCGTCTTCGTCTGCTATGCTCCGCCGCTCAGGCGCCTTTTCATCGTGTTTCTCCCACTGGAGGCTCTATGACTCGGGCCGTTACTGGCGTCGTGATCTTGGTTTTCGGTCTGGCCGCCTCGTCTGCTGCACAGGGCACCGGGGACATCGTCGGACGCGTGGCTGATTCGAGCGGCGGCGTTCTGCCCGGTGTCACCGTGACAGCCACCAGTCTTTCGACGAATATCAGTCGAACGACGGTGACGAGCGAGACAGGCGACTACGCCTTCACCCTTTTGCCCATCGGTATTTACGAAGTGAAGACCGATCTGGCGGGCTTCAAGACCCAGACCGCCCGGGTCACCCTGAGCACCGGCGACAGAGCACGCGTCGACGTCAAGCTCGAACTGGGAGCCGTCAGCGAGAGCGTCACCGTCGCTGCCAGCGCGCCGCTGCTGCAGACCGACACGTCGCGCGTGTCATCGAGACTGACGGCGGAAACGGTCCAGAACGCGCCAATCGCCGGGCGCAACATCATCAACATCGTGCAACTGACGCCCGGCGCGAGCGAAGGCGCGGCGAACGCCACGATCAGCGGCAATCGCCCCGATGACCGCCGGCAGACCTCTGCGGTGTCGATTAACGGCAACCCCGAAAACGACAACCTGCAGCTGGTCGACGGGCTGGACAACACCGAACGCGTCATGGGCGGCATGGGCGTCAAGCCATCGATCGACGCGATTCAGGAAGTCGTCGTCCAGACCAATCTCTATTCGGCTGAGAACGGCAGGACGCTCGGCGGGGTGATCAACATCATCACGAAGTCCGGAAGTAACCAGTTTCGCGGATCTGGTTTCTACTTCGGCCGGAATCAGCATTTCGACGCGAAGGACTTCTTTGCGGTTTCCAAGCCGCTGAATCATCTCAATCAGTTTGGCGGCAGCCTGGGCGGACCGCTGAAGTCGGACCGGACGTTCTTCTTCGTGGATTACGGGCGCGTCCATTTACGATCCGCTCAGCAGCCCCAGGACACCATTTCCCGGGAACGTCATTCCGGCCATCCGCTTCGATCCGACGGCGGCGAAGCTGATGTCGCTCTACCCGATGCCGAATCAACCCGGCTTGGCGAACAATTTTGCGTATAACGGCCCTGGTTGGCAGACGAACCAGACGACGGACATCCGAATCGATCATCGTCTGACCGACAAAGACACCATCTTCGCGAGATATTCCTATAACCTGACCAATGGGCTCACCCCAAGCCAGTGTCCCCCCGCGCAAATCGGCGACCGTACGGTTGATCCGACGTGCAATACCAACGGCACGGCGGGCATCTATTCCGGGCCGTACAACACGTTCGCTCACAATATCGTCGCCAACTGGCTGCGGGTGGCGAGCCCGACGTTGATGACAGAGCTCAAGTACAACTTCGTTCGGCCGCTGACGTCCGCCAGTCGTCCGAGTGCGAATTCGGCCGATCTTGCCTCCTATCTCGGGTTTCGGAACGTGAACGACAGCAGCGACCCGATCACGGGCGGGCTGCCCTGGTTTGAAATGCGGCCGACCAGCTATGCGGCAATCGGCGATCCCACGTTCATCCCGATGGAAACCGAGGATCACAACCATCAGATCGCCGGCTCGCTCACCAAGATGATGGGCGCGCACAGCATCAAGATGGGCGGTGGGATCGTCTTCCGAATGTTCGGCGTCCAGCAGTCGCAGTACCCGAGGGGCCTGTTCGCCTTCGACTCCTCCGTCACCAACAGCGGCACTGGCAGCGGCGGCAATACGTTCGCGTCATTGCTGCTCGGGCTGCCGAGCGTGGAGCAACGCACGCATTTCCCGATCCATCCGCTGAATCGCTCCAAAGAGCCCAGCGTGTTCGTGCAGGACGATTGGCGCGCGACGTCCTGGCTGACGCTGAACCTCGGTCTCAGGTACGAGATTTACACGCCGATCACAGAGGCCGAGAACCGGATGGCGGCGTTCCGTTCTGAACTCGGCAAGATCATCGTGGCGTCGGATTCCGATCCGACGGTCGGTGTCAAGACCGACTATTCGGATATCGGGCCGCGCCTCGGGTTCTCGGCGACGGCGCCGCACCGAATGGTCTTTCGTGGCGGCTTCGGGATCACCTACACGCCTGTGCTCCGGGGAGCGGGATCGTTCCTGAAGAATCCTCCGTTCACGCAGAACTATGGACCGTTCACGAGCGCAGCGACTTCCGGTGGGCGGCCGACGCTGTTCCTGTCAGACGTACCGCCGCCGCTGGTCTTCAACGACCCG
>QHWJ01000446.1 GCA_003222535.1 Acidobacteriota bacterium | reverse complement strand
CCATTTCGTCCGGTACGACGCCGATTACTACCTGATTCTCGCGGGGGATCACCTCTACCGCATGAACTACGCGGAGCTCATCGACGAGCATATCGACCGCCGCGCCGACATCACGATCGCGGCGCAGCCGGTCACGGTGGACGACGCCACGGGCATGGGGATTTTCCGCTTCCACCACGGTGGTCAGATCGACGCCTTCGAGGAGAAGCCGAATCGGGACAGGCTCGACGAGATCGCGCAGAGCATCCCACAGGGCGCGACGTTCGGCGGGCACACGCCCGCCAGGCCTTTCGTCGCGTCGATGGGCGTGTACGTGTTCTCGCGAGACGTGCTGCTCGACGTGATCGAGCAGGAAGGCGCAGCCGATTTCGGCCGTCAGATTATTCCCGCCGCGCTCGGCCGCTACCGCGTGAACGCGCATCTGTTTCGCGGGTACTGGGCCGACGTCGGGACGGTCGATTCGTTCTACGAGGCGAACATCATGCTCACGCGGCCCGGCGCGCCGTTCAGGTTCTACGACCCGCGCCGTCCGATTTACACCCACGCGCGCTTTCTACCGGGCGCGCGCCTGAGCGACTGCGTCGCCCGCGACGCGATTGTCGCCGAAGGCTGCTCTCTCGATCGTTCCACGATCGAACAGTCCGTCGTCGGGATCCGGACCAACATTCAGACCGGCGCCACGATCCGGCGGTCGGTGCTGCTCGGCGCCGACTTCTGCGAAGCCGACGATGACGCGCCCGCGAGGGACGGGAACCCGCGGCTCGGCATCGGCCGCGACGTCGTGCTGGATCGCGTGATCGTCGACAAGAACGCGCGGATCGGCGACGGCGCGCGGCTGGTGAACGAAGCCGGCGTCATGCGGGCCGATGGCGACGGGTACTACATCCGCGACGGAGTCGTCGTCGTGCCGAAGGACGGCGTGATCAAGCCGGGCCAGTCGGTGTAGCGAACGACAGTTGCCCGTCAACGGGCGCCAGATGTCCCAGCTCATGCTGCAGGCGCCTGGAGCGCAGAATGCCGGGACGGGTACCTGGCAGGACGTCCGCTTCAGCGGACGCGCGAACGAGCAGAATGTGATCAAATACGACGGCGTCGAAGGGTCGGCCATCATCGACGCGTCGCCGGGCAACGTCAACGGCGAAACCAATACGCCGTTCAAGCTCCAGGCGAGCCTCGAAAACGTCCAGGAGTTCCGCGTCGAGTCGAGCAGCTACCCGGCTGAATATGGCACCGGCACGGGCGGCCAGGTCAGCGTCATCACGAAATCTGGCGCCAACAAAGTGCACGGCGCCATCTTCGAGTACCTCCGGAACCAGAGGTTCGACGCGCCCAACTACTTCGACTCGACAAGAAACGTGGACGGCAGCGTGATCGCCAGCCTGGAGCGAGCCGAGCCCGTTCAGCAACGGTGCCTCGGGATCGAAGCACACCAAACAGCAGTACTTCGTCGCTTACGCGCAGGACGAATGGCGTGTGCGGCCCAACTTCACGCTGAACTTCGGTCTTCGGTACGCCTACTACACGCCGCTCCGCGAGGCCGCCAACCGGATTGTCAAATTCAACATCGAAACGCTGCTGCGGCCCTTCGCGGAAATCGACTACAAGACCAGCGGCGGCCACGACAGCTACAACTCCCTGCAGCTCTCTCTGAGCCGTCGGTCGGCTCGCGGCCTGTCGACGAACGCGCAGTACGCGATCGGGTACAGCAAAGGCAATACGGGCGGGTCCAACGAAGCCCAATCTGAGTCAACTTCTAGGCGACAACTTCGGCGCGAAAAGACAACGGCCGGGCATCACGCCCGGCCGTGTTTTTCATGGGTGAGCGGCGGCGCCGGTTACCGCCGGCGCGCAGCACGCAGACGCCGTCACGTCGCCCGGCGCGGGCAGGCAGCATCCGGTCTTCTTCTCCAGTCGGAGCGCATCCCGGCGGACGACATCCACGTGCGTCAGCGCGTGACGGACTGCGTCGGCGATCGCGCCGAGCACCGGATCCGCAAGCGTCGCCATCCGATAGTGCACCCACAGGCCGTCGCGCCGCGTTTCGACCAGCCTGGCACGGCGCAGGTACGCAAGGTGGCGCGAGGCTTTCGGCTGCGGAATCTTCAGGCTTTCGTGGATGTGGCAGACGCAGACCTCACCGGTCAGGAGCAGACCGAGAATGCGCAGCCGCGTCGCGTCCGCCAGGGCTTTGAAGAGCCCTTCCATGTTCGAGAGGGGCTCAGACATATATTCCTCTTGACAAATATATCATCAGCCGAATAGAGTCTGTATATTCGTTTTAACAGATACAGAAGGAGCAGGCACATGTCGGGCATTCGGCAGGCAGTTCGCGAGAAATACGGCGCCATCGCCACGTCCGTCCGGGAATCGTCCGGAAAGACCGGCTGCTGCGGGCCGAGCGCCTGCGGCTGCGGCGATCCGATCACCTCCAACCTCTACTCGGACGCCGAGGCCCGCAGCCTCCCCGCCGACGCGGTGGCCGCCTCGCTCGGCTGCGGAAATCCGACCGCCCTGCTCGCGCTGGAACCGGGGCAAACCGTCCTCGACCTCGGATCGGGCGGCGGCATCGACGTCCTGCTCTCGGCGAAGCGCGTCGGTCCCGCCGGCAAGGTGTACGGCCTCGACATGACCGACGAGATGCTCGCTCTGGCGCGCGAGAATCAACACAAAGCTGGCGCGACGAACGTGGAATTCCTGAAAGGGACGATCGAGGCGATCCCGCTGCCCGACATGTCGGTCGACGTCGTCATCTCGAATTGCGTCATCAACCTGTCGAGCGACAAGGACGCCGTGCTGCGCGAGGCGTTCCGGGTTCTGAAGCCTGGTGGGCGATTCGCCGTGTCCGACGTGGTGGTCCGCGGGGACGTGCCGGCGGATCTCGGCCGCAACATGGAACTGTGGGTCGGCTGCATCGCCGGCGCGCTCGAGGAGAAGGAGTACGCCGCCAAGCTGAAGGCCGCGGGGTTCGCCGACGTGGACGTCGACGCGTGGCGCGTCTACAACGTCGACGATGCGCGGGCGTTTCTGACTGAGGGAGGCATCGACGTCGACGCGATGGCGCCGGCGGTCGAGGGCAAGTTCGCGAGCGCGTTCATCCGCGCGCGCAAACCCGAAGCGCTGCGCTGCTGCGGGCCGGACTGCTGCGCGTAAGACACTATGAGCATCGTCCTCTTCGCGTGCGTCCACAACGCCGGTCGATCACAGATGGCCGCGGCGTTCTTCAACGCCCTTGCCGATCCGGCCAGGGCCCGCGCGATTTCCGGCGGGACACGGCCCGCGAACCGCGTGAACCCGGTCGTCGTCGAGGCGATGCGCGAAGTCGGCATCGATCTGAGCGGAATGCCGCAGAGCCTGACGGCGGAGCGCGCGCGCGAGGCCCATTGGCTGATCACGATGGGCTGCGGCGACGAATGTCCGGTGGTGCCCGGGGCGATGCGCGAAGACTGGCCCCTCGCTGATCCCGCGGATCAGCCGCTCGAGCGCGTGCGCGCCATCCGCGACGAGATTCGCACGCGCGTCGCAGCGCTCGTCGTCTCCCGCGGCTGGGCTCTGCCGGAGAACCCTTGATAGATCTACAAGATGGCCAGGTTATCGACGGGCGCCTGACCATCCGTAACCCATTCACGATGTAAATCGCCGCGTTGAGGCGTGGGCGCGATCGAACCGATCGCCCGCAC
>QHWJ01000249.1 GCA_003222535.1 Acidobacteriota bacterium | reverse complement strand
CCGACGACCCTGTTCGTCGTGCCAGCGGCCGGCGGCCCCGCGCGTCCGGTCATCCCTGATTACCGCTACTCGTTCGATCAGGCGACCTGGTCGCCCGGCGGCCGGTCGATCCTCGCCAACGTGAACATGGGCGTCCACACCGAGCTGTTCGAGATTGACGTGGGATCACGGCACGCCCGACAGCTCACCGACGGCGCGCACTACATCCCGCCCGGCTGGGCGCTCGTGCCGGGTGCCGGCCAGGTCGTGTTCCAGCTGGACGAACCGACACGATTCGGCGACGTCTGGACGATGCCGATCGGCGGCGATCGTGCGACGCCGAGGCGCGTGACCGCGGTGTTCGACGCCCTCGAGCGACAGATCGCACTCCCTCGACAGGAGAAGGTCGAGTGGAAAGGCGCTGACGGCGCAACAGTCGAGGGCATCCTGTTCTATCCGGTCGGTTATCAGCCGGGCCGGCGGTTCCCGCTCGTCGTGCAGATGCACGGCGGGCCCATGGAGTCGGACAAGTTCGGCGGCGGAGCGGGCCTGCTGCTGAACTACGTCCCCGTGCTGGCGGGCAAGGGCTACGCCGTGCTGAGGCCGAACTATCGTGGCAGCAGCGGCTACGGCGCCGCGTTCTCGCGCGACGTGGTGAACGGGTACTTCCACAACATGGCGTCCGACATCATGGCGGGAATCGATCATCTCATCCAAATGGGCGTCGCCGATCCGGATCGGCTCGTCGCGATGGGGTGGAGCGCGGGCGGCACGCTGGTCAACAAGCTGGTGACGATGACCGACCGGTTCAAGGTGGCGTCGGCCGGCGCCGCCATCTCGAACTGGACGTCGCTCTACGGCCAGACCGACAACACCTCGTTCCGCCGCACCTGGTTCGGCGGTACGCCGTGGCAGAAGAACGCCCGGATGGATCTCTTCTGGAACAACTCACCGCTGAAGGACGTCGCGAACGTGAAGACGCCGGTGCTGTTGTTCGCCGGCGAAAGCGACACGCGCGTGCCGATGGCGCAATCGATCGAGATGTATCGCGCGCTCAGGAGCAACGGCGTGCCCACCGTTCTGGACATCGCGCCGCGCGAACCGCATCTTTGGGGCGACCTGCGTCATCTTCTCTTCAAGGCCAACACCGAGCTCGAGTGGTTCGAGAAATACGCGATGGGCCGGACTTACGTCTGGGAAAAGGCGCCCGACGGCTCCAAGCCGGGATCCCACTGAAGCTCCGCTTCAAACCGACATTCATTCGAGTCCTCCGCGTGCAACGAAAGCCCGACATCCGTGCGAAGGATTCAGCGATGCGGGCGGACGGGCGAGCCGGCAAGTACGGGCGGTCGCCCGTCTCACGGTGAGACTGGTGGCTAGAAGTTCACGAAGTAGTCGTTGTCGGCGGCGAAGGCCCGCAGGGCCGAGATCGGCTCGGCTGGATCGTCGGACAACCTCGCGACCCGTGTTCCGCCCGTTGAGGTAATGGTGATCAGAGGTGAATGACCCGGAGCGAGCGCATCCTGAGGGACGCGCACGAGATCACCTGAGGTCACAATGAGGTAACAGCCAGGGCGCTCGATCTCATTCCAGCTCATTTCCTGCAACCGCGAACTGCGATGCCCCGGCGACGGGTGCCCTTTGGCCAGTGCCATGTCGAACCTCCTTTGCGCGTGTCGCACCACAGATTGTGAGGGTTATGCGTGATTTTTGGCAAGTCGCCACACTTGTTGCGATCGTGACCGCGCACGGTTGAAGCGAGTGAAACGATGTTGGCACCGACGACCATCCGTGCGAAGGATTTCGGCGAGGCTGCGAGACGGGCGAGCCCACAAGTTCAGGCGATCGCTCGTCTCACGGTGAGATTGGTGGCTTAGAAGTTCACGAAGTAGTCGTTGTCGGCGGCGAAGGCCCGCAGCACCGAGATCGGCTCGGCTGGATTGTCGCACAACCTCGCGACTCGTGTTTCGCCCGTTGAGGTAATGGTGATCAGAGGTGAATGACCCGGGGCGAGCGCATCCTGAGGGACGCGCACGAGATCGCCTGAGCCCACAATGAGGTAACAGCCAGGGCGCTGAATCTCATTCCAGCTCATTTCCTGCAACCGTGAACTGCGATGCTCCGACGATGTGGTTTGTCCTTTGGCGAATGCTACTGCCATGTCGAACCTCCTTAGAAGTGTGTGCGCGGCAGATTGTGAAGGTTGGCGACGCCAACCTCGCTCTCGGCCACGTTAGCATCCCCGCAATCGCTATGCCGAAGCGACGCGCAGTTAAACCGCTGTGTCGGACAACGGATCGAAGATAAGGGCCGGCGCGTGGGGCATCTCCTGTCCCAATACGCCCCAGCAGTTTGCCGCCTTCGTCGCCGTAATTGACTCAATCGTGAGGGTTATGCGTGATTTGTGGCAAATCGCCACACTTGTGGCGAAGCGACCCGCTGTGGCTAGCTGGCGAGCCGGCCCAACTTGCGGTAGAGCGTCTTTCTATCCAGGCCGAGAGCCCGTGCGGCGGCAGACTTGTTGCCGTCGACTGCGCGCAGCATGTTCAGGATGTAGTCCCGCTCGACGTCAGCCAGCAGGCGGCCATCGCGGCTGGCAGGCTCTTGTCGCAGACGCGTCCTCAGGACATCGGGAAGATCACGAACGTCGATGGACGTGCCGCTACCGAGGATGAGCGCCCGCTCGATGACGTTTTCGAGCTCGCGAACGTTACCGGGCCAGGAATGCCGACACAACAGTTCCATCGCCTCCGCTGACACAGTAGCGCGCGGTGGTCCGAGTCGCGCGCTGTGCTTGTTGAGAAAATGAGCAATCAGCGGCATGAGGTCTTCGGGCCGGTCGCGAAGCGGCGGTACGTGAATGTCGATAACGTTGATCCGATACAGCAAGTCATGGCGCAACCGCCCGTCAGCCACCATCGCGTCGAGGTCGCGGTGCGTGGCCGTCACCACTCGGACGTCGATGGGCACGGGTGCGTCGGCGCCAAGGGGATGGACTTCCTTTTCTTGTAATGCGCGCATGAGCTTGCCCTGAAGTGTCGGCGCCATATCGCCGATTTCGTCGAGAAAGATCGTGCCGTGATTCGCCGCCTGGAACAGGCCGCGCCGATCCTTTCGAGCGTCCGTGAATGCGCCTTGGCGGTGACCGAACAGCTCGCTTTCGAGCAGCGTGTCAGGAATCGCGGAGCAATTCACCGCCACGAACGGACCGCGGGGCCTGGGGCCTTTCCGATGCAGCGCGCGCGCGAGGAGCTCTTTTCCCGTACCGCTTTCGCCGAGCAGCAGCACCGGAGAATCACCCAACGCCGCGCGCTCGATGAGCGCCATGACCTTCTGCATGACGGACGACTGACCGACGATGCCATCCGGGTCGTCGTTCAGGGTGTGCACTCTGCGAACTTCCCGCGCGAGGCGATGCTCCGTCAGGATGTCGTTGACGGCCCGCGCGAGCTCGGGCGCAGGGATCGGCTTTGCGAGGAAAAGCGAGGGAGGGTCATCGCACGAAGACACGAGCCCGCTGGCCGGCGGTGCGCCAGCGACGAACGCTACCGGAACGTCGCTTGCGCGCAGACAGTCGCACAAGACCTGCAGGTTGTCTGTGTCATCCGAGGTGGCCCCAACACAGGCGATCACGATGTCGACACCCCCGCGCGAGAGAAGCTCGCGGGCGTGACCGGGGTCGGACGCGGCGATCACCTCGCAGCGATCCTGCAATTCGTCTTGGACGAGCTGTCGCACCCTTGCGTCGCCGAGGGCGATGAGGACGGTCACTGGCAAACCCATGCGCCGTGTCGACCGCGCGGCATTCAGCCTCCGCCCGCGCGGTGAGCACAATGGCGTGGGCGATCTTCAAGCAGAAGCTATCGGCCGAGTGTAACACCGCCGCCTTCCTCATCTGTGGAGCAGTAACATGGTTGAGGTGGCCATTTGACGATCAGTCACTCCCGTCCGGGATCCCGCGCGCCCGTCGAGGTCAGTCACATGGTTGAGCTGGCCAATTTTGACGATCAGTCACTCCACGAACTCGAGCGACAGGCTGCAAGGGGTTCACAAACGGATTGGCCGGATTCTCATCCGTCAGGATGCCCCTCGCCGGATTTCCGGGACTTCGACGAGCCGCACGCCTGCTGCCGGCGGCGACTCGACAGCCCTCACCAACGCGGCAATCATCGCCGGTCGGGTGACGAGCCCAAGCCGTTCTGCGCTGGCGCGGGTGGAAGATAACCACCGGAGCAAAGCGTAAAAAGGCAGGAGCAGATAGGGCCAGCGGTGCCCTGGCCCGAGCACGTACCACGGCCTGAGAACTGTCGCCGGAATGCCGCTCGCCGCCACCAGCGCCTCGCCTTCCTGGCGAGCGGCGATGTAGGCCCGCATCACGGGAGCGGGATGTGCAACGCTTACATAGACAAGATGACGCACGCCCGCGCGCTGCGACGCCGATGTTGCCGCACCGATCGAGGCCAGATCCACGCGCCGGAACTCAGCCGCCTTGGCTGGGGTCGGGTGTGGTGTTCCGATTAAATGAACCAGTGTCGCGTCAGGGGGAATCGCGGAAGCGAACGTCGAGGGATCAAGCGCGTCACCGACAATCGGCACGGCGCGAGTTGGCAGCTTCCCTTCAGATCCCGGTCGCACGAGCGCGCACACGGGATATCCGCGTTCGAGCAGCGCAACGACCAACGGCCGGCCTATGTATCCGGTGCTCCCAGTGACGAAGACGGGTCGCAACGTCTGTCTCTCTCTTGATTATGCTTCGGGCGCAGTCAAGGAATTTTGACATCTGCGTGAAACGTTCCACAAAATAGGAAACGCGAGGCTCAACAAAGGAAGTAAGCTCTGCTTTCTTTCGTGATCGCATGTCGCAGATCTTTCATCGCAGCGCCAACACGATTGCTCGGGTCAGCATCTTCGGCGCCGTCTTCTTCATCGCCGGCCTCCTCGTCCTGTTGGCTGAAGTGAACCGCTCGCCGTGGATGACGGAATCGCGCGTCGCGCGTGAGCAGCCGATTCAGTTCAGCCACGAGCGGCATGTCGCCGGCAACGGCATCGACTGCCGCTACTGCCACACCTCGGTCGAGGACTCGTCGTTCGCGGGCGTCCCGCCCACGAAGACGTGCATGAACTGTCACTCGCAGATCTTCGCGAACAGCCCGTTTCTGGAGCCTGTGCGCGACAGCTTTCGAACGGGGCGCTCGATTCAGTGGACGCGCGTACACGATCTGCCGGACTTCGTCTACTTCAACCACAGCATCCACGTGAACAAGGGCGTCGGCTGCACGACCTGCCACGGCCAGGTGGACCGCATGCCGCTCATGTGGCAGGAGAGCTCGCTGCAGATGGAGTGGTGCCTCGACTGCCACCGCAGCCCCGAACGCTACGTGCGTCCGCGCGGCGCGGTATTCCGCGTCGACTACGTGGAGCCGCCCGATCAGATTGAGCTCGGCAGGCGGTTGGTCGCCGAGTACCAGATTCAGAGGCTCACGAGCTGTTCCACGTGCCACCGATGAAACAGAAAACGCGCCCAGTCCCCGGTCCCCGGTCCCCGCGGAAGCCGGCGTTCTGGCGCGCTCTCGAAGAACGCGCCGGGGACCCGGCGTTCCAGGAGCATCTCTACAACGAGTTCCCGTCCGAGATCGAAGCGATCTCGGACCCGGTGGCGCGGCGGACGTTCCTGAAGCTGATGGGTGCGTCGCTCGCGCTCGCCGGCGTCACCGGCTGCACGCGGCAGCCCGCGGAAACGATCGTCCCGTATGTCCGCCAGCCCGAAGACCTCATCCCCGGCAGACCACTCTTCTATGCGACCGCGATGTCGCTCGGAGGCGTCGCCACCGGCCTGCTCGTCGAGAGCCACGAAGGCCGTCCGACGAAAATCGAAGGCAACCCGCTGCATCCGGGGAGTCTTGGCGCGACCGATGTGTTCGCTCAGGCCGCGGTTCTCGGCCTCTACGATCCGGATCGCTCGCAGACGTTGCTGAACCTGGGCGACATCCGCCCGTGGTCCGCGTTTCTCGGGACCATCAGCGCGGCGCTCACGGCACAGCGTCCGCTCGAGGGCGCGGGGCTCCGCATCCTCACTGAGTCGGTCAACTCGCCGACGCTCGCCGCTCAGATCCGAGACCTGCTTGCGCGCTTTCCTTCCGCGAAATGGCATCAGTGGGATCCGGCAAGCCGCGAGCATGTGCGCGGCGGCGCGAAGCTCGCTTTCGGCGAGTACGTCGACGCGCAGTACCGTTTCGGCCAGGCCGACGTCATCCTGTCTCTCGACGCCGATGTTCTCGGCTGCGGACCGGGATCGATCCGCTACGCGCGCGATTTCGCGGCGCGCCGGCGTCCCGAGCAGGCCGATCGCATGAATCGGCTCTACGCGATCGAGTCGATGCCCACGTCCACGGGAGCGCGAGCGGATCATCGCCTACCCTTGAAGCCGAGCGCCATTGCGCGGATCGCGCGCGAGATCGCGAGCGCGCTTGGCGAGGCAGGCAAGTCGGGGTCGGGTAGGTCAGGGGGGTCGGGTGAATCGGGGGGGGCGGGGGGGTCAGGGGGGGCGGGGGCATCAGGTGCGACGGGTGGGGCTGCTGTGGTGCAGGGGTTCAGCCCGGCGATCGCGAAATGGATCGACGCGGTCGCTGAGGATCTGCAGGCGCATCGCGGCAGCAGCCTCGTCGTCGCCGGCGACGGCCAGCCGCCCGCCGTCCACGCCCTGGCGCACGGCATCAACCAGGCGCTTGGCAACGTCGGCAAGACGGTCGTCTATACGCAGTCGGTCGAAGCGGAACCGACCAATCAGCTCGACTCGCTTCGGGATCTCGTCGCCGACATGAACGCCGGCAAGGTCGACGTCCTCGTCATCGTCGGCGGCAACCCGGTGTACACCGCGCCGGCCGATTTCAGGTTCGCCGAGGCTTTGAACAAGGCGCTGCTCCGCGTTCATCTCAGCCTGTACGACGATGAGACGTCGGCGCTGTGCCATTGGCAGATTCCCGAGGCGCACTTCCTCGAAGCCTGGAGCGACGCGCGCGGCTACGACGGGACCGTGTCGATCGTGCAGCCGCTCATCGCGCCGCTCTACGGCGGCAAGTCGGCGCACGAGTTGCTGGCGGCGATGAGCGACCGGCCCGAGCGATCGGCGCACGACATCGTGCGCGAGTTCTGGTCCGGGTCCGGCTCGAGCCGGACCCTGCCGGCACCCCCGGCAAACGAAGAGTTCGATGCGTCGTGGCGGCGATGGCTGCACGACGGCGTCGTCCCGAACACCGCGTTCGCGCCGGCGCGAGTCCAGGTCGTGCCCGGCTTCAGCCCGACCGTCGAACCGACGCCGACGACACATGCGGCCGATGACATCGAAATCAACTTCCGCAACGATCCGTCGGTGCTCGACGGCCGCTTCGCGAACAACGGGTGGCTCCAGGAACTGCCGAAGCCGATCACGCGGTTGACGTGGGACAACGCCGTGCTGGTGAGCCCTGCGACCGCGGCGAAGCTCAGGGCCGCCGGATCACCGGCTTTTCAGGGGGGCGAACACGGACAGATCATCACCGATCTCGTCGAGCTGCGGTATCGCGCCCGTTCAGTGCGGGGCGCGCTGTTCACCGTCGTCGGCCATCCTGACGACTGCGTCACCGTCCACCTCGGGTACGGCCGCTCCCGCGGCGGTCGTGTGGCGACCGGCGCCGGCTTCAACGCGAACGCGATCCGCACGTCCGACGCGCTGTCGTTTGGCGCCGGGGTCGAGATCGTCCGCACGTTCGAGAAGTTCTCTCTCGCCTGCACGCAGTATCACCACCTCATGGAAGGCCGCGGGATGGTGCGCGCGTCCACGCGCGACGCGTACGTGCGCGATCCGAAATCGGTACACGAAGGTGACGAGACTCCGCCCAGGACCATCACGCTGTATCCCAACTATCCGTACGAAGGCTACAAGTGGGGGATGGCGATCGACGTCAACGCCTGCATCGGGTGCAACGCGTGCGTCGTCGGCTGCCAGTCGGAAAACAACATCCCCGTCGTCGGCAAGGATCAGGTGCTGCGCGGCCGTGAGATGCACTGGCTGCGCGTCGACACGTATTACCGCGGCCGCGCGGACAATCCCGAGACGTACTTCCAGCCCGTGCCGTGCATGCAGTGCGAGAACGCGCCGTGCGAGGTCGTCTGTCCGGTCGGCGCGACCGCGCACAGCCACGAAGGGCTGAACGACATGGTGTACAACCGCTGTGTCGGCACCAGGTACTGCTCGGACAACTGCCCCTACAAGGTCCGCCGCTTCAACTTCCTCCTGTATCAGGACTGGAATACGCCGAGCCTCAGGCTTGGACGCAATCCCGATGTCACCGTGCGCAGCCGCGGCGTGATGGAAAAGTGCACGTACTGCGTGCAGCGGATCAACGCGGCGAAGATCGACTCGGAGAAGGAAAGCCGTCCGGTTCGTGACGGTGAGATCAAGACGGCGTGCCAGCAGGCGTGTCCCGCCGACGCGATCGTCTTCGGCAATCTGAACGATCCGGCCAGCCGGGTCGCGAAGCTGCAGGCCGAGGAGCGCAGCTACGCCCTGCTGGGCGAGCTCAACACGCGGCCGCGAACGACCTACCTCGCGGCAGTCCGCAACGTGAATCCGGCGTTAGGAGAATGAACGCGACGACACAGAGGAAGAGGAGAACACAGAGTGGATCAGCCACAGAGACACGGAGACACAGAGGCACAGAGGGGTTTCTTGAACACGAGATCAGGAGGCCAGGAGGTTCTCTCTTGAAGAACAGCGCAACTCCCGATCTCCTTGTCTCCTGTTCAGAATATCTCTGTGTCTCCGTGTCTCCGTGGCTGATGACTCTCTGTGTTCTCTGCCCACTCTGTGTCGCTCGGGCGTAACGAAGGATGGCCGACAGCCTGCAACCCGTCGAAGATCCGAGTCGCGCCGCCGCCATCCGGACGCCGGCCGTGATCGCGCCCGGCCATACGTTCGGGACCGTCACCGACAAGATCAGCGCAATCGTGCTGGCGCGCAAGACGCCGCTCGGCTGGTATGCCGGGTTCGGCACCGCCATGTTCTTCACGCTGCTGCTGCTCGTCTCGCTGACCTATCTGGTGCTGACGGGAATCGGCATCTGGGGCAACAACATCCCGATCGGCTGGGCCTTTGACATCACGAACTTCGTGTGGTGGATCGGCATCGGCCACGCCGGCACGCTCATCTCCGCGATTCTCCTCCTGCTCAAACAGACATGGCGGACGTCGATCAACCGGTTCGCCGAGGCGATGACGCTGTTCGCCGTCGCCTGCGCCGCCGTCTTCCCCGTGTTTCACACCGGGCGGCCGTGGCTCGCCTACTGGCTGGTTCCGTATCCCAACACGATGAACCTCTGGCCGCAGTTCCGGAGCCCGCTGATCTGGGACGTCTTCGCCGTCTCGACCTACGCGACCGTCTCGCTGCTGTTCTGGTTCGTCGGGCTGATCCCCGATCTCGCGACGCTGCGCGATCGGTCGCAGTCCCCGGTCGGGCGCGTCATCTACGGGATGCTCGCGATGGGCTGGCGCGGATCCGCGCATCACTGGCACCGCTACGAGACGGCGTATCTGCTGCTCGCGGGGCTCGCGACGCCGCTCGTCGTCTCCGTCCACACCGTCGTCAGCTTCGACTTCGCGGTCTCGATCGTGCCGGGGTGGCACACGACGATCTTCCCCCCGTACTTCGTCGCGGGCGCGATTTACTCCGGGTTCGCGATGGTGCTGACGCTCGCGATCCCGATTCGCGCGGTCTACAACCTCGAGGATTTCATCACCATGCGCCACCTGCAGAACATGGCGAAGGTGATGCTGGTCACCGGCCTGATCGTCGCGTACGGCTATCTGACGGAAGCGTTCATCGCGTGGTACAGCGCCGACAGGTACGAGGGCTTCGTCCCGCTGAACCGGATGATCGGTCCCTACGCCTTCGCCTATTGGGCGCTGATCTTTTGCAACGTCGTCGTCCCGCAGGCCCTCTGGCTCAAGCGGGTGCGGACGAGCGTGCCGGTCCTGTTCATCATCTCGCTCATCGTGAACGTCGGCATGTGGCTCGAGCGGTTCGTGATCATCGTGACCAGCCTGCATCGTGACTATCTGCCGTCGTCGTGGGGCCTGTACTCGCCCACGTTCTGGGACTGGTCGACGTTTGTCGGCACGATCGGGCTGTTCCTGTCGCTGCTCTTCCTGTTCCTCCGCTTCCTGCCGATGATCTCGATCTTCGAGATGCGCACGATTCTCCCTGAAGCCAGGGTGGGCGAATGAAGGGCCCCTCCCCTCTCTACGGCCTGATGGCGGAGTTCGACGATGTCAGCTCGCTGGTGCTGGCGGCCGAGCGTGCGTACGGCGAAGGCTATCGGTGCCTGGACGCGTACTCGCCGTTCCCGATCGAGCAACTGCACGAGGCGCTCGGCTCGCATCACACACGGCTGCCGCTCATCGTGTTGATCGGCGGGCTGTGCGGCTGCCTTGGCGGGTACGCTCTCCAGTACTGGTCGTCGGCGCTGGCGTATCCGTTGAACATCGGCGGCAAGCCGCTGCACAGCTGGCCGGCGTTCATCCCGGTCACCTTCGAGTGCACGATTCTCGCCGCCGCGCTGTCCGCCGTGCTCGGCATGCTCGCGCTGAACGGACTGCCGATGCCGTATCACCCGGTGTTCAACGTGCCGCGATTCGCGCTCGCCAGCCGCAACCGGTTCTTCCTGTGCATCGAGGCGATTGATCCGAAGTTCGACGTCGAGGCGACGCGCCGCTTCCTCGAGACCCTCAATCCGCGAGAGGTAAATACCGTTGCGGATTAAGAACAAGAACAAGGACACAGAGGTGACAAAGGACACAAAGGATCGCCCGTGGGCGGGTCCGTCGACGCGCCGACGGCCATTCACCTTCGGTCCCCATCCGCGGCACACCCTGGTCTCTCTGTCCTTTTTACCCTCTCTGTCCTTTTTACCCTTTGTGTCCTTTGTACCCTTTGTGTCCTCCTTGGCGGCAGCCCTCATGTTCTCGGGCTGCCGCCAGGATATGCACGATCAGCCGAAGTACGTCCCGCTGCGCGAGTCGACATTCTTCACCGACCTCCGGTCGGCGCGGCCGCTCGTCGAAGGCACCGTCGCCCGCGGCCACCTGCACGACGACCCGCTGCTGTATGTCGGGAAAGTGAATGGCCAGGACGCGACGGTCTTTCCGTTTCGCGTCGACGCGGCGGTGATGGCGCGCGGCCGGGAGCGCTTCGACATCTTCTGTGCGCCGTGCCACGGCCGCACCGGCCAGGGCGACGGGATGGTCGTGCTGCGTGGTTACCGGCGTCCACCCTCGATCCATCAGGACCGCCTGCGCGACGCGCCGGTCGGACACTTTTTCGACGTGGTCACCAACGGCTTCGGCGCCATGCCCGACTACGCCGCGCAGATCAGGGCGGAGGATCGCTGGGCGATCATCGCCTACGTGCGCGCGCTGCAGCTCAGCGGGCACGCGACGCTGGACGAAGTGCCTGTCGCGGAGCGGGACAAGATCAGGTGACGTCTCTCACGAACACGGCCGACGCCGCCATCCCGGAGCTGGCGGGCCATCAGCGTCGATTGCTGATCGCGGGCGGGGTGGGCGCGGCCGTGTCGCTCGCCGGCCTGTTCTTCGACGTCAGGCAGTTCCTGCAGTCGTACCTGATGGCCTACATGCTGTGCCTCGGCGTGACGCTCGGCTGCCTGGCGCTCGGCATGGTGCATCAGCTCTCGGGCGGCGCCTGGGGGGTCGTCATTCGCCGGCCCATCGGCGCGGCGGCGCGCGTGCTGCCGGTGATGACGCTGCTCTTTCTTCCCATCGCGTTCGGCATGAATCGTCTCTACGGGTGGACGAACGCCGATCTGGTCGCGCACGACGAGGCGCTCCAGCACAAGCACCTGTACCTGAACACGCCGTTCTTCCTCGTCCGGGCGGCCGTCTACTTCCTCGTGTGGAACGGGCTGTCGTACTTCCTGAATGCCTGGTCGCTCGAGCAGGATCGCACCGCCGAGCCCCGGCTCGCGCGCCGCATGCAGAGGCTCAGCGGCGGCGGGCTCCTCGCGTACGGCTTGACGATCACGTTCGCGTCGTTCGACTGGCTGATGTCGCTCGAGCCGCACTGGTTCTCGACGATCTACGGCGTGCTGATTGTGGGCGGCCAGGGTCTCTCGGCCCTGGCGTTCCTCACCGCCGCACTCGTGTGGCTCAGCCGCCGGCCCCCGCTCAATCGCATCGTGGTGCCCGCGCATTTTCACGACCTTGGCAACCTGATGCTCGCGTTCGTGATGTTGTGGGCCTATTTCTCGTTCTCGCAATACCTGATCATCTGGTCGGGCAACCTGCCCGTGGAAATCAGCTGGTATCTTCACCGTCTGCAGACCGGCTGGCGGGCCGTGGGCCTGACGTTGATCCTGTTTCACTTCTCGGCGCCGTTCGTGGTGCTGCTCTCGCGCAGGGCGAAGCGCGAGCCGGATCTGCTCGTCAAGGTTGCGATCGGCATCCTGATCGTGCGGCTGATCGATCTCTTCTGGCTGATCGCTCCCGAGTTCCATCAGAACGGCATCTTCGTGAGCTGGCTCGACGTCGTGCTCCCGTTGACGCTCGGGTCGATCTGGCTCGCGTGCTTCATCCGCCAGCTTCGCGGCCGCCCGCTGCTGCCGGTGCACGACCCCGAGTTCGAAAGTGCGCTCGGCCGCATCATCGAGCGCGGCGCGCCGCCGAGGACGGCTCACTAATCATGGCTGCATCTCCGCGGTCGGGTAGGTCGCCTACTTGACCCACCTGACTCACGCGATTAAACGTGATCACATGCAGGAAAAACTCCATCACGAGACGAGCGACGTCGACATCGGGGGTATCTTCCGCTTCGGCGCGGGGCTCCTGGTCGTCGCGGTGATCGTTCATCTCCTGATTTTCGGGCTCTTCCGGTACTTCGAGAGCCGTGAAAACGCGCGCGTCCCGGCGGAATACCCGCTCGCGCGTTCGCAGGGAGACCGCCTCCCGCCCGAGCCACGGCTGCAGACGGATCCACGCCAGGAGTTGAGCGATCTGCGCGCGAAGGAGGACCAGTGGCTCGGGTCGTACGGCTGGGTCGACCGGAACGCCGGCGTTGTGCGGATTCCGATCGACGCCGCGATGAAACTCACTCTGCAACGGGGTCTCCCGGCAAGAACCGAGGAGACGCGATGACTGGGTCGATACCAAGGGGATCGATGCCAAGGACACAAAGGGGACAGAGGACACGAAGGGAGAATTCGCCGATCGCACGACCGCGGCGCGTGCGGCTGCGAGGCCAACACCGGCGATTGCTGATCTGGATTCTGTCCTTTGTGTCCTTTGTCGCCTTTGTGTCCTCTGTGCGCAGCGCCCAGGCCCATGGTCAGTTGTCGAGTGGGCCAGCGAGCGCCGGGTTCAAGCGCGAGGCAGGCCCTCCTGCGTCACAGTTGCCAAAGGCGCTGCGCGAGATCGGGTTCGATCAGAACCTCGATCAGCGCGTGCCCCTCGATACGACGTTTCGCGACGAGGCCGGCGCGACCGTGCGCCTCGGCGACTACTTCGGCAAGCGGCCGGTCGTCCTGGTGTTCGCGTACTACGACTGCCCCATGCTGTGCACGATCGTCGTCAACGGCCTTTCGAGCGCGCTTGGCGTGCTGTCGCTCGACCCGGGCGCCGCGAAGAAGGCCGTCTACCTCGAACGCTACAAGCGGCCGGGCGCGGCGGAGGGCTGGCACTTCCTGACTGGCGACCAGCCGTCGATCGATCGGCTGACGAAGGCGGCCGGCTTCCGGTACGCCTGGGACGCCGGCACGCAGCAGTTCGCGCACCCGAGCGGCGTCATCGTGCTGACGCCCGACGGACGGCTCGCGCGGTATCTCTTCGGCGTCGAGTACGGACCACGCGATCTGCGCTTCGCCCTCGTCGAGGCGTCGGCCGGCAAGGCCGGCTCGCCCGTCGATTCGCTGCTGCTGTACTGCTACCACTACGACCCGATGACCGGACGGTACGGCCCGGCGATCATGCGTGCGATGCGGCTGGCCGGCGCCACTACCGTCTTCGCACTCGCCGCGTTCATCGTCGCCATGGTGCGGAGAGAGAAGGCTCGTGGTTCGAAGGATGAGCCGCTCGCCCAGGACAGGCGTGTCGATGGACGAGGCCGACGCTGATATGTGGAAAGGGACCCCGCTTTTCCCCGACAGCGCGTCGACCATGGCCGGCCGCGTGGACGCGCTGTACTTCTTTCTCATCGTGGTATCCGCGTTCTTCTCGGTGCTCATCGCGGGCCTGATCGTGTTTTACGCGGTGAAGTACCGCCGGCGCTCGCCGGACAGCGTCGGCGCGAGTTTTCACGGCGGCATGGCGCTCGAGCTCACGTGGACCGTCATCCCCTTCTTCATCACGATCGTCATCTTCGTATGGGGCGCCAGCGTGTTCTTCGCGATGTCGCGTCCCCCCGACGAGACGCTGAACATCTACGTCGTCGGCAAGCAGTGGATGTGGAAGTTCCAGCACCTCGACGGCCAGCGCGAGATCAACGAGCTGCACGTGCCGGTGGGCCGCCCGGTGAAGTTGATCATGACGTCGGAGGACGTCATCCACGACGTGTTCGTCCCGGCGTTCCGCGTGAAGGCCGACGTGCTGCCCGGACGGTACACGAACATCTGGTTTCAGCCGACGAAGCCCGGCCGCTATCACCTGTTCTGCGCCGAGTACTGCGGCACGCGGCATTCAGGCATGGTGGGCGAGGTCGTGGTGATGGATCCGAGCGAATACCAGACGTGGCTGAGCGGCGGAGCGCCGGAAGGCTCGCTCGCGTCGGCGGGCGCCAGGCTGTTCCAGGATCTCGCGTGCAACACCTGCCATCGTCCCGACGCGCAGGGCCGCGGGCCGGTCCTCGAAGGGCTGTTCGGGAAGACCGCCACGCTTCAGAGCGGCGAGACCATTACGGTGGACGAAGCCTACGTACGGGAATCGATCCTGAATCCGTCCGCCAGGGTGACCGCGGGCTTCCAGCCGATCATGCCGACGTTCCAGGGCCTGGTCACCGAAGAGCAGCTGCTGGAGCTCGTCGAGTACGTCAAGTCGCTCCAATCGCTGCCCCCTGTACAGACAAGGTAGCAATGTCCACTGGTACTGTTTTCATGCCGCCGCGGCATTACCTGAACGACGGCTACGGCATCCGGTCGTGGCTGCTGACCCGCGATCATAAGCGCATCGCGCTCCTGTACCTCGCCGCCGTGACGCTCTTCTTTTTCGTCGGCGGCGCGTTCGCCGTGCTGATTCGGCTCGAGCTCGCGACGCCGGCGGGCGACTTCGTCTCCGACGAGACCTACAACAAGCTGTTCACGATGCACGGCGTGATGATGGTGTTCTTCTTCCTGATTCCATCGATTCCCGCCACGCTCGGCAACTTCCTCGTGCCGATCATGATCGGCGCCAAGGATCTCGCACTCCCCAAGCTGAACCTCGCGAGCTGGTATATCTATATCCTCGGCGGCCTCTTCACGCTCTACGCGCTCATCGCCGGGGGCGTCGACACCGGGTGGACCTTCTACACGCCGTTCAGCACCGTCTCCTCGACGACCAACGTCATTCCGACCGCGCTCGGGATCTTCATCACCGGCTTCTCGTCGATTCTCACCGGCCTCAACTTCATCGTCACCATACACCGCATGCGCGCGCCGGGGATGACGTGGTTCCGGATGCCGCTCTTCCTCTGGTCGATGTACGCCACGAGCCTGATCATGGTGCTCGGCACGCCGGTGCTCGCGATCACGATCCTGCTCGTCGCCGTGGAGCGTCTATTCCACTTCGGCTTCTTCGATCCCAGGCTCGGCGGTGACCCGGTGCTGTTCCAGCATCTGTTCTGGTTCTATTCGCACCCGGCCGTCTACATCATGGTGCTGCCGTCGATGGGCGTCGTCAGCGAGCTGGTGGCGGCCTTCTGCCGCAAGCAGGTGTTCGGCTACGGCTTCGTCGCGTTCGCCAGCGTGGCGATCGCCGTGCTCGGCTTCCTGGTGTGGGGGCACCACATGTTCGTCGCCGGCCAGTCCGTCTACTCGGCGCTGATTTTCTCGGCGCTCAGTTTCCTGGTGGCGATCCCGTCGGCCGTCAAAGTCTTCAACTGGACCGCGACGATGTACAGGGGTTCGGTGTCGTGGCAGACGCCGATGCTCTATGCGATCGGCTTCATCGGACTGTTCACGATCGGCGGGTTGACGGGGCTCTTCCTGGCGTCAGTCGGCCTGGACGTGCACGTCACCGACACGTACTTCATCATCGCGCACTTCCACTACATCATGGTCGGAGGGACCCTGATGGGATACCTGGGCGGCCTTCACTACTGGTGGCCGAAGATCAGCGGGCGGCTCTACAACGAGTTCCTCGCCAAGCTGAGCGCCGGAATCATCTTCCTCGGGTTCAACCTGACGTTCTTCCCGCAGTTCATCCTCGGCTACCTCGGGATGCCACGCCGGTACCACGCGTATCCGCCGGAGTTTCAGGTGCTGAACGTCCTCTCGTCGGCCGGCGCGTCGATTCTCGGTGTCGGCTACCTGATACCGATGCTGTACCTGATGTGGTCGCTCCGCTACGGCAAACTGGCCGGCTCGAACCCGTGGGGCGCGGTCGGCCTCGAGTGGACGACGACGTCGCCGCCGCCGACGGAGAATTTCGCCGAGTCCCCCGTCGTCACGTGGGACGCGTACGACTATCAAACCACGGTGACAGTTGAGAGTTGAGCATGTCCGGTAGTGTCCGGCTTCAGCCGGACCTTGAGAGCTGAGAGTTGAGACTTGCCTGATGTAACCCATCATCCGGCGCTCGCCCATCAGTTCGACAGCCTCGCGCAGCAGAGCGAGGCGACGACGCTCGGCATGTGGGTGTTTCTGGTCACCGAGGTGCTCTTCTTCGGCGGCCTCTTCGCCACGTACGCCATCTACCGGGGCTGGTATCCCGACGCCTTCGCCGCTGCCAGCCACGAGCTCGACGTCACGCTCGGCGCGATCAACACCGCCGTGCTCATCACCAGCAGCCTGACGATGGCGCTCGCGGTCCACGCCGCGCAGCTCGGCCAGCGCAAGGCGTTGATGGTGTTTCTCGCCGTCACGATGATCCTCGGCGCGGCGTTTCTCGGCATCAAGAGCGTCGAGTATTACCACAAGTTCGTCGAGCACCACATACCGGGACCGTCGTTTCAGTTCGAGATCAGGATCAGCCCAAACGACGGGGGCAACCCGCCGGGGAAGCTGGCGGACGTCGAGCTCCTGAAGGCGCACGTCCAGATCTTCTTCTCGCTCTATTTCGTCATGACGGGGCTGCACGCGGTGCACATGGTGATCGGCATCGGGATCATGCTCGTGATGCTGTGGCTGGCGTGGCGCGGCACGATCACGGACGAATACTACAGCCCGATCGAGATCAGCGGCCTCTACTGGCACTTCGTCGACATCGTCTGGATTTTTCTTTTCCCGCTGCTCTATCTGATCGGGCGCCACGCACATTGAAGTCCGGCTGAAGCCGGACACTACGTTACGCGAGAGTTGAGCGTCGGGTTTTCAGGATCTTGAATAAATGCAACCACGAAAGCACGAAGACACGAAAAACGCCTTTTTTGTCTGCTTCGTATTTTCGTGTTTTCGTGGTCACGGCAGAGGCGTTGAGCCTTGAGAGTTGAGCGTTGATGACTGGTCACGTTCTCCCGAAGCGCATCTACTACACGATCTTCGCGATCCTGATGTTCTGTACGCTCCTGACGGTGTGGATCGCGTTTCTCGATCTCGGGCCGCTGAACACGATCGCCGCGCTCACGATCGCGGTCTTCAAATCGGTGCTCGTGATCCTGTTCTTCATGCACGTGAAGTACAGCCCGCGCCTCACGTGGGCCGTCGTGATCGGCAGCGTCTTCTGGCTGGGTATTCTGCTGGTGTTGACGATGGGCGACTACCTGACGCGCGAATGGAGGCACTACGGATAGAGCCTGAAGAGCACGACGTGCTCGTGAGCAACGCTCAACTGTCAACGCTCAACGTTGAGAGTTGAGAGTTGAGAGTTGAGAGTTGTTCAGGCCTGCCCGCCACCCGCGTCCCGCGTCCATCTGGCCTGAGTTTCTGCGCCGGCGGCAATGGGGCGGCCTACCGCGTCGTCGCGCGTGCTTCGTCGACCTTGGGACGTAGCGGCTTCAGCAGGACGTGCTCGTACACGAGCGCGGCGGTGCACGCGCCGGCTATGGGTGCCACCCAGTACATCCAGTGAAACTCCCAGTGCATCATCTCGAGCGCGGGTCCGAACGATCGCGCCGGATTCATCGACGCGCCGGTGACCGCTCCGCCGCAGAGGATGTCGAACGCGACGGTCAGACCGATGCCGAACCCGCCGATCTTCACGACTCGCCCGCGCTCGTCGACCGCGGTCCCGAAGATCGACGTCATCAGCAGATAGGTCATGATGAATTCACTCAGGAGCACCGTGCCCGCCGACGCCCACGCCGCTGGGAGTGGAATCCCGAGGTTCGCGGCCGTGACCGCTTCGATCGGGAAGATCGCGCGGCAGAAGCCCGCTGCGGTCGTCGCGCCGAGGAGCTGCGCGATGACATACGCCCCGGCGAGCCCCGGCGCGATGCGCCCGGTGACGAGAAAGCCCGCGGTGACCGCCGGGTTGAAGTGCGCCCCCGATTCGCCGCCGAAGACGTTGACGGCGATCGACAGCGCGAGACCGTGCGCGAGCGCGATGCCGAGCAGCCCCGACGTCCCGCCGACCGCCGGGGTGTTGCTGAGAATGGCGCCGATGCCCGCAAAACAGAGGTAGAACGTGCCCAGGAACTCGGCCAGGCATGGTCTGAATGTCTTCATCGGTCCGTGGCTGCTCACCGTGAGGTGCGGATTCCCACTTCCACGAAGGCCACCCGGTTCACGCCGCTGCAGGCCATCACGAGATTCTTGCCGTCGACGGTCTTCATCATGTTCCGCACGACGCCGCCTCCGGACGGAATCGGCCAGGTCTGAAATTTCTCGGTCTTCGGGTCGAACCGCACGAGCGTATTCGGGCTCACCGCCGATTCGCTGTACCACACGATGTCGTCTGATGTCACGGCGATGCCATACGGCTGCGACCTGGGACCGCTCGGAGACGGATATTCCGTCGTCTTCCCCGTCTTCGTATCGAACCGTCCGAGATAGCCACGCGAATAATCCGCATACCAGATGACATCGTCGCTGCTGATCGCGAGGCGGCGCGGACGCGTTTCGGCATTCGGCAACGTGTGTTCCGTAATCGCCATGGTCACCGGATCGATGCTGGCGATCTTGTTCACGTTGAACTGGACGAACCACGGCGTGTCCTTTGAATCCGTCACCATGCCGTAAGGGTTGGTCCTGGGCGACGGGGCGCTCACGACCTTCACTTCGCCGGTGCTCGGGATGATCCGTCCCACCATGTTCGCGCCCTGCAGCGTGAACCAGAGATTCCCCTTGCGATCGAAGATGGGCGTGTGAGGATCGCGGGCCGCGGGATCCGGCATCTTGTACTCCGTTATCGCACCGGTTTTGGGATCCAGCTTCCCGACAAGCGACGCGGTGTTCCCCGTGTACCAGATGTTCCCGTCCTTGTCTGCCGTCAGGCCATGCGGTCCTGATTTCGGCGTCTTCAGCGGATATTCCTTCATCTGCCCGGTTTTCGGATCGAGCCGCCCCACGACGTTGGCCCACATGCCGGTCCACCAGATGGCGCCGTCCCTGGTCGCCAGCGGATCATGAGGCCTGGAGCCGAGCGATGGCACGACCCACTCCTTGATCGACACCGTGACGGGTCCGGGAACGATCACCGCGGGCGGCTTCGGGGATGTCGGGAAGTTCTTGCCCAGATACTCTGTAATGACCTCGGCCTCTTGCTTAGGCAGAGTCACCATCGACGCGATGAGGGCCGCCCACCCTTCGCGTGTGTCGCCGTTGCTCGTCACGCGGTCGACCCCGTGGCACTTACTGCACGCCGCCTCGACCTGCGCCTTGCCATTCCCCTCGGGCAACTGGGCCTGCCGGCCCTGGCGTCCTTGGGCCGACGCGGAAGCCAACGAGCTGAGACCAGCCGTCACCACCAGGATCGGAAGCATGCGTCTGCTCATAATCACTCCTCCGGTAGCCATCTCCGCGCCCACCCGTGCTGCTCGCGGGCTTCGATACCAGACATCCTACCTGTCTGCGAGAAGATGTCCACCCAATACCGATTCCATGGACGCCTTCCGAAAACTGGATACGATTGGCCGCTAGGAACCCGTCTGAGTACCCGACCTACGCGACCTAACCAACCCACCGTGACCTACGCGACCCACGCGACCTGCCCGACCCACGCGACCTGCCCGACCCACGTGACCTGCCCGACCCACGTGACCTACCCGACCCACGTGACCTACCCGACCCACGTGACCTATCCGACCCACGTGTCGCCGGGAGCGTGTTCACATTTCTCCGACACCCTTCTGGACGAGATGAACGGCGGCGATTATAGTGCGACTCGTAACCGTAAGGGGAGGGTTCGCATGCGCATATTCCTGCTCTCGCTGCTCGCGGTCGTCGGCGTCGGGTACGCCACCGCGCCCGCATCGCTCCAGGAGAAAGGCGGCGACGATCGAACCGGCCCGTACGACGTCGTGCCGAACTGGCCGCAGCCGCTGGCGTATGCCAGGCCTGGATACATCTGGGGATCGACCGGCGGGATTTTCGCCGAGACGCCCAACCGCATCTTCGTCGCCAACCGCGGCGAGCTGAAGCTTCCGGACAAGCTGCCGAGCGGCTTCACCGGGTTCTGGGGCTCCTTCGGCGAGCAGGCCACCACTCCCACCCCGGAATTCCGCAACTGCATCGTCGTCGTCGACGCGAACGGGAAGGCGGTCGAGTCGTGGACCGAGTGGGATCATCTGTTCGAGGACGGCCGCGGGCCACACTCGGTGTTGATCAGTCCGTACGATCCGGAGCACAGCGTCTGGGTGGTCGACGACATCCATCACCAGATTTTCAAGTTCTCGAACGACGGGAAGAAGCTGCTGATGACGCTCGGCGAGCGGGACGAAGCCGGCAACGACGACAAGCACTTCAAACGGCCGACCGACATCGCATGGCTGCCCGACGGCACCTTCTTCGTCAGCGACGGCTACGGCAACACCCGCGTCGCGAAATTCGACAGGAATGGCAAGTTCCTGATGACGTGGGGCACCCGGGGTACCGGAAACGGCCAGTTCAACACGCCGCACTCGATCACGGTCGACCGGAACCGCCGCGTGTACGTCTCCGATCGCGCGAACAATCGCATCCAGGTGTTCGACGAGAACGGCAAGTACCTCGATCAGTTCCCGAACATCCAGCAGCCGTACCACATCCGGATAAGCGGCGACCAGGCGCTGTGGGTGTTTTCCGGACCGCTCGACAAGTTTCTCAAGTACGACCTGAACGGACATCTGGTGTACGCCTGGGGCACGCACGGCACCGCGCCCGGGTTGTTCTGGTCCGTCCATGAGTTCTCCGCCGACTCGGAGGGAAATCTGTACACCGCGGAGGTGTTCGGCGGGCGCTCGCAGAAATTCCGGCCGAGACCCGGAGCCGACCCGTCGCACTTCTACAAGCCTCAACCCCTCATGCCGAAGACGGCGAGCAACTAGTGTGGAGGGCACGAACATGACGAAGTCATGCGGGCACCGCTCGAGCGGTGCCCTACGTACGCGGGGCCTGCGTACGTGGGGCACCCCTTCAGGGGTGCCTGTGCTGTTGTTGATCGCGGTGTGTGTTCTGATCCCATCTGCTCGCGGGACGGCTCAGGGAAGCGCCAACTTCTCCGGGATGTGGAAGCTGACGAAAACCGACCCTCCGGTCGCGGCGGGCCGGGGCGGCGGTGGCAGAGGCGGCGGGATCAGCGGCCCCTACGCGGAGACGACGTTCAACCAGGCGCCGGAGACAATCGCGATCACGCAGAGCGGTAGCGACGTCACGGTTCAGATCGGATCGGCAAAAGCCGTCTTCACGCTCGACGGCAGGACGATGTCGACGCCGCCGGGCGACGTCCTTGCGCTCAAGACGCGCGCGCACTGGGACGGTGCGGCGCTGCATCTGCACTACAAACAGGGCATGAACTGGGGCCGCGACATCCTGAGCGTGAGCGGAGGCACGCTGACGCTTGTTCGAGATCTCGAGTCAGGCGGCGCATCGACGACCCGCACGCTGACGTACAGCAAGACGTCGTAATCGCGAAAAGCGTCATCACGAACGTCCTCCTTTTTGGGGACGTCCCTCCATTCGCGTGGATCGGGACCATCGCGCGAACACGCGATCGCCGCGATTTCTGCACGTTTCTCTCCAGATTTACTCCCGGTCCGCCACTTGCAGTGACGCGTCGGTCAGCTTTCCACACTGACGCAGCACGCTCGGCTGAAAACCTCCCGCCTCCGCTCATTTACGATCCGAGCGAGCTTCGGCGAGGCCTTCAGGGGTGCCTGGGCGAAAACATGCGTAGGGCACCGCTCGAGCGGTGCCTTCCAACGATGAGTGCCTGGCAGCACCGGGAGCGTGTCCGAGCAATGCGCATGCGCTTCCAGGACAGAACTGAAATGCAGGAGGACGGTATGGATCGAGCACGCCTCGTATTGGCCGGGATCGTTGTTTGGACGGTGTGCGGCGCGGCGGCCATCGCCGCCCAGACTCCCGCGCCACCGGAGGGCTGGGTTGTCCTTCCAGTCGACGAGTACCGCGCCCTTCGCGAGCGAGCAATCCCGGCCGCGCCACTGCCTCCGGCACCGCCCGTGGACGCCACCGTGACGCGGGTCGAGTACGACCTGCGCGTCGACAGCGACTCGGTCGGCGGCCGCGCGCTGTTGACCATCGATGTCCTGCGGGAAGGCTGGACCCGGGTCCAGATTCCGGCCGGCTTGATGGTGCGCGACGCAAGGCTCGACGGCCAGCCTGTCTCGCTCGTCGAAGGCCCGCCGGCGCACGTGCTGCTGGCGCGCGCGGGCCGCTCCGTGCTGACGCTCGATATCGTCATCCCGCTGGCCTCGTCGGCGGGCACGGAATCGATCACCTTGCCCGCATCACCATCTCCGATATCGAGAGCCACGCTCGTCTTGCCGAAGAGCGGTGTCGATCTCTCGCTGACGGGAGGCTTCATCGCCGAGCACGCAGAAGCAGCCAACGAAAGCCGATGGACCACGTTCGGCCGGCCGAACCAGCCGATGACACTGCGGTGGAAACGCAGGGTCGACGATCGACGGGCGGAACAGCCGCTGCGGCTTCGCGCGCGCGTCACCGAGATCGTCGGACTCGGCGAAGACACCTGCCTGATCGCCGCGTCCGTGCGTGTCGAGGTCGTTCAGGGGCTCGCGCGTGACGTCATGGTCGCGCTTCCCGCAGGGCTCGTCGTCGACGAGGTGAACGGCGCGACGGTCGGTGACTGGGAGACGATCGGCGGCTCGCTGCGCGTGCGGCTGCTCGAGCCGGTCGCGACGGAGGCTTCCTTCGTCGTACAGGGCGAAGCGCGAGCAGCTCGCGAAGGTTCGATCGCCGTGCCGCTCATGCGAATCCCATCCGCCGAGCGCGAAACCGGTGGCGTCGCCGTCGACGTCGTCGGAGCCGGCGAGATTGGAGAGCGCCAGGCGCGTGGGCTGGAGCCGGCCGATCCGATGGAGCTCGGCGACCTCGTGGCAAACCGCGAGTCGCCCTCGATGATTGCGTTCCGCCTCAGACCCCTGGCGGGCACCGAGACGCGCTCGCTCACCGTGACGGTCGCCCGCTATGCGCCGCAAGCCGTGCTCATCGCCAACGTCGAGGAAGCGCGGTACCGCGCGTTGATGTCCGAAGATGGGCGGCTCCTGATCGATGCACGCTATGCCGTGCGCAACAACCAGCGGAGTTTTCTCAAGGTGACGATGCCGGCGGGCTCGACCGTATGGAGCGCCGAGGTCGGGGGGCGTGCGATTCGTCCAGGTGTGGCGGCTGCCAACACCGTGCTGTTGCCGCTCGACAAGGGTCACGGCGGCGCGGAGGCGCCGACCTTCGTCGTCGAGCTCGTGTATGTGCAGCGCATCGAGCCGTGGATCGACAAACCCGACCTCCCCGCGCTTTCGCGTCGAGCCGCAACCCGGGTCGTTCCGCGTTGAAAGCGACCCGGGTCCATTTGCGGAGGCGCTGCGCCAGCCGATCGCGGCAATCGCCAGGGACGCGGGCGAGCGGGACAAGCGCGCGGCCGCCGGCCTTCAGGGACTCGTCGATCGTTTCAGGAACGAGCCGGCCGGCCGCATGGTTCTCGGCTCACTGCCGGTGCACGTGAGCTTTCCTCCGTTCGGGCCGTCGATATTCATGGCCTCCGAGCTGACCGCCGAAGCGCGCGCGCCGTCAGTCGATCTCGCCTTCAAGCGGACCCGAAAGTGACGTTCACCCCGCAGGATCTGATGGTGTGCCATGACCAGACCAAACATGACGATGGTGGCGGCGGTCCTTGTGTCGTTCGCTCACGCCGTTGCGGCGCAGACGCCGCCGCGGCCGAATGAATCCCCGAGAGCGGTCACGCTCTCACTCACCGAATACAATCGCCTGATCGATCTCGCGAGCCGGCCGCCGCAAAGCCCCGCGATCGCGCCGGTGGCGGCGGTCCTCGCCAGCGCCGATCTCCGCGTCCGCGTCGAGCGCGAGACCGCACGCGGCGTGTTCACCCTGACGGGAGAGGTGCTGCGATCGGGTCTCAACCGCGTGAGCCTGCTGTCGGGAGCGACGCTTGTCGACGCCAGCGCGGCGGGCCGGCCGCTCCCGCTGCTGGTCGAAGGCACCGCGCATACGGCCCTGCTGCCGGGACCCGGTCCGTTTGCGCTGACACTCGAGTGGGGCGCCCCGCTGACGTTCGCCCCTGGACGCGCGTCGTTCGTCCTCCCGGTTCCGCCGGCGGGAACGGCGCGGGTCGAGATCGATCTGCCCGGTGAGCAGGCCGGCGTTCACCTCTCCGCGGGCCTCATCACTCGCCAGGCGACTGTCGACGGGCGCACGATGGTGGAGGCGACGCTCTCTCCGGGCTCCTCGACCGAGGTGTGGTGGTCGATGCGCGACAGTGCGCCGGCGGCGGCGGCTCGCGACGTGCGCATGCTCGCGGAAGTCATGACGCTGGTGACGCTCGGCGACTCGGACGTGCGGATGGTGGCACTCGTCGACGTGACGGTGGTGCAGGGTGAGCCCCGCACGATTGCCGTTAAGCTGCCATCCGGCTACGAGCTGACGAGCATCTCGGGGAGCTCGCTCGAGACCAGCGATGCGGGCGGCCAGCGGGATGGCACCGTCGTGCTGACGGTCGGCGATCCCGCGGCACGCCGTCATCAGTTCCTGGTCAGCCTCGAGCGCCCGCACGACGGCGGATCGTTCACATTGGACACCGGTTTTCCGTCCTTGCCGGACGTCCAGCGGGAGCGCGGCGAGATCGCCATCGAAGGCGTGGGCACGCTCGAGCTGAGCGCGGCGGACCGCGACGGCATGCATCGAATCGATGTGCGTGAGCTCAACCAGGCGCTGCAATCCCTCTCGCGACTGCCGATTCTCTCCGCCTTCCGCTATCAGCGCAGCGCCGTGCCCGCGGGCCTGGCGCTGGACGCGAAGCGATTCACTGATGCCGGGGTGCTCGCCGCGTTCGCCGATTTCGCCGTGGCGACGACGCTCGCGACCGCTGAAGGACGGGCGCTCACCGAGGTCCTGCTGCAGGTGCAGAATCGCGCCCAGGCCTTTCTGAGGGTCACGCTGCCTCCAGGCGCTTCGATCGTCTCCGCGGACGTTGCAGGCGAAGCCGCGAAGCCGGTGCTGGGCGCCGACGGTACGCGCGTGCCGCTGTTGCGCCCGGGCTTCCGTCCCAAGGGACCCTATACGGTCTCGTTCGTGTATCTGAACGCCGGGACGCCGTTCGCGCGGAAGGGCGACATGTCAATGCGGCTGCCGAAGATGGACATGCCGGTCGGCATCGTCGAATGGGAAGTGTTCGTGCCCGACAGCTACTCCGTGCGCGCGGTCGATGGCAACGTCATCGAGCGAAGCGCGATGGACCGCGAGCTCAGAGTGGGACGCGTGGAAAGCAGCCGATACGGCGCCAGCGGTGGCGTGGTCATGCCGCCTGCCGCAAACGCGCTGCCCGGTCAGATCCGTGGACGCACAACCGACCGAGGAGGCGCCGCGTTGGCAGGCGTCACAATCATGCTCGACGCAGGGGGGTCGAGCCAGACGGCGATCACCCGTAGTGATGGGACCTTCGTGCTGTCCGGGGTACCCTCGGGTCCGCTGACCGTGACCGCACAGCTTGCCGGATTTGCCCTGGCAAGCCGCTCGTTCGTCTTCGATCAGCAGCCACGGCAGCTGGACTTCACAATGTCGGTGGGGCAGGTGGCGGAGACGGTCACCGTGACGGGAGAATCGCCGAAGGTGGCCGAGGCGCAGAAGCAGCTCCAGCCGTCACAGAACGTGATCAGCCTGCAACGTCGCGCAGCCGGAGTCCTGCCGATTCGCATCGACGTGCCGCGCGCGGGCACGTCACACCAGTTCGTCAAACCGCTGGTCGTGGATCAGGAAACCGTGGTCAACTTCCGCTACAAGCGGCGATGACAAACGCGACGTTTTCGGATCGAGACTGAGAGCCAGCCGCCGGAACTCGTCTGCGCTCATGGCCACCTCCTGCGCGCACCCGATGCGAGGAGTATATTGTCTCGCTCGGTGTAGCGCGAAGGCTTTAGCCGAGCGAAGGAGGAGGTGCAGCATGGCGAAGTATCTGCTGGTGGCCTCGTACACGCCGGAAGGGGCGAAAGGCGTGATGAAAGACGGCGGCACGAAGCGGCGCCAGGCCGCGGAAGCGGCCGTCAAGAGCGCGGGTGGGAAGCTCGAAGCATTCTATTTCGCGTTTGGCGACAACGATGCCTACGTGATCGTCGACGCCCCGGACAACGCGTCGGTCGCGGGAATGTCCCTGACGATCAGTGCGAGCGGCGCAGTCAACACAAAGACGGTTGTCCTGCTGACGCCAGAGGAGATCGATCAGGCCTCCAGGAAGGGGACGACCTACACGGCGCCGGGTCACTAGAACCGGTTTCAAAAAGGTGCGGAGGCTCGCTGAAAGACTCGCCCGCCACTAGACCGACGGGGCGCGCCGCCTTCGCTGAAGCTCCGGCGGACCGCCGTAGCCTTGGCGGAGGCTGGTCGGCGAGCCTCGCCGAACCCGGCGCGCCCGCTTACTTCTGCGCCGTCTGGTGCGTGCGCTGTTAGGCCCGGCCTGGCCGGGCAACCTTCCGCACCCGGCATCCGTCAAAAGTCAGGAGATTCCATCGTGCACACGTTGGCTGCAGACCTCCGCTACAGCATGAGGTCGTTGTTCCGAGCGCCCGGTTTCGCCGTCGCCGTGATCGTCGTCCTCGGACTCGGCATCGGCGCCAATACCGCCATCTTCAGCATCGTCAACGCGGTTTTGCTGCGGCCGCTGCCCTTCGACGAGCCCGACCGCCTCGTCCGCATCTTCCACGTGCCGCCTCAGAGCACTTTCCCTGGCATGAAACGCTTCTCGGTGTCGCCCGCGAACTTCTACGACTGGCAGCGCGCCGCCCAAACCTTCGAAAGCATGGCGCTCTTCCGGGGACGACAGTTCGCACTCACCGGCAGTGGCAATGCAGAACGAGTACTCGCAGGTGCGGTCGGAGCAGAGTTCTTCAAGGTCGCACATGCGCGGGCCGCGCTTGGGCGCGTGTTCCTCCCCGAGGAGGATTCGCCGGGGCGCGGACAGGTCGTCATTCTCAGCGACAGGTTCTGGCGCAGCCATCTCGGGGCCGCGCCCGACGTGGTCGGTCGCATGCTGACGCTCGACGGCGAGGCCTACTCCATCGTCGGCGTCATGCCGGCGCGCTTTTCGGCGAAGGCGTGGCCCGTGACGGACCGCGACATCTGGGTGCCACTCGCCTACACCGACGCCCGACGCGCCGTCCGCGACAACCACAACGATGCAGTCGCCGCGAGGCTGAAGCCGGGCATCAGCGTGAAGCAAGCGCAGGCGGAAATGGACGCGATCTCACAGCGGCTCGAACGCGAATATCCGCAGGCCAACACAGGATGGGGCGCAACGGTGGTGCCTCTGCAGGATCTGATCGTCGGCGACATCCGAACGACCCTCGCGATGCTGCTCGCGGCGGTCGCGCTCGTCCTGCTGATCGCCTGCGCCAACGTGGGCAACCTGCTGTTCGCGCGTGGCCTGGGCCGCCGCAAAGAGCTGGCGATCCGCTCGGCGCTCGGCGCTGGACGCGGACGCGTGTTCCAGCAGCTGCTGACCGAAGCGCTCGTCCTGGCGACGGCCGGCGGCGCCATCGGCCTGCTGCTCGCGCGCGCGAGCCTCGCGGCCTCCGCCGCGCTGCTGACCGATCAGGTGCCCCGCGCCGAGGAGATATCGATCGACGGGCGCGTTCTGCTGTTCGCCCTCGGCGCGTCGATCGTCGCCGCCATTCTCGCGGGCGCACTGCCCGCGCTGCGCGCGGGCCGGACGGATTTCAACGACGCGCTGAAGGAAGGGGGCCGGAGTGACGGCGCCGTCGGCATTCGCACCCGGCGGCTCCTGATCGTGTGCGAGGTGGCCCTATCGGTCGTCCTGCTGATGGGCGCCGGCGTGATGCTCCGCAGCCTCTCGGCGCTGCGGCACGTGGAGGCGGGCTTCGATCCCCGCAACGTGCTGACGATGCAGGTGGCGCTCCCGCAAGTGCGATACCAGACTCCGGCGCTCACGACCGCGTTCTTCGACAGCGCGCTGCAGCGCATCCGCGGGCTGCCGGGCGTCGAGGCGGCGGCGGCGATCGACAACCTGCCGGTTCAGGGCGGTTCGGTGCAGCCGATTGTTCACGAGGGACAGCCAGAGCTGCTGCCGCGTGACCAGCCGACCGCGGCCGTGCGGAAGATCACGCCCGGCTATCTGAAGACGATGCGCATTCAGCTGCTGCGCGGACGAGATGTTGCGGACACCGACACGGATGTGATGCTCGTCAGCCGTGGCGCCGCGAAGCTCCTCTGGGGGGACGCCGATCCCATCGGCCGGCGCGTCACGCTGCCGCTCCAGTCGAAGACGGTCTTGAAGCAGGTGATCGGGATCGTCGGCGACGTGAAACAGGGCGAGCTTTCGGAGCCGCCGATGGCGACGGTGTACGAGTACACGCACGAGCACGATTGGCGTGGTCTCTCGATCGTCATCAAGACGTCGACGCCGCCAGCCTCGATCGCCCAGGCCGCGACCGCCGCGCTGCACGCGATCGATCCCGAGCAGCCGATCCAGAATATCAAGACGATGGACGAGGTCCTGGACGAGACGCTCACGTCGCAGCGTTTCAGCGCCTTCGTGCTTGGCCTCTTCGCGTCGCTGGCTCTTGCGCTCGCCTCGGTCGGCATTTACAGCGTCCTCTCGTACATCGTCCGCGGGCGCAGCCGCGAAATCGGCATCAGGACCGCGCTCGGTGCGCGGACAAGCAATGTGCTGCGCCTGGTGATCGTCGAAGGCATGACGCCGACGCTCGTTGGCATCGCTGCCGGCGCGGTCGCCGCGTTGGGCTCAGCGAAACTGCTGGAGAAGCTCGTTTTCGGAGTGAGTGCGGCCGACCCGCTGACGCTGGCCGCTGTCGTCGGTGTACTTGCGCTGGTCGCGCTGGTGGCGAGCCTCGTCCCGGCGTACCGCGCCGCGCGTCTGGATCCGATCGCGGTGTTGCGTGCAGATTAGCTGCGCTACGTTCTCTCTCTGCGGGCTTTGCGGGCTCTGCGTTGATCGTCGTTTGATCGCAGCGTGATCTAGACGGTCGTGCCCTTGACCTCGCTCACGACCACGGAGCCGCCGGTCTCGTGCGCGCGCGTCGCGGCGACGCCGATCCGCAGCGCCTCGAGCCCGTCCTCGATCGTGACGGGCGGCGTGCGGCCCTGCAGGACGTTCTGCGCGAAGTTCTGCAGCTGCGCGGTGTACGCGTCGCGAAACCGCTCCATGAAATACGGCACCGTGTCGTGCGCGACCGAATTCTTCGTCAGCAGCATCACGGGCGTCTCGCGCAGATACCCGATCCGCAGCGTCCCCTCCAGGCCGAGGATCTCTGTCGCGATGTCGTAGCCATAGATGCCGCTGCGGCTCAGGTCGACGACGCCGAGCGTGCCGCCGGCGAACGTCAGGCTCGCCACAGCATTGTCGATGTCGCCCACGGTGACGAGCTCCGGGTACGCGATCGTCGCGCCGACGACCGATACCGTGCGCACCTCGCCCATGAACCACCGGGCGAGATCGAAGTCGTGAATCCCCATGTCGATCAGCATGCCGCCGCTGCTCTTCGGGTTCGCGTACTCGAGGCTGGGGCGAAACGGGTCGCGCGACGTCGACTTGAACACCAGCGCCGTCCCGATGCGTCCTGTGTCGAGCTGCTTCTTCGCCGATGCATAGCCGGCGTCGAACCGCCGCATGAATCCCATCTGGAAGAACATGCCGGAGCGCGCGATGGCCTCCTGCATGGCCGCCACCTCGTCGAGCGAGAGCGCCGGCGGCTTCTCGCAGAACGTCGGCTTGCGGCGGCCCGCGGCCGCGATCACGAGCTCCCGGTGGGTGTGCGTGGGGCTGACGATCACGATCGCGTCGACGGCGGGATCGTCGATGAGCGCCAGCGGGTCCGCGTAATGGTGTGGCACGTCGAATTCCGCGGCCACCTCCTGGGCCAGCGATCCCGCCGGATCGGCCACGGCCACCAGCCGCGTCTCGGCGATCCGGCCCGCGAGGTCCCGCGCATACACGCGCCCCAACCGGCCGAGCCCAATCAGTCCGACAGCGAGGCGTCCCTTCATGTCACGTTCTCCGTGTCGAAGCTTCGCCTGAGCGACGGACCCGCCAGCCAGCGCGGCGAATCTTCGTGACCAGCAAGGACACCGGCTTCAGAAGATGTCTGGTCACGAGCTCGAGCCGCACCTTGATGTCGGGGGGAACCGGTTCGCTTCGAATCACCTTGACGGCGCTTTCCACGGCCGCGCGTCCCATCTCCGACGGGAACTGCGCCACCGAGGCCTCCATGGTCCCTGCCGCAATCGCCTTCTTCGCATCGTCGAGCGCGTCGAAGCCGATCACCTTGATCCCGCCGGTCCTGCCGGCGGCGGCGATGGCCTCGAGCGCGCCGAGCGCCATCAGGTCGCTGCACGCGAACACGCTGTCGATGTCGGAGTGCGCCTGCAGCATGTTCTGGAACACGTTGAATCCCTGGTCGCGCTCCCAGTTCGCCGGCTGCGACGCCACAATCGTGATGCCCGGTGTCGCCTTGACGGCGTCGCGGAAGCCGCGCAGGCGCGAGTCGCCGGTCTCGTGACCGGGAATGCCCTCGAGGATGCCGACGCGCGCCTTCCCGCCGGTCACCTTGACCAGATACTCGCCCGCGAGCCTGCCGCCCTCGTAGTTGTCCGAGCCGACGAAGGTCTCGGTGCGCACGCCCGCATCGGCCGCAGCCTTGGCGTCGACGCGCGTGTCGACGACGATGATCGGCACCTTCGCGTCCCTGGCCTTGACGAGCGCGGAGACGATCTCACGCGAGCCGCTCGGCGTGATGCACAGCGCCTGGACGCCGGTCTGGATCAGGTTCTCGACAATCTGCATCTGCTTCTCGACGTCGATCTCCCGCTCGGCGGCCTGCACCTGGAGCGTGACGCCGAGGCGGTCGGCGGCCTCCTGCGCGCCGCGGCGCATGTCGACGAAGAACGGGTGGTTCAGCGTCTTGAGCACGAACGCCACAGTCGGCCTGCCGGTGGTGGTCGTGGTGGTGCCGCGGTTGCAGCACGTCGAGAAGGCCGCGACCACAAGGATCAGCGCGAGTGCCTTTTTCATAGTCTTTACCGCTCGCCTCAAAAGGCTCGCGCTCCTTTTCTCATTCAAGGCTCACGCTCCTTTTTAACGTAGTGCGAAGGCTTTTGCCGAGCGCCCGAAAGGATCGCCCTACGTTCGATTTCTCCTCTTCAGCACCGTGTCGAGCAGCACGGCCACGACAATCACGCCGCCGATCACGATCTGCTGGAGAAACGACGACACGCCCAGCAGGTTGAGGCCGTTCCGGAGCACGCCCATGATCAGCGCACCGACCAGCGTGCCCCCGAGCGTGCCGTCGCCGCCCATGAGGCTCGTGCCGCCGATCACCGTGGCGGCAATGGCATCCAGCTCGTACATCATCCCCGCGATCGGCTGCGCGGAATTGAGCCGCGCGGTCAGAATCACCGCCGCCGTCGCGCTCATCAATCCCGACACGCCATAGATCATCGTCTTGTGGAAGCGGACCGGGACGCCCGACAGGCGCGTGGCTTCCTCGTTGCCGCCGATCGCGTAGACGTAGCGCCCGAACGTCGTGCGGGTCAGCACGAAATGCGCGGCGGCGTACACGATCCCCATCACGATCACCGGCGCCGGGACGAAGCCGGCACGGCCGGTGGCGAGCACGCGAAACCCCGCGTCGAAGCCCGAGATCGGCCGCCCCTCGGTGAAGAGGAGCGCCGCGCCGCGCGCAATGCTCATCGTCCCGAGCGTGACGATGAATGGAGGGAGGCCGCCCCAGCTGATCAGCGCGCCGTTGGCCAGGCCGCATGCGAACCCGGTGGCGACCCCGAGCGCCAGCGCGACGACCAGCGGCTGCCCCGCCTGAAGGGCGGTCCCCAGGACAACGCCCGCGATCGCGACGATGGAGCCGACCGAGAGGTCGATGCCGGCCGACAGGATGACGAACGTCATCCCGACGGCGACGATCGCGTTGATGCTCGTCTGCTCGGCAACGTTCAGCAGGTTGGAGACCGTCAGGAAATGCGGCGTCAGGATCCAGAGGACCGCGCAGAGCGCCACCAGCCCGATCACCGTGCCGAACTGGCGGGCGGGCAGGAGCAGGCGATGCGCGCGTGATGTGGGGGGAGCCATCGCGTCCACGCTTCGCGCGCCGGGCGGCGCGGCGCTCGAGGCGATGATCATGCGCGTCCGGGCTGAAACCTGTGCCCGTGCTTCATGCCGCTGGAGCGCGGGCCTTTCAGGCGAGCCGGGGCCGCCCGGCGCCGAGGCGCCTTCGGCGCGAAGGCGGGGCGATCCACGCAATCGGTCACGACGCCAGCCCCAGCGCGGCGGCCAGCACGCCTTCCTCGGTCGCGTCCGCCGCCTCGATCTCCGTTTGAATCCGGCCGCGATGCATCACGAGGATGCGGTCGCTCATGCCGAGCAGCTCCGGCAGCTCCGACGAAATCATGATGATGCCCGCGCCACGCGCGGTGAGGCGGTTGATGAGGTGGTAGATCTCGACCTTGGCACCGACGTCGATGCCGCGGGTCGGCTCGTCGAAGATGAAGATCCGGACGTCGCCGGCGAGCCACTTGCCGAGCACGACCTTCTGCTGGTTCCCGCCGCTCAGCAGGCGCACGGCCTGCGTCGGGGTCGCCTTCACGCGCAGCTCCTCGCCGATCGGCTTCGCCACCCGAACCTCGCAGTGGCGCGGCAGCACGCCGAGCCGCGAAAGCCGCCGTCCGTGCGGCAGCGCGATGTTGCGCGCCACGGTCAGGCCCGCGACGAGGCCCTGCGCCTTGCGGTCCTCGGGAAGCAGGCCGATGCCCCGTGCGATCGCGTCGGCAGGACCGCGGAACCGGACCTCGCGGCCGTCGACAAGCAGCCTGCCCTCGTGGAGCCGATCGGCGCCGGCGATCACCCGCGCGAGCTCCGTGCGTCCGGCGCCGAGAAGCCCGGCGATCCCCAGCACTTCGCCGGCATGCAGCGAGAAGGTGATGTCGGTCAGCGCGCCGCGCCGGCTGACGCGCTCGACTCGCAGCAGCTCCGGTCCGCGCTCGGCGCGCACCTTCGGGAAATGCTCGGTCAGGTCCCGATTGGCCATGAGCCGCACGAGCTCGGAGACCGTCACGTCGGCGATCGGTCGTGTGGTGATGTGACGTCCGTCGCGCATGACGGTGATCCGGCGGCCGATGCGGAACACTTCGTCGAGCCGGTGCGTGATGTACACGATGGCCACACCGCGCGACGAGAGGCGCTCGATCAGCGAAAACAGCTGCGCGACTTCCCGGCTCGTCAACGAAGACGTCGGCTCGTCCATGACGAGAATCGACGCGTCAGAATTGTTCAACGCCTTTGCGATTTCCACCATCTGCCGCTGGGCGAGGCCGAGGCGGGACACGGACGCTCCCGGATCCAGCGTCATGCCGAGATCGCCCAGCAGCCTCGACGTGTTGCCGTAGAGCGTCCGCCAGTCGACCACGCCACCCCAGCGCGTGGGTGCCGCCCCGAGGAAGATGTTCTCCGCGACCGAGAGCTGCGGGACGAGATTCAGCTCCTGATAGATCACACGGATGCCGAGCGCGAGCGCATCGCCGGGGCTGTCGATGGCGGCCGGCCGTCCGTTGACTCTGATCTCGCCGGCGTCCTTGCCGCAGGCCCCGCTGAGGATTTTCATCAGGGTCGATTTGCCCGCCCCGTTCTCGCCGAGCAGCATGTGGACGTCGCCTGCGTGGAGCGTGAAGTCGACGCCATCGAGCGCCACCACGCCCGGGAACGTTTTGCTGATGCCTCGCATCTCGAGGACCGGCGCGCGCCCGCTCACGGGATCGGGACCTCGAACGGCGAGCCATTGGCGCGGATGGTCTCGGACCCTTCCCATTTCAGAATCGACGGGCCGGGCACGAATTGCTCGTCGAGCATGAATACTTTGTTGATGCGTGTGAGCCGCACCGGGCCGGGGGGCGCCGGCGCCGCACCGTCGGCAGCGGGCCGTTCGAACACCTGCACGCGGAGCGCGCGAACGTCATGCGCGCGCGTTCCCGCCGCGACCGGGATGGCAGCCCGAAAGCAGCCGTCACGCACGATGCGGTACTGACGCATGCCGCGGTCGGACGGGATCCACTCGAGGTTACGGTCCGCCTGAAGGCTGACACTACGTACACGGTCCGGCTGAAGCCGGACGCCACTGATTTGAATGGCGAACGCGAGCGCGGCATTCCCGACCTCGCCGCACGCTTCCACGTAGACGAACTGCCGCGGATCCGGAATCGTGTTGTGGCCAGGCGGTGCTGGGTCAGCGATCTTCCCTTCGCGGCGCATCTCGAGGGACGCCACCGCATAGGTCCACGGGTTGGCGTCCATGACCGCTTCCCGCGACTCGTCGCGCAGGTCGAAGCGCGCGGGCGCCGGCGCGTAGCGCACGCGCGTTGGACCCGACTCGCTCACCATGTTGTTGTCGGTCGACACCCACAGCAGCGGATGACGCGCCTCGTGCCGGCCCTTGAACGGCGGCACCTCGTGCCCCGGGCCCTGGAATTGCTCCGCGAGGATCCGCCCGTCGCCGCCGACCTCGACGCCGTAGACGAACTCGATGTCGGTCGTGCGTCCCCATGTCGCCATCAGGCGATCGGTCGCCGTACCGCCGTCCTCGTTCGAGAAGATCACCGAATAGCGGAACTGTCGCCCCCGCGGCGTCGGCACGATCTCGTACCACGCGACAAGAGGCAGGTCGGTGAAGCGCCCGACCGTGTTCGGCCGCGCGTAGAGAATCGGCGCCATCGACTGTGCGGTGAAATCGTCGCTTCCCCGGGAGAGAATCGAGACGTCGGGGACGTCGATCGCCGCAGATCCTGCCCCGACGGCGCTCAGCGTCGGATCGCGATCGATCGTCAGCCGGTGGCGGCCAGGCGCCACGGCGCCGAGCGTGATGCGATAATCGGCGACCGTCTCGCCGCGCGAGAGCAGAAGGTGCTGCGAGTACCTGCCGTCCACGAACACTCGGAGCGCCGCCGCTTCACGCCCCGTCTGGCCCCAGGCACATCCGGCGCAACCCGCGCGCACGGTCGCGATGGCTTCGCCCGCCGCGGCGGCCACGAATCCCCGGCCGTAGTGATCCCGTGCCGCCGGAGCCATCGAGATCAGCGCCGTCACAAGCGTGGTGACCGGTGCGGGCATCATCGGGTCACCGCTGCACGTTCGCGGCCATCAGCTCGCGGACTTCGTCGAGCGTCGGCACGCCGTTCAGCGCGCCAAGCCGCGTGCAGCTGACGGCGGCGGCGGCATTGGCGGTGCGGAGCGCCTGCTCGATCGGTTGGCCGTGCACGAGGGCGTAGACGAAGCCCCCTCGAAACACGTCGCCGGCGCCGGTCGTGTCGAGCGCGTGCACCTTGAACGCCGGCTCGTGGTGGAACCGGTCGCCGTCGAGCGCCATGGCGCCGTGCTCGCCCATCGTGACCACCAGCACGTTGTCGTGCTTCCTGCGGAGCTTTCGAAGCGCCGCCTCCATGTCGTTGGTGCCGGACAGGTGGGTCGGCACATGCTCCGCGAAAATCGCGTGCGTCACGCTCGCCGCGAGCTCCTCGGTGCGATCGGTGAGCCGATCGATGTCGCTCGTGACCAGCGCGCCGGCCCCGCGCGCTATCCGCGCCGCGCGAATCGCCGCGTCGTCATCCACGTCGTCCACGTGGACGACGCGCGCCGCGGTCAGCGCCTCGATCGGCAGCTCGCGCTCGCGCAGCCGCAGCCGGTCGTCGCGGTCCCACAACACGATGCGCTCGCCGGTCGTCTCGTCCACCAGAATGACCGCGAACTGGTTCTCCGCGTCGCGGATGATCAGGTCGGCGATGTCGACGTCGCGCTTCGTGAGCTCGGCGCGAATGCGCCGGCCGTTCTCGTCCGTGCCCGAGACGCCGACGTACTTGCTGCGAAGGCCGAGGCTCGCGCATGTGCACATCGCCGTCGCCGTCTGACCGCCGCACAGCACGCGGCGATCCTTGATCTGCATTTTCGCGAACGAGCCGAACGGCTGCGGATACCCGGGCAGCAGGTTCACGAAGTCGACCGAGTTCGCGCCGACGCCGACCACGTCCCACCGCTCGTCAGAAGCCGTCATGGGGCGGAGTATACTGCGCCTCTCGATGCGTGTCCGGTTCGAGCGCGCGACGAAATGGTTCGGCGCGCAGCCGGCCGCCGACGGCATCGATCTCGACACAAAAGACACAGAGAAGAACACGCTGCAGGTAGCGCGCTCGACGCGGCGCCGCCGAGCGGCGGGCGCCTCTGTGTCTCAGTGTCTCCGTGGCTTGTCCCAAATCAATACGTCGGCGTCATTACCCTCGCCTGGAGGGAACGGGACAGGGTTCTGGGTTCAAACTAGAAGACAAACCTCAACGCGAACTGCATCACGCGTGGATCGCCGGCGAGACGCTGAATCGTACCGAACGTGCTGTTGCTGATGTTCGAGTCCGGCAGCCCGAACTCGACGGCATTGAACAGGTTGAAGACTTCCCACCGCAGCTCGATCGCCGTCTGACCCGTGATCGTGAACCGCCGCTGCAGCGCCGTGTCCACGTTGATCAGCCCCGGTCCGCGCAGGATATTACGGCCCGAGTTGCCGAACGTGCCCGATGGCACGACCTGGAACGCGGTTTTGTCGAACCAGGCATCGACCGTCCTGGCGCCCTCGCCATCGCCGATGCGGTTCGGCAGGCCACTCATCAGCTGGCCGACGTTGTTGCCGCTCTGCGTGACCGTGAACGGCCGTCCGGTACGGCCCGTGACGATCCCGCTGAAGGTGAAGCCGCCAAGGATCTTCCCTGCCGCGCCATCCGCCAGCCATTTGTGACCGGAGCCGACCGGAAGGTCGAGAATCCAGTTCGCGGCGACGCGGTGACGCGTGTCCTGGTCGGCCAGTCCCTGCCACGAGTCGCGATTGGTCGCATCCTGCAGGAAGCTCGGTGATCCGCCGGTGAACAGATGCTCGCCGGAATTGTCGGTCGCCTTCGAGAGGGTATACGCCACGCGGAATCCGACTGAACTGGCAAAGCGCCGCTCGATAGCGAGCTCGAGGCCGTTGTACAGCGACGAGCCGTCCTGGTCGGCGTACTCGATCGCCCCCAGCGTCGGGTACGGGAGCAGCCTGGTCACCGGATTGGGCTGGTTCAGGTTGCGCAGCGTCCAGATGTGGTGTCCCTGCGTCCCGATGTAATCCGCCGACGCCACGAGCGTCGCCGTCAGCTGCTTCTGCGCCCCGGCGCTCCACTGGTGGTAATACGTCTTGGTTCCCGCCGGGTTGATCGCGCGGATCCGCTGAACGGCGAGGTTCGGCGTCAGGAAGTTCGACGGGAAACCGTCGCGCAGGAAGAACTGCGGCCGGCCGGTTGCGCCCGCGACCGAGCTGTTGATCAGGAACGGCGCGTTCAGCGAGAGCTGATCTTCGCTGCCGATGCGATCGTAGAGGTTGTAGAACACGCCGTAGCCGCCGCGCAGCACCGTCTTCTCGGTCGGGAGGTAGGTGAGGCCGAGGCGCGGCGCGAAGTTGTTGCGATCCGGGTTCACCAGCGCGCGGTCCGCGATCGAGCCGTCCCTGGCCTGGACGAGGCCGTCCACGCCGTTGAAGTTGGACATGTGATTGTCCTCTTCGTACGCGGGCGTCATGAAGTCGTATCGCAGGCCGGCGTTCACCGTCACCTTGCCGGTCGGCTTCCAGTCGTCCTGCACGTAGAAGGCGTACGCCGACAGCCGCTGGTGCGTCTCGGCGATGTTCGACAATTGCGCGTCGGCCACGTAGCCGAGCAGGAAGTCGCCGAGCACCTGCCCCGTGAACGTCGGACGGAACGTCACCGAGCCGCGCGTGGCCGGCACGTCGAGGAACGTGTTCTTCAGAGGCATCATCAGATCGACGCCGAACTTCCACTGGTTCGCATTGCGCGACCAGGTGAGCGTGTCGGTGAACTGAAACTGCTCGGTCAACTGGTATTTCGGCAGGAAATCCGGCGATCCGAGGCGATAGCCGCCGGTGCTGAAATTGATCCCTGCCAGACCGCCTGCCACCCGCGGGTCGTTGGGCACGCCCTTGAGCGCGATGCCGGTCTGCCCGAACGGATCCTGCACGGCGTGCGAATCCGCTTTGTTGTACCCGAAGCGGAACTCGTTCAGCGCGTTGGCGGCCAGCGTGTGATTCCACCCGGCGGCGAACGTGTAGGTCTTCATGTTCTGGCGGCCCCACGCCGACGTGCTCGTGCCGTCCGCGATGCCGCCGTAGTTGCCGGGAATGAATCGATCGCGGTCCGAGTAGAAGAAGCGGCCGAAGATGTTGTCGCTCGCGCTCAGGTGCCCGTCGCTGCGCAGCAGGTACCGCTGGGAGTCGTCGGTGGTGTTCGCCCCGACGCGGAAGTAGTTGTTCGGCCCCGTGGCGTTCGGCAGCGGAAACAGGTCCATGATCTGGCGCGCGACCGGATCGATCCGTTCGGCCGGGATCGTGTTGTTCGCGAACGGCAGGCCGGTGAGCGGGTCGCGCACGGTGCCGGCGAAGATGCCCTGGCGCTCGAGGGCGGTCGGCACGACGGACGGACGGATGACGCCTTGCGTCAGCCGCGTCGCCTCGACGTCGCCGAAGAAGAACGCCCTGCCGCGCACGATCGGGCCGCCGAGATTGCCGCCGAAGTCGTTCTGCTTGTGGTCCGGTTTCGCCGCGCCCTGCCGGATGGAGTAGAAGTCGTTCGAGTTGAACTTGTCGTTCCGCAGGAACTCGTATCCGGTGCCGTGGAACAGGTTGGTGCCCGATTTCGTGGTGACGCTGATGGCGGCGCCCGGCGACCGCCCGAACTCGGCCGAGTACGCGCTGGTCACCACTTTGAACTCGCCGATCGAATCCACCGACGGCCGCGACACCTGCGTCGTCAGCTCCTGGACGTTTTCGGAGATCGAGTTGTTGTCGAGGCCGTCGAGCAGAAAGTTGTTCGCCAGCGACCGCATGCCGTGGACGTTCACCCCGCCCGTGCGCCCGGCGGCCGTGCTGCCCGCCTGCTCGGTGTAGCGATCGCCCTGCACGCCGGGGGCGAGCCCGATCAAATCGTCCCAGTTCCGCAGGGACAGCGGCAGCTGTCGGACTTCGGGCTGACTGATCACCGTCCCGAGCGTCGACTGCTCGGTGTTCATCAGCGGCGACAAACCGACGACCGTGATGTTCTGCTCGACGGCCCCAAGCGACAGGCTGAAATCGACGCGGGTGCGCGAGCCGGTGTCCAGATCCACCCGCCGGCTGCGCTTCTGGAATCCGGCCAGCTCGACCTCGACGATGTACGCCCCGGGAATGAGGCCGCCGATGATGAACGCGCCTTGCGCATCGGAGATCGACTGCGACGGGACGTCGGTCGCGACGCTGCGCGCCGTCACGGTGGCGCCGGGAACGACGGCATCGCTCGAATCCTTGACCGTGCCCAGTACCGTGGCGCGATCGACTTGGGCCGAAGCGTTCGACAGGCCCACCAGAAAGACCGCGACGAGAACCAGCAGGCCGTGCGACATCCGTTTCATGAATTCCTCCGGAGTTGAGAATTGGTCATCATCCACTCACTGCCCGCTGCACCATTGGCAGGCGCGGATCGGGCGGCGGCCATTGCCGCCGGAATCTGGCGTGCGCCGGATCGTCGCTCGCCGCCATCGAGCGGCGCTCGCCCGCCAGCACGTTCAGGTAGTACGCATCGTAGCCATGGGCTGTAACAAACGGGTGATACCCCTCCCGGATCGCCACGACGTCGCCGTGTACGACGCGAAGCGTCTCATCGCGCCGGGTCGTGTACAAACGCTGAAAGCCGTAGCCGCCGGGATCCCGGAAGCGGTAGTAGTAAATCTCGTCGAGATCCACTTCGCGCGGCGGGTCGTCGGTGTCGTGTTTGTGCGGCGGGTAGCTGGACCAGTTGCCGCCCGGCGTGTAGACCTCGCACAGCAGCAGCCGTTCGGCCGGGAAACCCGGAGGCACGATGTCCACGATCTGCCGCGTGGCGTTCCCGCCGCCGCGGATCTCCCCGCCGCAGTCCGCCGGCCCGATGACGCGAGCCTCGAACCGCCCTCGCGAAGCCGAGCGGCTGGCCGATGCCGGCGCGCGGCAGTCCGCCACCTCGCAGGACCGCTCGGCGACGATACGGAAGGCGGTGCCGGCCGGCAGGTACACGGCGTGCGGATACCCGGCGAAGACATCGGCGCGCGGGCCGACGCGGTGCGGACCGCCGCCCCAGCCGACAGAGAACAGCCCCCGCAGCAGGACGACACACCGCTCCTCCCGCCCGGTCCGCCCCGACCACACGGCGCCGCGCGGCAGGTGGCGCACGGCGAAATGAATGGAGTCCCAGCCGAGCGCCCGCGGCGTCAGGTTCACGGCCGCCCCGGTCCGGCCGGCGGGCACGCGCATCGATCGATACAACGGTGTCTGACTCGTCATCGTGGGGCGAAGAGTGCTCCGGTTAACCACGAAAGCACGAAGCCGTTGCGAAGATCACGAAGAAGAAACCTTTTCGTACTCTTCTTCGTGTCCTTTCTGGTACCTTCGTGTTTTCGTGGTTGCATTTGTCTTTCGCGGGCGTCGCGCACGCCGCAGGCGGGCAACGAAGCGCTTCGCCAGCCGCCAAAGAATGCGTGCCTGAAAACGCAATGTCAAGCCATTTTCCGCGCGCCGAACCGCTTTGCTGAGTGACCGCCATCGTGGTCCGCTGCCCGCGGGAATCGCCGCCCGGATGTATTAGAATGTCCGCCGCGAACGTTGAAGGCGAGGGGCGCATCCTTCGACAAGCCTGTCCTGAGCGAGATGCTCACCCTTCGACGGGCTCAGGGTGAGCGGGGGGCGAAGGGTTCAGGATGAGCCTGTCGAACCAGGCGTGCTCAGCGGGCTCTGCGGTTCGTGACCCGATGCCGAACATCTACGACGTCGCCAAGCGCGCCCGGGTGTCGGCGGCCACCGTCTCGGCAGTGCTCAACGACAGCGCGTTCGTGAGCGCCGCGCTGACGGCCCGCGTCCAGTCGGCGGTCGCGACGCTCGGCTATCACCCGAATCTGCTCGCGCGCAGCTTCGCCAGGCAGCGGTCCCAGACGCTGGGCATGATCGTCCCCGACATCGCCAACCCGTTCTTTCCCGAAGTCGTCCGCGGCGCGGAGGACACGGCACACGCCGCCGGCTACACGCTGCTCATCGCCAGCAGCGATAACGATCTCAGGAAAGAGGAGGTCTACCTCCGGCTGTTCCTCGCCAAACGCGTGGACGGGGTCATCCTGACGAAGGCGCCCGGCCGCATGCCGCCCGATCTCCAGCGCGCGTTCGCGAAGGCGGGCGTCCCGGTGGTGCTGCTCGCCCGCGCGGTGCCGGGCTTCGTGACCGACGCGGTCGAAATGGACGACAAGGGCGCGGCTTACCAGGGCGTCACGCATCTGCTGCGGCTCGGGTATCGCCGCGTCGGGTTCATCGGCGGGCTGCGCGGCGCGAGCACGAGCCGCCGGCGTCTCGACGGGTACAAGGCCGCGCTGCGCGACTCCAGGCTCCGGCTCGATCCCGCGCTCGTCGTCGACGGCGACTTCCGAATCGAGTCGGGCTATCGCGCGGGGCTCGAGCTGCTCAAGAGCCGCCCCGACGCGGTGTTCATCGCCAATTACCTGATGACGGTGGGATTCATGGAAGCGCTGCGGCAATACCGCATGCGCTGCCCGGACGAAGTCGCCGTCGTCACATGCGACGACCACGCGTGGCTGGAGGCGTTCTCGCCGCGGCTGACCACGATCGATCTGCCGAAACGCGAGCTGGGCGCGGCGGCGGCGCGGTTGCTCGTCGACCGCATCGCCAGGCCGGGCGGCCGCGCCCGCATCGTCCGGCTCAGGAACGCGCTGCGTGTGCGCGAGTCGTGCGGGTGCGCGCTGCGCGGCGCGGACGCGCTGGCCCGATGACCTACGACGTGCTGGCCATCGGACGCAGCAGCATCGATCTGTACGCGCACGAAATCGGCTGCCCGATCACCGACGTCCGCAGCTTCGACGCGTACGTCGGCGGGTGTCCCACCAACGTGAGCGTCGGGACGCGCCGGCTCGGGCTGCGCTCGGCGCTGCTGACGGCCGTCGGCGACGACGAGGTGGGAGACTTCGTGACCACGTTCCTCGAGCGCGAGCGGGTCGACACACAATTCATCCCGCGCAAACGCGGCCGCCGCACGAGCGCCGTCATCCTCACGATCCAGCCGCCGGACCGGTTTCCCCTGACGTTCTATCGCGACAACTGCGCGGACCGGGCGCTCACGATCGATGACGTCGCACGGGCGCCGGTCGGCGACAGCCGGGTCGTGTTCCTGACCGGCACCGGGCTCAGTCACGAGCCCGCGCGCGACGCGACCTTCGCGGCGGCCGCCACCGCGCGCGCGGCCGGGGTTCCCCTCGTCGTGGACATCGATTACCGCGCGGATCAGTGGGAGAGCGCGCCTGCGTTTGCCGGCCAGATGCAGAGGCTGCTGCGATCGGCCACGATGGCGGTCGGCACGGAAGAGGAGATCGCCGCCGCGTCCGGTTCCTCCGATGCCGGACGCGGGGCGGCGGCGCTGCTCGAGAGCGGCATCGACGCCCTGGTGCTGAAGCGCGGGGCGCGCGGAGCCACCGTGCTCCGCGCGCAAAGCCCGCCCGCCGACGTCGCACCGTTCCCGATCGAGGTCCTGAACGTGCTCGGCGCGGGCGACGCCTTTGCCAGCGGGTTTCTGTACGGCTACCTGCAAGGCTGGCCGCTCGAGCGGGCCGCGCGCATGGGCAATGCCTGCGGCGCCATCGTCGTCACCCGCCACGGCTGCGCGAACTTCATGCCGACGCTCGAGGAAGTCGCCGCGTTCGTCGCCGCTCGAGGAGAACCGTTCATATGACGGCATCCCAGCCACGGATACGTCTGACGATGGCGCAGGCGGTCGTGCGATTCCTGTCGCAGCAGCGCACCGCGCGCGACGGGCGTGAGCAGCCGCTGTTCGGCGGCGTGTTCGGGATCTTCGGCCACGGCAACGTGGCCGGCATCGGTGAAGCGCTGCAAGGACTGCGAACCGACGGCACCGCTCAAGCGGCGCCCTACGAATCCCGAATCGACGGCACCGCTCAGGCGGCGCCCTGCGAACCCGCGTTGCGCTACTACCTCGCGCGCAACGAGCAGGCGATGGTGCACACGGCGGCCGCTTACGCGAAGATGCACAACCGGCTGCGGACGCTCGCCTGCACGAGCTCGATCGGTCCCGGCGCGACCAACATGATCACCGGCGCGGCCGGCGCGACGATCAACCGCGTCCCCGTGCTGTTGCTCCCCGGCGACATCTTCGCGAGCCGGCGCCCCGCACCGGTGCTCCAGCAGCTCGAGTCCAGCCAGTCACAGGACGTGTCGGTGAACGACTGCTTCAGGCCGGTGTCGCGATACTGGGATCGGATCAACCGTCCGGACCAGATCATCACCGCGCTTCCCGAGGCGATGCGCGTGCTGACGTCGCCGGCCGAGACAGGAGCCGTGACGCTGGCGCTGCCGCAGGACGTGCAGGCGGAGGCGTACGACTACCCCGCGGCGCTGTTCGAGCCGCGCGTATGGACGATCGCGCGCCCACGCGCCGATCGCGATCGGCTGCAGGCGGCGGCGCGACTCCTTCGCGCGAGCCGGCGGCCGCTCGTCGTCGCCGGCGGCGGCGTCATCTACAGCGAGGCCACCGATGCGCTGCGGCGTTTTGCGGACGCGACGGGCATTGCCGTCGGCGAGACGCAGGCCGGCAAGGGCGCGCTGCCGGACCCGCACCCGCTGTCGCTCGGCGGCATCGGCGCGACCGGCACACGCGCCGCGAATCTTCTGGCGCGCGACGCCGATCTGGTCCTCGTCGTCGGCTCGCGGCTGAGCGATTTCACGACAGCCTCCAAGACGGCGTTTCAGCACGAGCACGTCCGCTTCATCGCCGTCAACGTCGCGGAAGTCGACGCGGCGAAGCATGCGGCGCTGTCGCTCGTCGGCGACGCGCGCGCGGTGCTCGACGAGCTTCTGCCGCTCGTCGCCGGTTACCACGTGAGCGCGGAATACACCGGGGCGGTGGCGGCGTCGCGGTCGGAATGGCGCGCCGAAGTCGATCGCGTGTGCGCGCCGGACCCGCAGGGTGCTCTCGAGTCCCCAGTCCCCAGTCAGGCCCCAGCGCCCGGTCGCATGCGGATCTCGCAGGCGCAGGTCATTGGAGTGTTGCAGGATACCCTCGCCCCCACCGACGTGATCGTTTGCGCCGCCGGAAGCCTCCCGGGCGACCTTCATAAGCTGTGGCGCGCACGCGATCCGAAGGGCTATCACATGGAGTACGGCTACTCGTGCATGGGGTACGAGATCGCCGGCGGCCTCGGCGTGAAGATGGCAGCCCCTGACCGGAACGTGTACGTCCTGGTCGGCGACGGGTCGTACCTGATGATGGCGCAGGAGATCGTCACCGCGGTGCAGGAAGGCATCAAGATCACGATCATCCTTCTCGACAACGAGGGCTTCGCGAGCATCGGCGGCTTGTCGGAGTCGATCGGGAGCGGCGGGTTCGGGACACGCTACCGCCATCGCAATCCGGCAACCGGCGATCTCGACGGCGACGCGCTGGTGGTCGATCTCGCCGCCAATGCCGCGTCGCTCGGCGCGCGGGTCTGGCGCGCCGACACCCTGGCATCGTTCCGCGAGGCGCTTACCGCCGCACACGCCGACACCCGAACCTCGGTCATCGTCGTCCCGGTCGATCGCGAGGCGCGGGTGAGCGGCTACGAGTCCTGGTGGGAGGTGCCGGTTGCGGAGGTGTCCACGTCGCCCGAGGTCCAGCGCGCGCGCGCGGCGTATGAAACGGCGCGGCGCAAGGGGCGCGACTTCCTGTGATTCGTGTGGCAAACGCACCCTGCTCCTGGGGGGTGCTCGAATTCGAAAAGGCGGCCAGGCACGCGCCCGCGTCGCAGGTCCTCGACGAGATAGCCGCGGCCGGATACTCGGGCACCGAGCTGGGTGACTGGGGATTCCTGCCGACCGCGCCCGCCGCGCTCGCCGCCGACGTCGGGACACGCAGCCTCGCGCTCGCCGGCGCGTTCGTGCCGGTCGCACTGGCCCGGGCGGAGGCGCTCGACGAAGGCGTCGCGCGAGCGGTGCGGACGGCGCGTTTGCTGGCCGAGGCGGCCGGCCCCGACACGGTGCTGGTGCTCTCCGACGACAACGCGAGCGTGCCGAACCGCACCGCGCGCGCCGGCCGGATCCGTGAGGAGGACGGCTTGAGCGAGGCCGAGTGGGACGCGTTTGCCGGACGCGCCGGGCAGGTCGCGGACGCGGTGCGGGATGCCGCCGGCCTGCGGACGGTGTTCCACCATCACTGCGCCGGGTACGTCGAGACGCCGCGTGAAATCGACGCGCTGCTGTCGAGAACCACGCCGTCGCTCCTGGGGCTCTGCCTCGATACGGGCCATCTGATGTACGGCGGCGGCGATCCGCTGGCCACGATCGCCAGGTATCTCGATCGCATCTGGCACGTCCACTTCAAGGACTGCGACCCCGATCTCGCGCGCGCGGCCCGCGACGAGGGCTGGGACTACCACACGGCGGTCAGCCGCGGGATCTTCTGCGAGCTGGGCCGCGGGATGGTGCCGTTGGCCGGCGCGGTCGACGCGCTCCGCGCCGGTGGCTACGCAGGGTGGATCGTCGTCGAACAGGATGTGCTGCCGGGTCTGGGGACGCCATCGGCCAGCGCCGTCCGCAACCGTGAGTATCTTCGCCGGCTGGGGCTATGAGACATCTCACCGCGCTTGGTCCTTGGGCCTTGGTTCCTTGGTGCTTGGTCCGTCATAGTCCCTGGTCCGTCCAGAGTCCTTGGTCCTTTGTGCGCGGACTGGACGGCCGGGGACATCGGTAACAGGGACCAGGGACCACGGACCAAGGACGGACCAAGGACCAAGGAACGGACTAAGCACCAAGAACAAAGGACCAAGGACGTGCGTGCACATGAATACTGATCGCGTCTACATGCTCGCCGCCGATCATCGATGGCAGTGGGAGGAATGGTGCGACGCGCGGTCGATGCCACGCACGCGCATCGCGGAGGTCAAGCGTCTCGCGTACGACGGCTTCCTGCTGGCGCGCGACCGCTCGGCGGCGGTGCGCGAATGCGGCGCGCTGCTGATCGACGAGCAGTACGCGTCGCCTGTGATCACCGAGGCGTTGAAGGCCGGCGTCAATGTCGGCACGCCGGCCGAGAAGGCCGGGTCGTTTCCGCTCGCGTGGTGCGAGCCGTTCTCGCGCGCGCTGACCGGCGCGTTCGTCAAGGTGCTCGTCCGCCACCGCCCGGACGATGACCGAGAGATCCGCGACGGGCAATGGGCGAAGCTCAAAGCGCTCCAGACCTGGTGTCATGGCGCCGGCAAGCCGCTCGTGATCGAGGTGCTCGTCGCGCGCCGGCAGGAGCCCGAGGAGGAATTCGAGGCGTCGGGCCGGCCGGCGATGCTCGCCGGTTTCATCGGAGAAGCGTACCGGCGCGCGCTTGCGCCGGACTTCTGGAAGATCGAGGGGACGCCGTCGAAGGAAGGCGCCCGCATCATTGACGCGGCCATCGCGGCTGATTCGTGGTGCCGGCAGATCATTCTCGGGAAAGCCGCGGACCTCGACACGATCCATCGATGGTTCGCCGCGGCAGCCGGCAGCCCGACGGCCGTCGGATTTGCGATCGGCCGATCGGTCTTCTGGGAGCCGTCAGAGGCGTTTCTGAGCGGGACGAGAACCGCCGGACAGGCCGCGGCAGATATCTGCGCCAACTATCTGCGGCTCGTCGACGCCTGGGACGCGCGAAGACGGAATTAGCAATTTGGAATTTGGAATTTGGAATTTGAAATGCGCAAGAATTCCACATTCAGCGCGAATTCCAAATTCCAGATTCTTAATTCCAAATTGTTTAATGACGCTCGAGCGCCTGCCGATCCCATCCGCCGAGCGATGCGCCGGCGTCATACGTGCTCCGGGCGAACTCGAGGAGGGCGTCTCGGGGAGATGGAGCCGCGCGCATGTCCTCGTAGTTCAGGATGAACTCGTTGAGATCGTGGTTGTAGAACGCCGCCCGCGGTCCGACCGGCGCGGTCTTGAAGCCCGGCGGTTCCGGCGCCGCGTAGGCGTAGAACGCCGCGTCGGACACCCCGGCGCTGCCCGGCCAGAAGCCGACGCTGATCACTTCATGCGAGTACGCTTCGCGCGTGATGGGGTCGGCCCCTTCGCGCTCCGGCGCGCGGCGGCCGCTGAAGCGGGTGACGGCGTGGTCGAAGCTGCCCCAGAAAAAGTGCGCCGGACTGCTCTTTCCGATGAACTCCCCGCGGAACTCGTTGAGCACTTCGTCCGCCTGCGAGACCACGCGCCACCAGCGCGTGACCGATGCCGCGTCGTAGGACCGGTGGTCGTGATCCAGATCGAATCGCACCGGCGCGGGAATCTCGACAGGCATCGGCCAGATGTGCACGGTGATGCCGAGCTCGCCGAGAGAGGCGAACACGCGGCTGTAGAACTCGGCGACGGTCTGCGGCTCGAGCGCCAGCGATCGCGATCGTCCCTCGCTCGTGTCGATGCGAAGTTGATGGTCGATGAAGTCGAAGGCGATTTCGAACGACCCGCCCGCATAGGGCATCGCGCGCGTCGTCAGACCGCGCGCGGTCACCGCCAGCGTCACGTGCCACCAGTGATTCACCGGCGGCGCCAGCGCGAGGCGCACCTTGCCGACGACCTGTGTCCACATGTGCAGCGTCGAGTACGTGTCCGCCCACCAGGCGAGCGGCAGCGCCGGCCAGCGCTCCGCGTCGGAAGAATCGGCAGCCATCGATAGATATTAAGACAAGAAAGGGCCTCACCACGAAGATCACGAAATGCACGAAACACACGAAGAACACCAAGAATACAACGGTCTTGAACGCAGAGACCGCTGAGCACGCGGAGATCCGCGTGCGACCTGCGGCCGGCGCAGCCGGCCGCTCAGCGATGGCGCCAACGGCGTCGCAATCACAAACGTTCGATCGCGGTCGTTTGTGTTGCGGCGCCGTTGGTGCCCTCGCGGCCCGCGAGCGGGCCGGTCGCACGCCCGGTCTTCTTCGTGTCCTTCGTTTCCTTCGCGTCTTCGTGGTTGAGTTTTCGTCTCTGCGACCTCAGCGTGCTCTGCGTTGAACGTGGGCTCACCGTGGAAGCGGCGCGAGCGGCGGCTTGACGCCATCCGGCAGCGGCGTGCGCGTCGTGTTCATCACCATCGCCAGCATCGTGTAGTAGCCGGTGAGGCCCAGCAGGTCGATCACGCCCTGCTCGCCGACCTTCGCCACCGCACGGGCGTAGGTCGCGTCGCTCACCTTCTGATTGCGCTGCACTTCATCCCACAGCGTGTAGACGGCATCCTCGTCGTCCGCCATCCCGTCGGGACGACGGCCGTCGGCGATCGCTTTCACGATGTGGGCGCCGAGACCGCCCTGGAGGGCGAGCGGTTGGTGGGCGTTCCATTCGTATTGTTGGGTCCAGCGCCGGGCTGTCATCAGAATCACGAACTCGCTCAACCGGGGAGGCAACGCACTTTTGTATCGAAGGTAGTCACTCATCGCCCGCGCCCGGCTCATGAGCTCGGGACTGCGCAGCAGCGGCACGAACGGACCGGAGATGTCCACTGACCGCGCCGCCTTGAACTCGGCGATGGCGTTCTTTTGCGCCTCGGAGAGCTTTTCGGCCGGAATCGGCGGCATGCGATCCTGCCCCTGGGCGGCCGCCGCCACGCCAAACACGACGAGCGCCACGCCGATGATCATCGAATTCATACAAGCCTCCGGCGCGACATCGTCGCACAGAACTGGTGCCCGTGCCGCGCTCGGTTCAAGGTTCGTTCTCGGTTCGGGGTCAACGTTCAGGGTCAGGGTTCGGCGTTCAACGGAACCAGGAACCCCGAACGCGAACGAACCTTGGACCCGGAACCCTGAACCCCGAACCTCTTCGTGTCAGTATCGGTTACACTGACGGCGGCGTTCCTCATGGGCAACGTGCTCGGCGACTTCCGCTACGCGCTCCGCTCGCTCGCGCGGCAGCCGACCTTCGCCGGCGTCGCGATCCTGACGCTCGTTCTCGGGATCGGCTTGAACACCGCCATCTTCAGCGTGATCAAGGCCGTGCTGCTGAACCAGCTTCCCTACCAGGACCCCTCGCGGCTGGTCGTGCTGTGGGAGCAGAGCCCCACCGGCACCACCGACCTGGTCGCGCCGCTGACGTTTGTCGACTGGCAGGAGCAGTCCCTGGCGGTCCGGTCGATGGCCGCGTTCCGGCAGCTCCGCTACGCCTTCGCGGGCAACGGCGAACCGTTGGACGTGCCCAGCGTGAAAGCGACGCCGGGTCTGTTCGCGATGCTCCGCGTCAACGCCATGCTCGGCCGCACGTTCCTCCCCGAGGAAGGCACGCCGGGCGCCGATCGCGTCGCCATCCTGAGCCAGTCGTTCTGGGAGCGGCACTTCGGCGGATCGCCGGGCACGATCGGGCGCAAGATTCAGCTCGACGCGCAGCCGTACACGGTGATCGGCGTGATGCCTGCCGCGTTCGACTTCCCGCCGGGCGGGAACGTCGATATCTGGACGCCGCTCAGTTTCGACCCGAGCGACGCCCACGGCCGGTCGCGCAAGGGGCGCTCGCTGAATGTCGTCGGACGCCTCGCAGACGGCGTGCCGCTGGAGCGGGCACAACGGGACATGACGCTCATTGCGGGGCGCCTCGCCACGACGTATCCGGACAGTAATACAGGTTGGGGCGCGCGCGTGATCGCGGCGCAGGAACAACTGGTCACGACCGTGCGGCCGGCGCTCCTCATGATCTCCGGCGCCGTCGGATTCCTGCTGCTCATCGTCTGCGCCAACGTCGCGAACCTGATCCTGGCGCGCCTCTCCAGCCGGCGCGGCGAGATCGCCGTCCGCGCCGCGCTCGGGGCCGGACGCCTGCAGCTCGTGCGTCAGGTGATGGCGGAAAGCTTCCTGCTCTCCGCGATCGGCGGCGCGCTCGGACTGCTCGTCGCGTGGGCGGGCGTACGCCTCGTGCACGCGCTGCCCGAGGGCAGCCTGCCGCGCATGCAGGAGGTGCGGCTCGACGGCGGCGTGCTGCTCTTCGCCCTCATCGTGTCGGTGCTCGTCGCGCTCGTCTTCGGCCTGGTGCCGGCGCTCCAGGCGTCGCGCGCGGGACTTTGCGACACGATGAACGCGTTTTCCGGCGCGACGCGGAGCTCCGGCGGCCGGCTGCTCAGCGCGCTCGTCGTGATCGAGGTCGCGCTGGCGCTGATGCTGCTGGTCGGCGCCGGGTTGATGACGCGCAGCTTCGCGCAGTTGATGCGCGTCTCGCCGGGCTTCGAGCCGGCCAATCTGCTCGCCGTCCAGATCTACCTTCCTCAGACCAGGTATCGGACCGGTCTCGATCGAACGCGCTTCTACATGAACGCCATCCGCCGCGTCGGGTCGCTGCCAGGCGTGCAGTCGGCGGCGGGCGTCAGCGCCCTGCCGATGTATCCGGTCGGCATCGATTTCGCGCTGCCGTTCACGATCGACGGCAAGAAGGCGCCGGCCAACGGCGAGGAGCCGCGCGCCGACATCCGCACGGCCACGCCCGGCTACTTCGAGACGATGAAGATCGCGCTGCTCAAGGGGCGGCTCATCGACGATCGCGATCGCCAGGGCGCTCCGGGCACGATCGTCATCAACGAAACGATGGCGCGGCGATATTTCGCCGGCGAGGATCCCATCGGGAGGGTCGTGCGCAACCCGCACGGCCTCGGCGAAGTCATCGGCGTCGTCGGCGACGTCAAGCATTACGGCCTGGACAGCGAGCCGCGGGCGGAGCTGTTCATGCCGGCGTGGCAGTCGCCGTTGAACGGCATGGCGCTCATCGTGCGGACCGCGTCCGATCCGAAGGCGTTCGTCGACTCGATTCGGCGCGAAGTGCTGGCCATCGACGCCGAACAGCCCATCTACGATGTCAGCACGATGGTCGACGTCGTGTCCCGGTCGGTCTTCCTCCCGCGCATCAGCATGCTGCTTCTCGGCGCGTTCGCGGTGTCGGCGCTGCTGCTGGCGATCGTCGGCATTTACGGCGTCGTGTCGTACAGTGTGACCGAGCGAACCCGCGAGCTTGGTGTGCGCATGGCGCTCGGCGCGGATGCCGCGAGCACATTGCGGCTGGTGCTGGGGAAGAGCATGCTGCTCGTCACCGGCGGCACGGCGTCCGGCCTCGCGGCGTCGTTTGTCATTACACGCGCGATCGCCGGCCTGCTGTACGACGTCAGCCCGCTCGATCCGATCGTCTTCGTGGGAGTGTCCCTGCTGCTTGCCGCTTCGGGCTTCGTCGCCAGCGTGATCCCCGCCCTTCGCGCCACCCGAGTGGATCCCATCGTCGCGCTGCGCGTGCAATAGCCGGCGGCACCGCTGAAATAGCCGGCGGCACCCCTAAAGCGGTGCCCTACGTACGAGAGGAGTCAGAGGTCGTAGGGCACCGCTTCAGCGGTGCCGTGCCTCCGACGTACGAGAGGAGTCAATGTCGTAGGGCACCGCTTCAGCGGTGCCGTGGCTCAGCCTGTCTTGATGAGAGGCGCGCTCGCGTTGGTTGACTCACGATAACCGCCGGATTTACTGTTGACGGCCCTGTGCCGCATGATCGCCACCCCGCCGGGCAGCGCGTTCGACTCGCCCTCGTCGGGTTCGGCTCCTGGGGGCCGAATTACGCGCGCGTCCTGAACGAGCTGCCCGATGCGCAACTGACCGTCGTGTGCGATCGGCGGCCCGATCGCCTCGCCCTGGCTCGGGACCGGCATCGTGCCGTGTCCACCTGCGACAACCTGGACGATCTCTTCGCACGCGACGACGTCGACGCGCTGGTGATTGCGACGCCGGCGTCCACGCACGAGGAACTGGTCCGCATCGCGCTGCACAACGGCCGGCATGTCCTCGTGGAAAAGCCGATGGCGCTCAACGTCGACGGGTGCAACGCGCTCTATGATCTGGCGGAGTCGGCTGGCCGCGTCCTGATGGTCGGCTACACGTTCCTGTACAATGGGGGCGTCCGCAAGATGAAGGAGTGCATGAGGCCGGACGAGTTCGGCCGGCCGTACTACCTGCACGCGACGCGCACCAACCTCGGTCCGATCCGGCAGGATGTGAATGCCGTGTGGGACCTGGCGCCGCACGACATCGCGATCTTCAATTACCTGCTCGATGAACAGCCGCTGTGGGCGTCGGCGATCGGCACGCGGGTGCTGCGGACGACTCGCGACGACGTCGCCTTCGCCACGCTGGGCTACAGCAGCGACGTGGTGGGCAATATCCACGTGAGCTGGACGGATCCGGACAAGGTCCGGGAGGTCGTCGCCGTCGGCAGCCGCCGGCGCGTCGTGTTCAACGACCTGAACGACGGCGAGCGGGTGCGGGTATTCGAGCGCGGCGTGTCGGCCGGAGAAGCCATCGTGGATTCGTACGGAGAGTTCAAGCTGCTCGTGCGCGATGGCGATATCGTCAGCCCCAAGATCGAGCCGAGCGAGCCGCTGAAGAATCAGTGCCTGGATTTTGTCGCCAGCATCGTGACGGGACGGCCGCAGCTCGCGAAAGGCCGCTTCGGTCTTGGCGTGGTCCGGACGCTGGCCGCCATCGAGGCGTCGATGCGGCTGCGAGGCGCCGCCGTTGAAGTGTGACGTGATCGGCGCCGTGGACGTGCACCTCGGCGACGGGAGCGTGATCGATCCCGGTGTGCTGCTGGGCTATCCGTCCGGCCGTCCGGGCGTGACCGGCGACACGCGCGTCGGGCCCGGGGCGCGCATCCGCTCGGGAACCATCATCTACGCCGCGGTCGAGATCGGCGACGTCTTCGAGACCGGGCATCACGCGATCGTGCGGGAAGAGAACCGCATCGGCAGTCACTGCGCGCTTTGGAACAATTCGACGATCGACTACGGCTGCGTCATCGGCGACCGGGTGAAGATTCACTGCAACGTCTACATCGCGCAGTTCACGGTCATCGAGGACGATGTGTTCCTGGCGCCGGGCGTGACGATTGCGAACGATCCCCACCCCATCTGCGGCAAATGCATGCAGGGCCCGACGATCCGGCGCGGCGCGCGCGTCGGAGTGAACGTGACGCTGCTGCCGCTCATCACGATTGGCGAGAACGCGCTCGTCGGCGCCGGCAGCGTCGTGACCGCCGACGTGGCGCCGGGGATGCTGGTCGCCGGCAGCCCCGCGCGCGTCATCGGCCCGGTCGATTCGGTCGAATGTCCGTTCGGCATCGTGATTCCGTACGAGCAGGGCCTCGACGTCCGGCGCCGTCCCGAGTGGACGGCCGTCGCGCCCCTGCCGCGTCCCATCACGCGGCCGCCGAAAATCCGCCGGTAGCGTTGTGCGCGCGATGTGTCTGAACACGCTCGTGGTGAGCCTGTCGAACCACGAGCCATCTCGGCGGCTCGCCCTTCGACAGGCTCAGGACGAGCGATGGACAGAAGCGGCCCGCTCACGAGGCTAGAATGCGCGTCCTGGCCGCCGCCTTCGCGTACAACGAAGGCGAGAAGATCCGCCGAACGCTCGCCCGTCACCCGCGGAACCGCGCGTACGATCTGCTCGTGCACGACGACGGATCGACCGACGGCGCGCTCGTCGGCATCGACCCGGGCGTCGTCGTTCTTCGAAACGAGACGAATCAGGGCGTTGGCGCGTCGATGAAACGCGTGTTCCAGTACGCGCTGGACAAAGGCTACGAGGTTCTGGTGATCCAGGCAGGGAACGACAAGGACGAGCCGCTCGAGATTCCGGCGCTGCTTCAGCCGATCCTGAACGGCACCGCCGATTTCGTTCAGGGGTCGCGCTATCTCGGCGGGGGCGGGTTCGGTAATATGCCGGAGTATCGCGTGTTCGGCACGCGGGTGGTCCATCCGCTGATCGTGTCGATGACGGCCGGGAAGCGCGTCACCGAGAGCACCAACGGATTTCGCGCGTTTCGCACCGAGTTGCTTCGCGATCCGCGAATCGACTGGCGCCAGGCGTGGCTCGACCGATACGAGCTCGAGCCGTACCTGCTGCTGAAGACCATCCGGCTCGGATACCGGCATGTCGAAGTGCCCGTGACCAAAATCTACCCGCCGCACGAGCTGGGATATACGAAAATGCGCGGCCTGGCCGACTGGTGGAGCATCATCCGGCCGGTCGTCTATCTGGGCCTTGGATTGAAACGATGATTGCCACCATGCATGTGCCGTTCGTCGATCTCCGCGCGCAGCACGCGCCGATCAGCGGCGAATTGGACCGGGCGGTTCGAGAGGTGATCGCGCGCGCCGACTTCATCCTGGGTGCAGCGGTCGAGCGCTTCGAGGCGGAGTACGCCGCCTTCATCGGGACGCGCCATGCGATTGGCGTCGCCACAGGTCTCTCCGCAATCGAGCTGGCGCTCGGTGCGTTCGGCGTGGGCGCGGGCGACGAAGTCATCACCGCGGCCAACACCTTCATCGCGACGGTCCAGGCGATTACCGCGGTCGGCGCGCGGCCGGTCCTCGTCGACATGGACCCGTCCTCCTACACCATCGACCCGGACGCCCTCGCGGCGGCGATCAATTCGCGAACACGCGCCATCGTGCCGGTGCATCTCTACGGCCAGCCGGTCGACCTTGACGCCGTCCTGGCGGTCGCGCGGCGGCACGGCCTGTTGGTGATCGAGGATGCCGCGCAGGCCCACGGCGCGCGATACAAGGGACGGCGGGCGGGCAGCTTCGGCCACGCCGCGGCGTTCAGCTTCTATCCGTCGAAGAATCTCGGCGCGTTCGGCGACGGCGGAATGATCACGACCGACGACGATCGTGCCGCCGAACAGCTGCGGCTGCTGCGCAACTACGGCCAGCGCGTGAAGTACCACCATGCCATCGCCGGCACCAACTCGCGGCTCGATGCGCTGCAGGCCGCCGTGCTTCGCGTCAAGCTGCCGCATCTGGACGGCTGGAACGCGGCGAGGCGCCGCCACGCCGACGCATACGCCGCGCGGCTCGCACGTCGCGTGCGGACTCCGACGGCGCCGGCCGGCATCGAGCACGTTTATCATCTCTACGTGATCGAAACGGGCCAGCGGGACGCCGTGCAGCACCGGCTCCGCGCACGTGAGATCGACACCGGAATCCACTACCCGGTCCCGGCACATCTGCAGGAAGCCTGCGCCTGGCTCGGCTACAAGGCCGGGGATTTCCCCGCGACCGAGGCCGCCTCGGCGCGCATTCTTTCGCTCCCGATGTATGCGGAGCTGACCGAGGCGCAGATCGACTACGTGGCTGAGGCAATCAATGGCTGAAGGCTAGTGGCGGATGGCCATCTAATGGCTAATCGTTCCTATGGTCGCGAACGCCTCATTCGCGGGCGAAGGTGACTGTTTGGCCGCCGGGCAGTCGTGCACTACGCTCTTAACAGCCCGTGGTGAAAGTCCCGGCGTCGCACCGAGGCCGGCGAGGCGCCCCGATGGCAAGGCGCGACGACTGAGAATATCGGGAATATTTGAGGGAGGAGGAACGCAGCCAGCGGGGATGCATCGCCGGCCGAACGGGGTCCCCAGCGCGGCAGCCGCGCTGGGGGCCCCGAATGCAGCCGGACTTTCACCACGGGCTGTTAAGCGCTCGTGCGGCGCCGGCACGGCCGGCCTCTGCGCAAACCATCGGGGGACATTCGCGTCGGGTCGTGAAGTGGTGCCGGCCTCACGGCGAACGTCAGGAGATGCGCCCATGAATCGTCGGTCCTTCTTGCGGCAGTCGGGCGCGTTTGCCGGATTGGGCCTGGCCGGCCTCGCCGGATGCGGGAGACGCGGGAGTGCTCCTGCGGCGGGCGGGGTGCAGGCGCTGCCGTTTTACGACGCGGTGGGGCCGATCGTTCCGATACGGGCCCATGTCGACCGGATCTTCCGAACGACGGTTTGCCTGAGGCCGTTTCGCGCCGCGGGGCCAAGGACGGACGTCGAGCACGTGGGCAACAAGGTTGTCGTGCACAACTTTGGACACGGCGGAAGCGGGTGGTCGCTGTCGTGGGGGGCTGCTGATATCGCGGTGAAAAAGGCTCGCGAGGCTGCGACGGGAAGCCGCGACGTGGCGGTGATCGGTTGCGGGGCGCTCGGTTTGACGGCGGCGATCACGGCGCAGCGAACGGGGCTGCGCGTGACGATCTTTGCGAAGGAACGGCCGCCGTACGTGCGGTCGTCGAGGGCGACGGGCGTGTGGAGTCCGGACTCGCGCATCGCGTTGACGTCGGCTGCGGCCCCGGAGTTCGGCGCCCAGTGGGAGGCGATGGCGCGGACGTCGTTTGCCATGTATCAGAGCTACCTCGGCCTGCCGGGAACTCCGATTGAGTGGACGGATGCGTACAGGCTCTCGGACACGGCACCGTCAGAAGGCAATGGGGCTGAGCGACGAGAGGCGAGCCCGGGGCCGGCGAAGCAGCCGGAGGACTCCGCGACCCATGACTTTGCGCACTACGAGCCGCGAATAGCGGACATCACGCCGGACTTGCAGGATTTGCCACCGGGGACGCATCCGTTTCCGACGAAGTACGCGAGTCGGACATCGCGGATGACGTTCAATATCGCCGACTACTCGCGGCAGCTGATGAACGACTTCCTGATTGCCGGCGGCGTGATCGAGACAAGGGAGTTTCAGTCGCCGCAGGATGTGGCATCGGTGCCGCAGAGAGTGATCATCAGTTGCCCGGGGTATGGCGGCAGGAAGCTCTGGTCGGATGAGAGCATCGTACCGGTGCGGGGGCAGATCGCCTGGCTGATTCCGCAGGAAGACGTCCACTACAGCCTGGTGTACAAGGACCTGAATGTGGTGGCGCGGCGGGATGGCATCGTCGTGCAGCCGATTCCCGGTGGCGACGATTATGGCTGGAACGATGCCAACGAGGAACCGAACCGGCAGGAGGCTGAAGCGGGGGTCCTGCTGCTCAAAGAACTCTTCGATCGCATGGCGGCCATGCGGCAGTGAGTTCGGTGACGCCGGGCGGGACGCACGTCCTGGCAACGAAATCAACCGCCTTCAATGATCGTCGGGCTTGCGCTTCTCGTGACCGCGCTCGCGTTTCGAGGCGCGAGCATCAACCGGCACGTTCGCAGCCGGCTGCTGATCTCGTCCGCGCTCTTCGCGGCCTACACGGTGGCTGCCGCGCTGGTCGCGTTCGGCCGGCTGCCCGCCGACGTCGTCACGCAGATCCGGACCGCCAGCCCGCTGCTTCTCGCCTTCGGCATCGCGAACGCCCTCGTCTCGATCGTCATCAATCCCTGGCGTGAGGATCGGATTCCCGATCGCTTCCCGCATATCGTGCAGGACGCGCTCGTGATCGGGCTGTTCGGGCTCGCGGCGATGCTCTTCTTTCAGGACAAGATCGTCGCCGCGACGGCCGTCGGCGCGGTCGTCGTCGGCTTCGCGCTGCAGGACACGCTCGGCAACCTCTTCGCCGGCCTCGCCATTCAGATCGAGAAGCCGTTCCGCGTCGGCCATTGGGTGACGATCGGCGGCAAGGACGGCATGGTCAGCGAAATCACGTGGCGCGCCACGAAGATCCGCACCAAACAGGGAAATTTCGTCGTGGTGCCGAACAGCGCGCTGTCGCGCGACACGATTACGAACTACTCCGAGCCGACGCTCGACACACGAGTGGAGGTGGAGGTCGGCGCCAGCTATGACACGCCCCCGAACGAGGTGAAGGCGGTGATTCTCTCGGCCCTTCAAGGGGCGCCGCTGCTGATGGCGGACCCCGCGCCGGAGGTACTGGTCGCCGACTTCGCGGCGTCCGCGATCACCTATCGAGTGCGGGTGTGGACGGCCGACTTCGCGGCCGACGAGCGCGTGCGCGATCTCATCCGCACGCGCATTTACTACGCCTTCCGGCGTCATGGCGTGACGATTCCGTACCCGATTCAAGTGCAGATCGAGCAGGGCGTGAGCGCCGCGCCGCCAGACGAGGGCGCGCGGGCACGGTCGCTCGACGGCGTGGAGATCCTGGCGTCGCTGACCGGCGAGCAGCGGGCGCAGCTCGCCGGCGCGTCCCGCACCGTCCTCTACGCGGCGGGCGAAGTGATCGTCGGTGAAGGCGAGCCGGGCGCGTCGATGTTCGTGCTGGCGCGAGGCGAAGCGGCGGTGACGCTCTCGCAGACCGACGGCGAGGTGGCGCGGCTGCGTGAAGGCGCGTTCTTCGGTGAGATGTCGCTGCTGACCGGCGACGCGCGCAGCGCGACCGTCGCGGCCGTCAGCGACTGCGAGCTGATCGAAATCAGCGCCGAATCCTTCCGCCGCGTCGTCCTGGCGGACAGGGCGATCGTCGAACGCGTCGCCGCGGCGGTCGAGACGAGGCGGGCCGGGCTCGAGCGCCACCGCGCGACCCGGACGCCCGGCGGCGCCGCGGAAACGCCCCAGACCTTCGTCGCCCGCGTGCGCCGGTTCCTGCGCCTGTCGGGCTGAACCGCATCCTGCGCTGAACACTGTCTGACAAACTGCGATGTGAAGCGACGGCCTTTGTTCTTGGTTCTTGGTGCTCGGTCCGTTCTTGGTCCCGTCCGCGCACCAAGGACCAGGGACCGTTGGACGGACCAAGCACGAAGAACCAAGAACCAAGGACCTAGTTCACGCTCGTAGGGCGACCCTTTTAGGGTCGCCGCATCAGTCGTTGGACGTCAGGCGATGCCCTTCCTGAACGTCTCCAGCTCGGCGTCGCTGACGACGACCTTCACGACGGTGGCATTTCCGCCGCCCCTGGCCGCGCGATCGGGGCCGACTCCTCGCGCGCCGCCCGACGCCGACACCTGCGCCGACTTGCTCTCGGGCGCCACGGTCGGGATCAGGTTGCCGAGACCGAATCCTTTCTTCTTCGGCTCCTCGGCCGGTTTCTTGTCCTTGCTCTTGTCGCCGGACTTTCTCGACGTCGATCCGGTCAATCCGGCCGATCCGTCTTCGACCGCCGCGATCGATGTGATGGGTATCGGTTCGTACTTGATGTGCTGCTTGTAGCGCGCCTCGACGGACGCGGTTGTCTTCGTCCCGGCCTGCCGACGGATCTTCTCGATCCGTTCCCTGGTCTCCGGATGCGAGGCAAACAGGCCGTTGCGCGCCGGCTGATCCTTGTTGCGGTCGTCGAGCCGCGCGAGGAAGTCGGCGAGCGTTCCCGACGCGTAGCCGGCCTTCTGCGTGTATTGCACCGACGCCTTGTCGGCATCGGCCTCGTCGCCGCGATCGAACGCGTTCTCGAGCACCATCTCGTAGGCCTTGTTGGTCAGCTGATCGAGGAACGGCGCGCGATCGGCCATCGTCGCGCTGGTCCCCATCTTGACGGCGTGGCTCTTCTCGATCGCGTTGACCGTGTGCTTGTGGGCGACGTGACCGATCTCGTGCGCCAGCACGCCCGCGAGCTCCGCTTCGTTCCTGATGAGCCCGAGCGCCCCGCGCGTGATGTGCACGATGCCGCCGGGCGACGCGAAGGCGTTGACCCCGTCCGTGTCGAGCACGATGAACGTCCAGGGCAGCGCCGGCCGCTCCGACTGCCGCGCGACCATCGTGCCGACCAGCGTCACGTACTTGTGGACACCAGCGTTCTGGACGACGCCGAACCGCTGGCGGATCTTTGCGCTGACCTCCTCGCCGATCTGCCGCTCTTCCTCGGCGCTGATCATGACGTCGTCGAGCTTCTTCTTCTGCTGCTCCCCGATCTCCTGTGCTTTCTTCAGGAGGTCGCCGATCTGCGCGTAGGCTGGCGAGCACAGCGCGACGAATACCACCGCCGGAATGACTGCTCTCATCTGGGCCCTCATCCTTCACCGGAGTTTCGACGGCCCATGGCATCGGGTCTCTGCAGTTCGTTTGCATCCGGGCGCCCTCGCCGCCGCCGGGTGCGACAACGAACGTCAGAGACGCGACACCAGCTCGAAGATCGCCACCGGCCGCGTCTTGCCTTTGACGATGACATCTCCGAGCGGGCGAACACGATAGCGGCGGCTGAGGCGGTCGCGGGTCGTCTCGCTGATGATAATCCGTGTGCCGTACTCCTTGTTCAACGATTCGAGCCGGGAGCCCAGGTTCACCGCGTCGCCCACCACGGTGTAGCTCATGATGGCTTCCGACCCGATGTTGCCGGCGATCATCGGCCCGGTGTTGATGCCGATTCCAATGTCGAGCTCGGGCCGCCCCTCGGCCCGCCATTGCGCGTTCAGCGTGTTCAGCGCGTCGAGCATGTCGAGCGCCGCGGCGACCGCATGGTCGGGATGCTCGGGATCGTCGAGCGGCGCGCCGAAGAGCGCCATCACCATGTCGCCGACGAACTTGTCGAGCGTCCCGTGGTGATGGAAGACGATCTCCACCATGCGCGTGAAGTACTCGTTGAGCATGCCGACGATCTCTTCGGGCTCGCCGCGCTCCGTCACGGTGGTGAAGCCGCGGATGTCGGAGAAGAGCACCGTCATGTCGCGCCGGTGGCCGCCGAGGCGCGCGCGCGCAGGGTCCGCGACGAGCTGCTCGTACACGTCCTTCGACACGTACTGCCCGAACAGCCGCTTCATCTTCCGCTTCTCGCGCCCTTCGACGAAGTACTGATACGCGACGCCGCCGAAGAGCGCCGTCGCCGTCGCCGCCACCGGCTGCGTGAAATTCAGCCAGGATCCACCCGCGAACGCCCGCGTCACCGCCCATCCGAAGGTCGCGACGCCGATGAGCGTCACGCCGGCCGCCCACCACGCGGGCAGCGTCGTTGCGGCCACGCCGATCGCCAGCGCCGCAATGACGACCGTCGCAATGCGGACGCTGTCCGGGGCCGCGCGCAGGAAACGGTTCGAGAGGATGTCGTCGACGACCGCGGCGTGAACCTGGATGCCCGGCATCTTGCCGCTGGCGAACGGCGTCTCGAAGACGTCGTACAGCCCCGCAGCCGTCGCGCCGACGAAGACGATCTTGTCGCGGAACACCGCGGGATCGATCTTCGGCTTCACGCCCGCGAGGATCTGCTCCCTGGAGTACAAGAGGTCGTAGAACGAGTAGGTCGGATAGGTGGCCCGGGTGAGATCGTCGAGCAGCGCGGGGCCCCGGAAGTTGATCAACGCCCAGACGAAACTCTCGGGACCACTTGTGGATTTCACACGCCGCCACGCCAGCGGTTGCGTGCGATCGCCGATCTTCAATACCGCGCCCCGGTGGCCCGCGGACGCTTCACGCGAAGGCGGAGAGGCTCGCGCTCCAAAGTCGTCGAGACGGACATCGGACGGCCTGATCGCGGCGACGCGCATGGCCACCGCGAGGCCGAGCGAGGGGATCGCACGGCTGCCGGATCGGACGAGCGGAACCGTGTGCCGCAGCGGGCCGTCGGCGTCGAGCATGAACAGGTTGTGGCCGATGCCTGCTGCGGCGGCCGCGAGCGTCTTGAACGGCGGATAGACGACGCGCCGCTCGATGAAGCCGGGTGCAGCCGCCACCGTGAAGCCGCTTTCAGACAAGGGGGGCATCTGGCCTTCACGTGCCTCGTAGGTGGCGTCGGCCACCAGGATGACGTTTCCGGCGGCTTTTACGGCGTCGACCAGCGCCTGATCGGACTCGGCTCCCGATGCGGTGTCCGCACCGAAGTCGAACCCCCGGCGCGTGTCAGCTTCGGCAAAGTTCACGTCATAGGCAATCACCTTCGCGGGCCCGCGCATCAGGTAGTCGAGCAGCCACGAATGCACGATCCGGGGCCACGGCCAGCGGCCCGCGTTCGCCTGAAGATTGCGGAGGGAGTATTCGTCGATCTCGACCAGCGCGATGTCGCGGCCCGCAGCTTGCGGCCTCGCAGTGTGCACAAGACGCCAGTCGTAGGTTCTGAGCTCGACGAGCTCGAAGGGGCTGAGCCCCCCGCGCGAACCGGCGCTGAGCAGTGTATCGATCAGGAGAATGAGCGCGGCCGCACCGAGACCAACGAGAAGACCCGCACCGACCTTCACGCGCCGATTGTATAATCGCTGCCCTGAACAGGAACTCCTGGTGAAGACGTTGAAGCGGACACCGCTCGCCCTGATCGCCCTGTCGCTCGGCTGCGGAATGGCCGTCGCTGCCGCCGAGCGCATCTTCACGACGCCGAACCCGGCCGCCGAGCTGAAGCGGCTGTTCCCCGCGGCGGCGGCGTTCTCGCCGTTGGCCGGGGAGCCGCTGCACTTCAAGGCTTTCGCGGCCGATCCGAAAGCGAATCCGCCGGCCGCGCCGATCGGCATCGCCTTCTGGACGACCGATCTGGTGCCGCAGGAGCACGGGTACCACGGCCCGATCCACATTCTGGTGGGCATGGACATGACCGGCGTGATCACGGGGGCCGTGGTCACGTACGACTCGGAGCCGTACGGCTATTTCTCGGTGGAGCCGCCAAAGTTCGCCGCGCAGTTCAAGGGCAAGAGTTTCCGCGATCCGTTCAGGGTTGGCGCCGATGTCGACGCGGTCTCGCGAGCCTCGATCAGCATCGGCAGCGCCGCTCGCGCCATCAGGGACAGCACGCGCATTGTCGCCAGACAGCTGTTGCCGCCAGAGGCCGTGAAGTAGTGGACCCTGTCGTCGAAAGCTGGGGTGACATCCTCGGTCCACAGGCGCTCGACCTCGCGCTGCTCGGCGCCTTCATGGCGTTCGCGCTCGTCGGCTTTTTCCGCAAGAGCGTGCGGCTCAAGTACGCGACGCTCGTCGCGGCGGTCGGCTACATGGGTTTCTGGAAGAGCCGGCTCGTCTCGGTGGTGGACCTGTTCGCGGTCGCCGATCTCAGCCTGCCCATCTTCAAGTACAGCCTGCCGACGTATCTCCTGTGGGTGTTCGCGATCGGATCGACGATCCTGTGGGGGCGCCTGTACTGCGGCCGCATCTGCGCCTTCGGCGCGCTCACTCAGCTGATGGATCCTGTCGTGCCGAGGAAGATGCGCGTCGAGATCCCGGTGAGGATCGAGAAGCACGCCAACTTGATCAAGTACGGCCTTCTGGTGGGCGTGCTGGCGTACTTCCTCGTGACGCGCGACGTCTCGGTCTACCGGTACGTCGAGCCGTTCTGGATGTTCGGGCTCTTCGGCACGACCGGCATGTGGATCGGGCTCGCCGTGCTGCTCCTCGCGACGGTCTTCGTGCGGAACCTGTATTGTCGGTTCCTGTGCCCCGTCGGCGCGGCGCTGGGCCTCTTGTCGAACCTGACGGTGTTCCGCATCAAGCGTTGGTCGGAATGCAGCACCTGCAAGATCTGCGAGAAGACGTGCGAGTGGGGCGCGATTCGCGGACCGAAGATCATCGCGAGCGAGTGCGTGCGCTGCGACGACTGCGAGCGGCTCTACCTCGATCAGCAGAAGTGCCCTCACTGGATCATTCTGAGGCGGAAGGGCAACATGTTCGTTTCCACGCCTGCGCGGTAGCGCTGGATTGAGATCACGAAAGGCAACCACGAAAACACGAAAACCCACGAAAGACACGAAGAAGACGAGGATTTGAACGCAGAGACCGTTGAGCTCGCAGAGACCACGTGAAGGCAACCACGAAAACACGAAGCAGTCAAAGCCACGAAACTCACGAAGAACACGAAGAAGACAACGGCTAAACGCAGAGACCGCAAAACCCGCGGAGATTGCAGCGACCGCCGGGCCGGCGTAGCCGGCCCCGACGTGGTGTGAAGAGAGCCGCAACCACAAACCAATCGGGGATTACACGGGTTTGTGTTGCGGCTCTCTTCGCACCGCCCGCCGCTTCGCGGCGGCGGTCGCTCAGTCTTCTTCGTGTCCTTCGTGTCTTCTTTCGTGGCTTCGTGGTAAAGCTTTTCTCTGCGAACTCTGCGGTCTCTGCGTTCCAAAGCCCTAAGGCGCATCCGTGGGCTGCGCCAGCAGAATGAAGCGATCTCTCAGCCCCGACGACACCAGCACTTCGTTCTTTGCCGTCACGATCACGCCTTCCACGTGCGGCAGGCGCTCGATCAACGCCATTCCCGCGGCGGGACCCAGGATGAAGACGCCCGTGGACAGACCGTCCGCCACGAGCGGGCTGTCCGCGACGATCGTGACGCTGCGGCATCCGCGCGCCGGCTGACCCGTGGCCGGGTCGAGCAGGTGGTGGTAGCGGATGCCGTCCTTGATGAAGAAGCGCGCGTAGTCGCCAGACGTGCTGAAGGTGGCGTCCGTCAGATCGACGGTTGCGAAGCTGCGGCCCGCGGGCCCGCGCGGATCGTTGATCCCGAGGCGCCACGGCCGCCCGTTTTTCCGCCCCGCGACGTACAGATCGCCGCCCGCCTGAATCATGAAATCGTGCAGGCCGGCCCGTCGCAGGATGTTCATCGCTTTCTCGACCGCGTACCCCTTGCCGATGCCCCCCAGGTGGACCCGCATCCCCTTGCGCTTCAGGAACACCGTGCCCGCGCGGTCGTCGACCTCGACTTGTCGATAGTCGATGAACGGCAGCCGTTTCCGAATCGCGCCGGGATCCGGGATCGTATTGTCCTGATCCTGGGCGTCGAACTTCCAGACGTCGGTGAGCACGCCGAAGGTGACGTCGAACTTTCCGCCGGTCCACTCGCTTACCTGACGAGCGGTGCGCAGCGCCGCGCGCACGTCGTCGCTGACCGGCAAGGCACGCTCACCCGCTGCGGCGTTGATTCGCAGGACGTCGCTTCCGGCGCGCCACACGCTCATCAGCGCGTCGAGCCGGTCGAATTCCGTGAAGACCGCGTCGAACGCCGCTGCCGCCGCCGCTTCGTCGACGGTCCGCGCCGTCAGGCGGAGCTCGGATCCCATCGCCACTCCAGCTCGCTCGACGATGTGGCTCCGGGGCGCGTCGTTGATGCCGCCGCGACATGCCGTCACGAAGGCGACGGCGATCGGCAGAACGGCTCTGGACCTGACCATCACCGTTCGCGATCCGAAGGCTCCCGGGTCAGCGCCCACGCGAGAAACCGTTCCGTGTAGTACAGCGCCAGCTGCCCGCTTGGTCCGAACGGAACGGCGTCGAACGCATGCTCGGCCCATGGAATCTCCAGGAACACCGACGTCGCGCCCGCGGCGCGCAGCCGATCGTCGAGCCTCGCGCCGAATCGCGGCAGGACGATGTGGTCGCGGCCGCCGTAGATCAGCAGCGAGGGTGGAAGGCGGCGGGACACATGGGTGATCGGCGACGCCTGGCGGTAGCGATCCGGCATCAGGTCCGGCGTCCCTCCGAGAAACGCTTCCTCGATGGACCGCACATCAAGCGGATCAGGCCTCGGCGGATTGCGGTAGCCGTCTGCCAGATCGACAGGACCGTAGTAGCTGACGACCGCCGCGATGGGAGCGACTGACCGCGCGCCCCCATCATAGGCCGCGATCATCGCGAGGTGCGCGCCCGCCGACCGGCCGACCAGCGCAAGCCGCGAGACGTCGGCGTCGTGCTCGGCGCCGTGCTCGCGAATCCACCCGAGTGCCGCTCGCACATCCTGGATCTGCGCCGGCCACTGCCACCGAGGCGCGTGCCGGTAGTCGATGGCGAACACGACGTATCCGCGAGCCGCAAGATAGGTGGCGAATCCCGCGTCGTCTGCAGGCGCGCCGCGTTGCCAGGCGCCGCCGTATATCTGAACGACCGACGGATATCGTCCGGCGGCCCGCGGACGATAGATGTCGAGCGTCAGGCGCGCGCCTCCAGGCGCCGCAAAAGGAATGTCTCGAGCGACGAGCGCGTCGCCCGCGTCGATGCCACGAAAAAGATCGAACAGGACAACCGGTGCCGATCTCATGCGCGCGAAGCGATCCGACGGCGCACCGCGAAGGACGTCGTCGCCGAGGGCGATCCGTATGGTTCTATTGAATCGCCGCACGACGAACGGAAGCTCCACGAGCGGGACCGATGCCAGCATCGTGGAGACGATGGCGATGACGGCCGTGGCCCGCGCCAGTGGGCCGCGACCGGCCGCGGCGAGGGTCAGGACAGCAGCGACGAGGCTGCCGACGACCAGCCATGCGGAAAGTTCCGGGGCGCTGACGCCGAGGGTGAGCAGCGTCCGGCTCGGCGCGGGCAGCACAATCCAGGACGTCAGGAACAACAGAACGAGAACGGCCGCAAAGAGAAGCGGGGATGCCACGGGTGGCTTGGACTTGGGCTGTCGCAACTGGAGCGAGTCTATCCTCGGTCGATCGATGGGACAATCGCGCGAAGAATCATGCCGCGATCCTCGGCGCGCTTGCGCTCTCCAGTCAGACGGGTCCCGGTCCCGCTCATATCATCCGCAGCGGGGTAGTCGTGACCACGTTCGAGATCGCCGCCGATTCAAGAGCCCTCGTCCCGGTCGCGCCTGGGCCTGGCGCGATCGCGAACGTCAGAATCGGCATTCATGAACGCGAATGCTCCACGCACGACCCGGGCGATGCCTGGCCCCGGCCAGAACGTTCTGCGCGCGCTCTGCGGCTGGCCCTGCGAAGCCGCGCGACGATTCACGGCTTCGAAAAGTCGGCGTTGAGCAGGATCGGCTTCATGGTCGCCGTCACCGCAAAGCGCCGCTCGTCGTGTTCCGCGTGCCTGACGACCACGTCGTGCGTCCCCAGCTCGAGCGGCAGCGCGGCAATCGGCGTCTCTCCGACTCGTGAACCGTCCACCCAGACCGACGCGGGCGCCGTCGCGGTGACACTGATGGTCGATCGCGGTGGAGCGATCGAGAGCGCTGTGATCTCGCCCGGCTTCACGAAGACCTTGCGCAACTCTTCGTAGCCGAGCGCGCGATTCTCGATATGGAGCTCGTGCGGGCCCGGCCCGAGCATCGCTTGATTGCGATCGTCCAGCTGGATCCCACGCGTGCCTTCGGCGATCGCGACCTCGAACGGTGAGAGCACCGAGACCCACCCCGCAAAGATCGACTCGGCGACCCTCGCGGTTTCGTTGGCGACGATGGTGACGGACCGTCGGACCGAGCCGCCGGGGCTGTCGAGCACGAGCGCATGGTCGGCCGGCGTGAGATCGGTCACCGTGATCGGCGTCACGCCGCGGGGTCGGCCATCGACGAGCACTCGGGCGCCGACCGGATCCGAGGTCACGAACATCATGCCCGTCGGCTTGGGTGGCGCGACTGTCGATTGCTGGCCACCTGCGTTCGGCCGCGGGCGGGCCCGCTCACCGTTCACGACCGCGGGACGTGTCGCCGCAGATCGCGGTGGACGCAGCCAGTACGCGCAGGCCGTGCCTCCAAGCGCGAGCACGACCGCGGCGAAGCTGCCGCTCGGCAGCCACAGCCACCGCGCGAGCCGTGAACGCTTGGACGCAAGGCGTCCGGCCGTTCCCGCCGTGACGGCTGCGCGGCGCGAGCCGTCGACCGGCACGCGCGCGGTGGGTCGGACGTCCAGATGTGTCTGGTCGATCGGAATCGATGGCGTCTGCTGGAACGGAATGACGGGCGCGGGGCCTTCAGCCTCCGCGAAGTGTCCGCGTTCCGCAACGAGGTGTCCGCAATCCGCAATCCGAGATTCGCACTCCGAGCTCGCATTCGAGGCGCCGTCCCAGTTAGCGCGGCGGGCGCGAGCCCAGCTCGCCGCGGTATTGGCGGCCGCCAGGACGAGGGCGGATTGATCACGCACGGCTCGACAGGCTGCAAGAGACGGTCCTGGCACGTGGTCCGATTGTCGAGCCGAGAACGCACGTGGGCGTCCGCTCATTTACAGAAGCGAAATCGATCTGACGGAACCGTCCGATGGCACTTGACCCGTGTACGCGGCCGGGAAGAGCAGCGATGTGCGTATTCGACAGGAATTTTTTGCAACCGGCCGAGCACCGTGACATGGCGTTCAGCTTGCAGCATTCGCGTCTACTCCACTCTCGGGATCAAGATGCGCACTGCCGCCTTCGCAAAAGCCGATACCGCGCCGTCGTATGCCGCGCTCAGGCTCCGTCTCTCCGAAACGACCGGAGAGCTCGAGGACCTTCGCACCGCCCTCGACGCCAGGCTGGCGACGCTCGAAGCGGCGCTGGCGAACCCCGACGAGTGCGAGTCCCTCGAAACACTGGTGATCGAGCTGGCGCGCGTCGCGACGACTGAAGCCGAGGCCGCCGCCGCGCGGGCGTGCCTCGAAGCGCAGCTCGCCGCGTCGGAGCAGGTGACGGCAGTCCACGCCGACGCGCAGCGGTTGGTCCAGGCAGAGCGCACGGCAGGCCATGCCATCCGGGCGCAATTCGAGGACGCGCAGGCGACGCTCCAAGCGCAGCTCGAAGAGGCACGAGCAACGCTCCAGAGCGACAGCGAGGCCGGGGCGAAGCTTCGCCGCGACCTGGATGAGCTGCGAACTGCACTCGATGGAGAACGCACGGCGGGGCGCGCGCTGCGGCGGACTCTCGAAGAGACGGAGCAGCGCGTTTTTGTTGTCGAAAGCGTCAAGGAGCTCGAAGTCAGCGGCGTGCGCGAGGAGCTCGGGAACGAGCTTGCCGCCCAGCGCGCAGAGACCGCCCGACTGGAACGTGCGCTGCAGCAATTCCGACTCGAGCTCGGCGCCGCGCGCGACGCCGCCGCCCAAAAAGGACGCACCGATTTCGAATCTGCGCAAGTGCGCATCGAGGCCGCCGAACATCGGGCAGCGGAGCTCGAAGGCGCCCGCCGCGACGCCGACGCGCGGGCCGACGCGGCGCTCGCCGGGCGCGCCGCGCTGGCTGGTGAGCTCGAGGCCGCGCGCGAGTTGGCGGCCACACGGCTCGCCGAGGTGGAAGCCGCGCGCAAGACCGCCCAACAGCGACTTGCCGATGCCGAAACCGCGCGCGAGGCGACCCAACAGCGCCTCACCGATGTTGAGGCCGCGCGCGAAGCAGCCGGAGAGCGCGAGCGTCGTGACGCCGACGCGCGGGCCGACGCGACGCTCGCCGAGCGCGCCGCGCTGGCTGGCGAGCTGCAAGCCGCGGGCGAGTTGGCGGCCAAACAACTCGCCGAGGCGGAAGCCGCGCGCGAGACGGCCCAACAGCGACTTGCCGCTGCCGAAACCGCGCGCGAGGCGACCGAACAGCGCCTCACCGATGTTGAGGCCGCGCGCGAAGCGGCCGAACAACGACTTGCCGATGCCGAAACCGCGCGCGAAGTGACCCAACAGCGCCTCGCCGATGTCG
>QHWJ01000048.1:18470-19872 GCA_003222535.1 Acidobacteriota bacterium | reverse complement strand
CCACTTTGCGCGCGTAGTCGCGTTCGGAAAACATCCCGACGAGCGTGGTGCCGTCGATGACAGGGAGGGCTCCGATGTCCTCGTCGGCCATTTTGAGCAGAGCTTCGTAGACGGTGACGTCGGGTGCGATGGAGTGGACGTGGAGTCCCTTCGCCCTGACAACGCGCTCGACCGAATCGGTCAGCTTCACGGCAGCCCTCCCCCGATGAGAACTGGGACGAGGATTTCGCTTTTCCGTGCGTGTGACGCGCCGAACGGGATTTCCGACGGTTGCTCCGGCCTTCACAGCCCCGGAGCTTGACGTGCTCCGAGCGGTGTCTGTGCAGCGGACGTGTGCGGTGTATCGCGGCACTGAGCGAGTTGTCAAGAGGGAACTTCGGGAGTGCGCGTGGGTGTGGGCCCGGGCGACGGCCGGCGCGGTTGTCGTTCACGTCTCTCAGGCCTGCTGTGAGCGTCCGACCTTCACGATTGTTCGATCCACCCACGTGGCTCAAACGGACAAATTTCTGCCGTGTCCACACGGCGAAAATCTGGGGGGAAAATTCGACCGCATTGCACGCTGAGAAGCCGCTACGCCAGCTAAGTTATTGAAAGTAAAGGATCGAGGCTTGGCGGAGAGGGTGGGTCCGACTTCGCGCTAAGCGCTTCGTCGCGACCACCCGCGAGGCGCCCTTCGCACGGCTTGCCGAGCCGAAGCTCACGCCGAAACGTAGACTCGCGTGAGCGAAGGATGGCGGAGAGGGTGGGATTCGAACCCACGTGCCGGTTACCCGACAACACGCTTTCGAGGCGCGCCCGTTACGACCACTTCGGTACCTCTCCGTCGAGGAAGACCGCGTGAGGTGGACCTTGAATTATAGCGCGAGATCCGCCACCCCGCCGCGCTCCGCGGCGCCGCCGGAGCAGGTCCTACGTGCGGCCCCTCCTCCCCTCGAAAAACATCTGCATCAGAGCGCGGCATTCGGCCTCGCGCACGCCCGCCACGACCTCGAACCGGTGATTGTGACCCGGCAGCTCGCCGCCGCGAACCGTTGAGATGACGGCGCCGGACTTCGGCTCCGCGGCGCCGAAGACGAGCGTGGCGATCCGCGCGTGGACCAGCGCGCCGACACACATCAGGCAGGGCTCGATCGTCACGCACAGCCTCGCGCCGCTCAGGCGATAGTTGCCCACCCGGCGCGCGGCCTCGCGAATCGCGACGAGCTCGGCGTGCGCCGTCGGATCGCCTGACGAGATCGGCTGATTGAATCCCCGCCCGACGATCTCGCCGTCGACCGCGACGACGGCGCCGATCGGCACTTCCTCCGCCTCTCGCGCGCGGTGCGCCTCCTCGAGCGCCGCTCCCATCAGGCTCTCGTCGTCCATCGAGCAGCGACCATTATCAATCGAGAGGCGGCGTTGG
>QHWJ01000048.1:8429-18377 GCA_003222535.1 Acidobacteriota bacterium | reverse complement strand
ATCCGTCGACACGCTCAGGATGAGCGGTCAGTCGAAGCGCGTCCTGCTGCGCGCGTCCCGCGTCGCGCGCGCGGTGCGCCTCCTCGAGCGCCGCTCCCATCAGGCTCTCGTCGGCCATCGAGCAGCGACCATTATCAATCGAGAGGCGGCGTTGGCGGCCGTACTGAACGAGGCGCTCATCCTTCGACACGCTCAGGATGAGCGGTGAGTCGAACGACAAGGCCAGGATGAGCGGTGAGTCGAAGCGCGTCGTGCTGCGCGTGGATCAGGCGCACGCATCAGGCGGCCCTTTAGATCGTAGCGAACATTCGGGTAGGATGATGGCGGGATGACTTCCACACCCAACAAGCGCCAGGCGCCGGACCGGCGGCGGCAAACGCGCGGCGGCCGCCGCCCGAGCGACACGGACGGATTTGCGCCATTGGTCCTCGTGGCCGACGAAGATGCCACTAACCGCGACCTGTGCGAGGCCATCCTCGCGAGGCTGCGCTTCGCAGTGGCCCCGGTCGACTCGATCGACCAGGCGGTCAAGGTGCTCGCCACCCTCCTGCCCGACGTCATCGTCGCTCACGCGCGCGACGTCTCGCGGCTGCAGCGCGCCGCGTGGCCGAGCGGGGTGCCCTTCGTCACCGTCACCGACGAGATGCGCGAACCGGACAGGCTGGTGAGCGCGATTCGAAACGCCATCCGCAGCGCGCGTACGCCCGACGCCTAGAGAGACTGCAGCCGTCGTGAAAGTCCCGGCGTCGCGCCGAGACGAGTTGGGCGCCCCGGCGGCAAGGCGCGACCCGCCTCCGCCAAGACTTCGGCAGGGTCTCGCCGAAGTTCGCGGCTGCGAGAGTGTCCCGCGAACGAAGGCGGACGTGGAGGAGGGATGCCCTTCCGGGATGTATGTCCTTGGTCGGCCGGGATGGGCGACCCAAAGCGCGGCACGCGTAGATTTTTCCTAGAGCGTAATTTTTGCCGACGCGCACCCTGCGTAAGTTGCTGCAACGGCATGATGACCCGGTGGCATACACCTTGCCCCTTTCGCGAACACCGGAAAGGAGAACCGAGATGGTGCTCGATGCCGGTCTGGAAAAGCTGCAGGAGCTTTTGCTCTCCATGACGCCCGGCGACCAGGTGAGCGCCGCGCGAGCCAGTGAAATCAGCGGGTTGGATGAAGCCTACTGCGACGCGGTTCTCACCGCGCTGATGCGGGCTGGCCTGATGATGCGCCTGCAGCACGACGCGTACGTCCGCTGCCGGCTCGAATACGCCGCGCGCGAATCGGCGTAGGTCGGCGGCGTCATTTTCCGGGTCGTCGACGTCCCGACCGGTAACAAACGATTGTAGACAACCGCAGTACGGTTTCCTCGTACGTCTCCGTTGTGCAGGCTTCTTCTTCGAACGAATCCGCGGCGATGTTCCACGCCGAAGAAGACGCCGGGCTGGCGCTGGCAGCCCGCGTCGCTGAAACTGGTCAGGACCCCAGCGTGTAGCACCCGCCCATCCTTCTGACCGTTGCCGCCAATCCAGACGTGTCTTTGCAGTCGACCGTTGGATATCCAGATGTGATCCTGCGCATCGGCCGACACTCCGATGGTCGACTCGATCTTCCAGTGGTCCGGCAACGGCTCTCGCCCGGATTGGATCGATCTGAAAGATCGGGGAACAAGGCAGCCTTGGCGAAAAACGGCGGGAGCGATCGGATATCTACAGCGATCGGGATATCTACTCTGGCACTGACTTTTTTCCTGCGCGACGCGTCCTGGACGCAGTCGATGACGCGCGGAACGCCGGGTACTCTCGACTTTTCGAGGATGTCGCCGGGCGATGTTCTTGCAGTTTGTCCAACTGCCGTGTCAAGACCAGGAAAAGGCGATCATCAGCCCGGTGTACCACCCGAAACCCGCCGCATTGCGGGCGGAGCGATCGTGCTAATCATGCCGATCCGCGCCGACCACATGACAGCCGCCAGCGCGCAACTCGTTCTGCGCTGCGAGCCCGACGGCCAGATACTCGCTGCAATCAACCGCGCGCCGTCCGCTTGATTGAGGCGGTGCGGTTGCCCATGTGCGCCACGACGCGTGGCGGCGATCAGCCTTGTCGGTCCACGGGTCCCGCCGCGCGCGGATTTCAAAGCACCGGCAGCGTCTGATCGCGGGACCCGACAACGCGGCCGCTGGTGTCGTCCGATTCCCAGTCGTCGCACCTTGCCAGTGGGGCTCTTCGCCCGTCTCGGTACGATGCCAGATTCTCGCCACCGGGTGCCGGCGGTGAACCGCAATCGAGCGGCAGCTGCTCGGTGCGATGCTGGCACTGGTCACATACGAACAGCAGGCGTTGCTGTTCGGCGGTCGCAATGTACCGGTGACGGCAGCGGAATATGGTTTCGGCGTAAATGACCGTCATGGCGCCTCACATTGAGGCAGGGGCAACACGCATACCGCTCGGGATCGTCGTCCACGGGCGGTTTCGCGACCTTGTCCGGCGACCGCGATGACCGATTCGTCGCCCAATCACAAAACTGTCGTACGGGGAAATGACGAGCGCCCGGGAAAACCCCGGGTGCGCAAGCGCGGCCAGCCGGCTGTTTACTACGAGATCGCCGGGTCCGGCGCGATTGGGGCCGCCGACCGAAGAGCGCCGGATTGTCCCGGCAATTGGGTTGCAAACGTCACGTCGTGAGCAACACCGACGGAGAACACCTCAGATCCGGCAAGGTTCGAACCCCCAGAGCACCTGAGCGTGAGCTGTTATGGACCGTCGCCTGCCACAGCCGACGGATCATGTGTGAGCTGCGGTATCACGGGAAGTACGGCGTCGAGTACCGGCTGTTTTGCGACAACGAGTTCTACCAGGGTCGGGGTTTTCAGACGCGCGAGCTTGCCGTGAACGCCGCAGACGCGGTGCGCCGGCGACTGGTGGAAACAGGCTGGTCCGGCTGAACCATCGACGAGGTCATCCGAGTCCCACGGCCTTGGACACATCCACCAGCATGTGATGTCGTTCGGGACACAAGTACACCGCCGTGCCGTTGGGAGTCACCTCGATCAATTCAGCCACCCGGTCGCATCGGACGCAGCCGCGCTTCTGTGGAGCGTGCGGCCGTGTCGGCTCGCCTTCAGAATGGAGAGACAGCGCTCTGTACGATCCGTTCACAATGTCTTCGTCTCGCTTTCAGGAATGGGCTTGTCAAACAATAGCGGTCGCCGCGGCATTCCCCAAGCGAAAACGGATGTTCTGCGCGAATACTGTGTCACGTGGGCCAACGACTGTTGCGCGAGATAGACAGAGGCTGGCACGCAACCTGACTGTGTCTGACGCGCCGGCAAGCTGTTGAGAGAGCGGCCGGGCGAGCGCGTCTTCAGCGCACAATTCCGGTGATCGCCTACGGCCGCACGCGCGAGCTCGAGGTTCAGTCGCGCGCCCAGAACGCGCCCGCCGCCCCAATGGCGAGCAGCACGGTCGCCGCCAGGTCCTCGGCCTCGGCACGATTGCGCTCGAACCATAGCTCCAGGCGGAACAATCGGTCGACGTGCGGCAAGGCTTCCGCCTCGAAGACGGCCCACGCCTGGTCGTCAGCTCGCGCCGCTGGCGTCCGCGCCATCAGAGTCCGGTCCGACCGGATCGACAGGGGATCAACCGAGACTCACCGTCGAGTCAGAACGAGCCCCTCAGCGGTCCGAGATGACGGACCGTCTTGGACGTTAAAACGTGACGGAGTGCCACGCGTTCTGCCACGCGAACGCCCTGCCACGCGGTCTGCCACGCGGAAATGGAGGGGGGCTGACAGGCTCGGATGGAGTGGAACGACAGCTCAACCCTGCGAGTTCTCGAATGAATCTGAAACTGTTGGTGCGCCCTGCAAGACTCGAACTTGCGACCTCCTGGTTCGTAGCCAGACGCTCTATCCAACTGAGCTAAGGGCGCTTGTGAGGCCAGACCGAAACCTTGAGTCTAGACGTGATCCTCAGCGCTGGTCAAGGCGCTCGATGAAGAGACGATCGTCGGCGAGAAGCGCGGCGAGCCGCGCGCGCATCTCCCGCGCCGACCCGACGTCGTGGGGATCCAGACGGGTCGACTTCTCGCCTCGACGCTGCAGCCAGGAGAAAACGATCGGCGCGAGCAGGGGCTGGCCGACATGGACGCGGAGCGCGCCATGAAAGAAACGCATGACGCGCTGCGCCTGGACGGCGACGTCGGCGCCGTTGCGGCGCGTGCGCTGGATCATCCAGCGGCCGTCCACGCCGGCGCCGATCAACTCGACGGAGTCGGCCTCGATCGACGGCGCGACGACGAGGATGTCGCGGACCAGGGCGCGCGGCACGCGCGTGCTCAAATCGGGTGCGGCCGTCTGCACGTTGACCGGCGGCTGCAGCTCGTGAATCAGCGCCGCCTCGCGCAGCAGTGCTTCGATCTCGGAGCCCACCTCCTGCCATTCCGCGTCAACGGCGCGCGCCATCTCCGGCTTCAACGCGCGCCAGCGCCGGTCCGCGAAGTGGGTGCGCAGTCGGCGACCGAGGTCCACCGTTTTTCCCACGTACAGCGCGCGGCCGCCGGCGTCCTTCATCACGTAGACGCCGGGGGAGGCCGGCGCGGCGCGGCAAATGCGGTCACCCGCGCGGCGCCACGTCTCGCGCCGATCTTCGAGGACGAGCGCCTGCGCGACGAGCCGGCGCGCGAGGTCGGGAGGTGCGCCACGGATCCCGAGCACGTCGGCCGCGAGACGCTGATGGTCAGGCGCGGCGCCCATCTCGTCGAGGCGCGAGAGCAGCTTGTCCCGTAGCATTCTTCGTGTCAGACACCTATTCTCAAGCGTTTTTTCTCTGCGGGTTCCGCGGTTTCTGCGTTGTGCGTGGTTTCTTCACACGCTCTCTAAAAGCGGACACCACCGAGATCGTGGCTCTTGCAACTCGTGACACGTTTACCTGGCGGGCCGATTGAGGCCATGGCCGATTGGAAACATCCCCGGCAACGAGATCGGCAGCTTGCCGCCAATTGGCGTCTCGCCGGCCAGCGCCCGCGCAGCGGCGCTTTCGATGCCGTCGTACTCTTCATACGTGACCAGGATGGTCGGCAGCTTCTGGAGGAAGGTCGCGGTATACGGATTGCCGAACAGGACCGTGACGAACGGCTTGTTCCCTGTGGCCAGTCCCTCGAGGAGCGACACCTGCCCTGGTGAGAGATCCATCCGGCCGCTGTAGGACGCGATCCGGACGAACACCGACGCCACAACAGCGTCCGCGCGGCGCGCGAGCGCGCGCACGAGCTCGAACTGATCGGCTGTGGCCCGGTCGGACAATTCCACGGCCGTGACGTTCGGCCAGCGCCTCTTCAGCTCGGGCAGCATCGCGCGGCTCGGCGCTCCCTCGCGCCACCCGCTCGCGTAATCAATCACCGACAAGTAGAGCAGGCTGCCGCTCTGCGGGATCGCCAGGGGCAGCTGATTGCGGTCGTCCTTGATCAGCGTCAGCGCGCGGGCGCCGGCTTCGGCGGCGACACGAAGATGCTCGAGGGTCGACAGCTTGGCGTCGATGGCGCCGAGGTCGATCTCGCGCGCGAGGTGCAAACCCATCCGCGCTTTCGCAATCAGGACGCGTTCGACCGACCGGGTAATCTGAGCTTCGGAGAGATCGCCGGCCGCGACGGCCGCCTTGATGCCCCGGAACGCCGCGTCGTTGTCGGGCGAGTGCAGCACCTGGTCGGCGCCGGCGATGACGGCCAGCGCCGCCGCGCGGTCGGGCGGCACGTTCTCGGAGATGGCGAGCATCGACATGGAATCGGTGTAGATGACGCCCTGGAACTTCATCTCGTCGCGCAACAGGCCGGTGAGAATCGGGCGGCTGAGCGTCGCCGGCGATCGCAGCGGCTGCGCCGCTCCCGGCACCATGCCGGCATCGAGCGCTGGCAGCGCGATGTGCGACGACATGACGGCGCCGACGCCGGCGTCGATCGCGGCCCTGAACGGCGGCAGCTCCACCTGATCGAGGCGCGCGCGCGGATGCTCGATGACGGCGAGACCCAGATGCGTGTCGGTCGCGGTGTCGCCATGTCCCGGAAAGTGTTTCGCGGTCGCCGTCATCCCGCCATCGTGCACGCCGCGGATATAGGCGCGCGCCATGTCCGACACGAGCGCGACGTCCTCCCCGAACGATCGGACGTTGATGATCGGATTGCGCGCGTTGTTGTTGACGTCGACAATCGGATAGAAGTCGACGGCGACGCCGAGGGCGCGGCCCTCCTCGGCGGAGACCCGGCCGGCGCGATACGCCAGCTCCGTGTCGCGCGTCGCCGCGATGGCCATCGCGCGCGGCAGCCGTGTCGCGCCGTTCATGATGTAGCCGACGCCGCCTTCGAAGTCCGCGGTCGTCAGCAGCGGCACATCGGCCAGCTTCTGCAGCCGGTTCAGCAGCGCAGCGGCGGCGTAGGGATCGCCTTTTCGCGACGAGCCGCCGTTGCCGTAGGTTGGATTCAGCAACAGCGCGGGAAACGGCTCGCTCGTCCCGAACACGTGCATGCCGCCGACCTTGAGATCGCGGACGAGATGACCGAGCTGCTTGAAGGTGTCGCTGCCGGTGCTCGTAAACGTCGCATCGAGCGAAGGAACGAGCAACTGCCCGGCCTTCTCGTCGAGGGACATCTTCCTGAGCGTCTGCTCGACCCAGCGCGCGGCCGCGCCGTCGAGCGCCGGCTTCGCGGGCTGCGCGGCGGAGACCAGCACGGCCGCTCCCGCAAATGCAGCCACGAAGAGCCGAAGAGGCCAGAATCGCCGATCGGCGATCGCTGATCGCGCGATGTCATCGCGCATGGGCGGATGGTAGCACGCGCAGCGCGCTACAATGGCCCGGAGTGGCTCCCCGAAACCCCGGAAGCGACGTCGCGCACAAGGCGCTCGCGCCGCAGTTCGTCCGCTGCTTCATCGTCACCGTCAGCGACACGCGCACCGAGGAGACGGACTCGAGCGGACGGGCGATCGCCGATCTGCTGGCGGCCGCCGGGCACGAAGTGGCCGGACGCGCGATCGTCAGGGACGACCCGGATCTTGTGCGCCGAACGATCGAGCGGCAGCTCGCCAACCCGCTCGTCCAGGTGATCCTCACGACGGGCGGCACCGGCATCACGTCGCGCGACAGCACCTATGAAACGGTGAGCGCGCTGATGCAGAAGCGCCTCGACGGATTCGGTGAGCTGTTCCGCATGCTCAGCTACGAGCAAATCGGCCCGGCCGCGATGATGAGCCGCGCCTGCGCCGGTCTGGTCGCCGGACGCATCGTGGTCTCTCTGCCCGGATCGGAAGCCGCCGTGCGCCTCGCGATGGAACGGCTGCTGATTCCGGAGTTAGGACACCTGGTGCAACAGGCGTCCCGTTAGAGCTCCGGCTAAAGAGCCGTGAAGAAATCACGTACAACGCAGAAACCGCGGAACCCGCAGAGAACATGCTTAGAGTTTTTCTGCGAGTTCTGCGAGTTCTGCGTTCAACGTCGTATTTCTTCACACGCTCTAAAGCCGGACATTGCGTACAAATCCGGCTCGTACGTGACGTCCGGCTTTGGCCGGACCAAGATGACATGAGACCCTTTTCTTCTACCATTTCCCTCCAAGAGGCCCGTCGCCGCCTCGATGCGGCGGTCGGTCCGATCGCACGCACCGAGCGCGTGCGGCTGGAGGACGCCGCGGGACGCGTCGCTGCGGCCGACGTCACGTCGCCGATTGACGTGCCGCCGTTTGCGCGGTCCGCGATGGACGGCTACGCGGTCATCGCCGCGGACACCAGCGCCGCCACGCGATCGAACCCGGTGCGACTGCGCCTGCTCGATCGGATCTACACCGGCCAGATGTCGCCGCTCGCCATCGAGCGCGGGACCTGTGCGGAAATCGCCACCGGCGCGCCGCTCCCCACGGGCGCCGACGCCGTGGTGATGGTCGAGGAGACGGCGAAAAGCGGCGATCGGGATGTCGATATCTTTGCGGGAGCCGCGGCTCGACAGAACGTCGGCCGGCGCGGCGCCGACATCTCCGCCGGCGAACGCGTCGTCTCGGCGGGCGACCTGCTACTGCCCAGCCGCGTCGGCGCGATCGCGGCGATCGGCTGCGCGGACGTCGTGGTGTTCGCCAGGCCGCGCGTCGCGATCCTGTCCACGGGGAACGAGGTCGTCGAGCCGGGACAGCCGCTGCCGCCCGGCCACATCTACGACGTCAACCGGTTCACGCTCGGCGCGATCGTCTCGGCGCACGGCGGCCTGCCCGAATCGCACCGGTCCGCGAAGGACACGATCGAGGCGCTCCTTGCGTCTCTCGACGCCTGCGCGCAGGCCGATCTGATCGTGTTTTCGGGGGGCAGCTCGGTCGGCGAGCGCGATCTCGTCGTGGACGCGATTGCGGCGCGCGGCGAGATGATCTTTCACGGCATCGCGGTCAGGCCGGGCAAGCCGACGGCGTTCGCGATAGTGCGAGGGACCCCGTTCTTCGGGATGCCCGGCAACCCGACGTCGTGCCTCTCGAATGCGTACATTCTGCTCGTGCCGTTCCTGCGCGCCATCGCCCGCCTGCCGCCGCACGCGCCGCGAACCATCCGCGTCCCGCTCGGCCGCCGCATCGTCTCGGCCGCGAACCGGCATCAGTTCTACACGGTCCGCCTCCGCGACGGCGCCGCCTACCCGGCGTTCAAGGGATCCGGCGACATCACGAGCCTCTCGCAGGCTGACGGGTACATCGAGATCGCCGCAGACCAGAGCACCGTCGAGGACGGCGCGGTAGTCGAAGTCACGCTCTTCTGAATCTGGTAATTGGATAATCTGGTAATCTGGTAATTGAATTGGGAAATTGGCTGGATTGGGGAATTGGATTGGTGAATTAGACTGGGGGATTGGATTGGGGGATTGGATTAGGCGATTGGATTGGGCGATTGGATTGGGGATTGGATTGGGGATTGGATTGGGGGATTGGATTGAAGGATTGGATCGGGGGATTGGATTGAAGGATTGGATCGGGGGATTGAATTGGGAAATTGAAGCATACGGAGTTCACGGCCCGCATCGGAATCGTCGCAGAGGAGTCGGACGAAAGCCTTGGATGGCTCGAATTCATCGTGGCGGCGAGCCTGATCGCCTCGACTGAACTCGATAGACTTCTGCAGGAAGCGGCGGAACTGCTGGCGATCATGTCAGCGTCGGTCGGAACCGCTCGCTACAAAGAGCGCAATCCAGTCGTTAATACGAAGTCACGAGGCTAGTCTCAGTCTGGCCAACCGGCAAGACCAGCAATAGAACCAATTCTGGCAATCCAATCTGGCAATCCCAGTCCAATCCAATCCATCCAATCCAATCTGGCAATCCCAATCCAGTCCAATCCATCCAGCAATCCAATCTGGCGTTCTGGCAATCCTCAATCCAATTACCAGATTACCAGATTACCAGATTACCCAATTCCCGAAGTGGTCACCGCCTCCCGATCCGCCGCTCGTATTCCAACTCGAGAACGTCTGCGGTGTGGAGGTCGAAGGCGGGCGCGCGGCGTTCGTATGCGCCGCGGAACTCGCTGTGGCAGCGGTAGCAGACGGTGAGGTCCTTCAACCGTCCGTAGACGACGAGATCGATCAGCGCTGCGGACCCCAGGACGCTGTAGGCGATCAGATCGCGGCCCAACCAGTAGAAGCCGGCGCTCGTCAGCGCGCCGACGACGACGACGGTGAGGCCGACCTTGGGATCGAAATCCTTGCGGACGTAAAAGTCGGTGCCCTCGCAGACGGGGCAGGAATCGACCGCGCGGTCGGCGCGCAGCGCGCCAGAGAACGTGAGGGGCATGTCGCGGCCGCATCCGCCGCACTTGATCGCGGCGGGCGCGTCGGCGGCACTTACCGGCAGGCCGGCATCACACTTCGGACATCTTGCAATGATCTGCATCTGGTAATTGGATAATCTGGTAATCGGGTAATTGAATTGGTAATCGGGTAATTGAATTGGT
>QHWJ01000048.1:0-8301 GCA_003222535.1 Acidobacteriota bacterium | reverse complement strand
GGCGATCCTTCGATCTCGATGGAGTCGTAGGTCTCCGGCGACCCGAGATAGGCCTCCATGTGCAGCTTGATCGCCGGCTCGTTCTTCCGGAAGCCGCATCCGTCCTGGATGATCCCGCAGACGTAGCCCGGATCGACCGCGAGGAACTCGCTCGAGATCGTCACCGCCGCGAGCTTCGGTCGGATGTCGTCGGTGATGCGATCCAGCGTCCACCCGAGCGCGTCGGCGATCATCGCGATCGACTCCGTCAGCCCTACGTGGCGCACGCTGCCGTCGCTCACCTTCCTCTGGAACTGCTCGGTCGTCAGACCCGCGCCGATCTTCTGCTGGAACGGCAGCCGGCGGATCCGCGCGTCCTGCACGCGGTTGACGATCACGCGCTCGACCCGCTCGCAGACGGCCGTCAGCGCGATCGGCAGCGCGTCCATGGCGTAGCCGGGATTGACACCGGTGCCGAGCACCGCGACCTTCGCCTTCTTTGCCATCGCGTGAATCAGACGCGCCTGCCGGATATGCGTGTAGCCCGGGTACGCGAGCTCCTCGGTCGTCGACACGATCGCCGTCCTGGATTTGAGAATGGTCTCGATCTGCGGCAGCACCTTCTTGATCGACGAGCTCGTGCACAGCACAACGACGTCCGGCTCCGCCGATTTCAGAACCCTGGCGGCGTCGGCCGACACCCTGGCGCCGAGACGTTTGGGCAGTCCCACGATGTCGCCGAGATCGCGGCCGAGCTTGGCCGGATCGATATCGATGGCGCCGACGATCCTGAAGCCGGGACGCGCGGCCACCTGCTTGACGATGGCGGCGCCAATCGGGCCGAGGCCGAAATGCACCACTCGAATGTTGGGCATAACCGGCGGATTATAGCCCGGGGGTTGATGGTACGATGCGCGGGCCGTGGCGCCGCACCACCCTGGCGGGCTGACCCGCGATCACGTCGTCTGGGCCTACCGCATCCTGCTCGATCGCGATCCCGAGAACGAGGACGTGATCGGCCCCAAGCTCGCGGGCTCGCGGAACACCGAAGAGCTTCGGCATCACCTGATGACCTCGGCCGAATTCCGGAGCAGGAATCCCGACTTCGCCCATACGAACGATCCGACGATCGTGATCAAGGAAATCGCGCCCGGCGTGCGGCTGTTCATCGATCTGTCGGATCACGTGATCGGCCTGAACATCCTGCGCGGTCAGTACGAGCAGGACGAAGTCCGCTTCGTGCGGCGTGTAGTCGGGGAGGGCGATTCCACGATCGACGTCGGCGGCCACATCGGGTTCTTCACGATGCAGATGGCGGCGATGGTCGGGCCCGCCGGACGGGTCTACGCCTTCGAGCCGCTCGATGCCAACGCGGACCTCTTCGAGCGATCGATCGCCGAAAACCGGTTTGGCGATCGCGTCCTCTTTCATCGCGCGGCGGCCGGCGCGACGTCGGGCACGGCCACGCTCACGTTTCCTTCGGAGACGCTCAACTCGGGCGGTGCGTATCTGCTGCGGGACGGCAGCGCGCCACTCGCTGGTAACCAGAGCAAGAACGTTCCGCTCGTCGCGCTGGACGCGCTGGAGATCAGGCGGCCGGTGCGGTTCATCAAGATTGACGTCGAAGGCGCGGAGCCGCAGGTGATCCGCGGCGCGTCGCGGCTGGTGAAAGACGATCGGCCGGTGATTCTCTCGGAGCTGCATCCGACGCAACTCGAACGGGCGTCTGGAATGACCGCGGACCAGTTCCTGGCCGAGATGCACGCGCTCGGTTACCGCGCGCATTCACTGGGCGGCGATCGGCGTGGCGGCCCCGCTGAAGCGGGGCCCTACACGGGGCCCTACGAAAAACTGCTCGGTCCGGTGCTCGAGCGCGGGCCGGTCGACACGATCATCTCGGTCGCGCTCATCCCTGGTCCCTAGTCCCCAGCCCCCAGTCCCCAGTCCCCCGTCTCCTGTAGTCCCTATACTCTTGGTGTAGCATTCCGGCCCATGCGGCCCGCGCTGCTCACCGTCCTCTCCCTGGCCCTGATCCGGAGCGCGACGGCGTCCGCGCAGCCCGCCGTGACCGGCGCGCCTGCCACGCCGCTCTCAGCGCGAAACGCCAGCTATACGATCGCCGCGCGGCTGGATCCTGCGACGCGCACGATCACCGGATCCGAAGTCATCACGTGGCGGAACATCACGACGAAGCCGGCGGCCGATCTCCAGTTTCATCTGTACTGGAACGCCTGGAAGAACGCGCGGTCCACGTTCATGCGCGAGCGCGCGCTCGGGTCGACCGGCCTCGGGCCGGCGGTGGACGATCGCCAGCGACGCGCCGACGAGTGGGCGCGCATCGACGTCACGGCGATCAAGGTCGCCGGCAGCGATCTCACCGGATTGAAGCGTTTCATCGCGCCCGACGACGACAACCCCGACGACGAGACGGTGATGGCGATCCCGCTGGCCCAGGCGATCGCGCCCGGCGGCGCGGCGACGATCGACGTCAGCTGGACGGCGCACGTGCCGCGCACGTTCGCCCGCACGGGTGCCATCGGCAACTTCTTCTTCATCGCCCAGTGGTTTCCGAAGATCGGCGTCCTGCAGGACGAGGGATGGAACTGTCACCAGTTCCATCCGGGCACGGAATTCTTCTCCGACTACGGCGTGTACGACGTCTCGCTGACGGTACCGTCCGGCTGGCCGCTCGGCGCGACGGGCGTGCAGCGTGACCGCGTCGAGAACAACGACCGCACGACCACCCATCGGTACTACCAGGAGGACGTGCACGATTTCGCGTGGACGACGAGCCCCGATTACCTCGAGCGGGACGCGCGCTTCGAGCATCCCGTGCTGCCGGCGGTCGACATGCGGCTGCTGCTGCAGCCCGAGCATGCCGGCCAGGCCGAGCGCCATTTCAATGCCACGCGCACGACGCTGAAGTACTACGGCGAGTGGTACGGCGCCTATCCTTATGGCCACATCACCATCATCGATCCGGCCTACCAGAGCGGCGCCGGGGGGATGGAGTATCCGACGATCTTCACCGCCGGCACGCGCTGGCTCGCGCCGCCGCACGTCACCACACCCGAAGGCGTCACGGTGCACGAAGCCGGCCACCAGTTCTGGTACGGAATCGTCGGCAACAACGAATTCGAGGACGCGTGGATGGACGAAGGGTTCAACACCTTCTCGACGGCACGGGCGGTGGCCGAGGTGTACGACCCGAATTACCTCGCGCTGCGGTATTTCGGCGGCTTCATCCCGTGGGTGTTCAGGGATATCGCCCTCGGCCGCGAGACGGAGGGCAACCGGCTGGCGGGCTATCGTCGCGACGCGAAGAGCGACGCGCAATCGACGCCGACGTACCGGTATTTTCCGGCGACCGGCGGCAGCATCACCTACAACAAGACCGCGCTGTGGCTGAACACGATGGAGCGCTCGCTCGGGTGGCCGACTTTGCAGCGCATCATGGCCGCGCATTTCGAGAAATGGAAGTTCAGGCACCCGAAGCCGAATGACTATTTCGAGACGGTGAACGCCGTCGCCGGCCGCGATCTCGGGTGGTACTTCGATCAGGTGTATCGCAGCTCGAACGTGTTCGACTACGGGGTGCAGGATCTGAAGAGCGCGCGCGACGGCGAGCAGTACCACACGAGCGTGATCGTCCGGTGCTACGGCGAAGCGATCTTCCCGGTGGACGTTGTCGTCACGTTCAGGGACGGCGAGCGCATGACGGAGCACTGGGACGGCCGGGATCGCTGGAAGCTCTACACCTACGATCGTTCCGCCCAGGCGCTGACGGCCGAGGTCGATCCCCGTCGCGTGCTGCTGCTCGATGTGAACTACACGAACAACTCGAAGACGCTCGAGCCGAAGGGCGGCGGCGCCGCGACCAAGTGGTCGATGAAGTGGATGGTGTGGCTGCAGGACTGCCTGCTGTCGTGGGCGGCTCTCGTATGAGGGCGTGGCGGGAGGGCATGCGGCGCGTGAACCGGGCGCCCGCGGTCCTGCTGGGTGTGTGGGCGCTCACACTGCTCGTCAGCCTGCCCCTGACGGCGGTCGTGCGCGGGATGCTGGCGCAGCATCTGGGCAGCAGCCTCGCGGCCGACACGGCGGCGAGCGGCGTCAATTACGACTGGATGCAGGAGTTCAGCGATCAGGCAACCGGGCTCGGCGTCACGTTCAAGCCGACAATCATCGGCTTCGGCGCGGTGCTCGACAACCTCAGCGCGTTCATGGACGACATCGAGCGTCCGGTCGTCATCGTCGGCGCGGCGTCGTTCTACATCCTGCTGTGGATCTTCGTCGCCGGCGGCGTCATCGATCGGTACGCGCGCGACCGCGCCACTCGCGCGCACGGGTTCTTCGCCAGCTCCGGCGTGTTCTTCTTCCGCTTCCTGCGTCTGGCCGCCGTGCAGTGGATCGTCTACGCGTTTCTGTTCGGGTGGATGCACCCGTGGCTGTTCGATCGGCTGTATCCACGGATGACGCACGAGACGAGCGTCGAGCGCACGGCCTTCGTCGCGCGCGTGGCGCTCTATCTCGTCTTCGGCGTCCTGATCGCCGCGGCCACGATGATCTTCGACTACGCGAAGGTGCGGGCCGTCGTCGAGGATCGCCGGAGCATGATCGGCGCCATCACCGGTGCGCTCGGCTTCATCCGGCGCAACTGCGGCGCGGCGGTGTCGCTGTTCCTCGCAAACTTCGCGTTGTTCGTGATCGTGGCGGGGCTCTACGCGCTCGTCGCGCCGGGCGCGGGACGTACCGGCGCGTCGATGTGGATCGGCTTCGCCATCGGTCAGCTCTATGTGATCGGGCGGCTCTGGGTGAAGCTGGTCTTCTGGGCCTCCGAGACCGCGCTGTTTCAGAATCGCCTCGCGCACGCGGGCTACGTCGCGCGACCTGAGCCGACGTGGCCCGACTCCCCCGCCGCCGACGCCATCTGAGGCCCTCCGAGATCGCAGACCATCCGCCGCGCGATGTCCATCGGGCACGATGTGGTTGACAGCGCGGCCAGGCAGGAGCCCGAACATTCCGGCCCCGGAGCATAACTTTTCACCCATCGCGGCCGTTACTAGGATCGAGACGCGCGGTTCGGATTGACCCAAACCACCGAGGACGACCGGCTTCTGATCGAGGCGGCGCAAGCCGATCCGGCTCGATTTGTCGGGATTTACGAACGGTACGTCGACCGGATCTATGCCTTCGTCCGTCGCCGAACCGAGAACCGGGCCGCCGCCGAAGACATCACGTCGCAGGTGTTCGAGCAGGCGCTCGGCGCGATCGGACGCTTCGAATGGCGTGGCGCGCCCGTGGTGGCCTGGCTGTTCCGCATCGCCTCGAACGCGCTCGCGGACCACTGGCGCGAACGCGCCCGCGACGCGCAGGTGACACCCCCTGATGTGCCGGATCCAGGCGAGCTCGAGGACATCGACCGGCGGATCGCGCTGTATCAACACGTCGAGCAGCTGCCCGAGCTCCAGCGGCAGGTGATCCAGATGCGGTTCGTCGAGGAGAAGAGCATCCGCGAGGTGGCGACCGCTCTCGACCGCTCCGAAGGGGCCGTCAAGCAGCTCCAACTCCGCGCGCTGGAGAGCCTGCGAAAGAGCATGGGTGGCCATGACTGAACGCCCCCTCACCGATCGCCTGGACGAGACCGTGGACGCCATCGTCGCGCGCCGCGATGCGACTGACGCGTTGCGCGATCCCGAGCTGGCGCCGCTCGCCCGCATTGCCGCGGATCTGCGCCATTACCCCAGCCCGGAGTTCAAGGCGAGCCTCCGGGCGCAACTCGAACGGAGAGCGAGCATGACAGCAGTGACGACAGCCATTCGACAAGGGTTCACGACGGTGACTCCGTACATCCGGGTGCGCGAGGCGGGGCTGGTCGATTTCCTCGCGCAGGTGTTCGACGCACGGGAAACGTTCAGCGGACGCGGGAGCGGCGGCGGCATGCACCGCGAAGTACGTGTCGGCGACTCGATGGTCATCATTGGCGAAGGGGACGCAGGCGGCGGCGGCGTCATGCCGATCAGGCCGGTGGCATTTCACGTGTTCGTGAACGACGCCGACGCGACGTTCGAGCGCGCGATTGCAGCGGGCGCAACGCCGCTCGGCGAACCAGCCGATCGTGCGTATGGCGAGCGCTCGGGCTTCGTCGCCGATCCGTTCGGCAACCATTGGTACATCGCCACGCCGCTCGGCCGGGAGTCGGTCGCGGGCGCGCTCCGCACGGTGACGCCGGTCCTTCATGTAAAGGGTGCGGCGGCCTACGTCGAATTCCTGAAACGGGCGCTCGGCGCGATCGAAGAGATGCGGCACGACGAGGGCGGCCAGCTCCGCTACGCGAGGCTGCGGATCGGCGACGGCGCCATCGAACTGGGCGAAGGCGAGCCGATGCCCGGATCGTTCTTACTCTACGTCGGTGATCCGGATGCCCTGTATCAGCAGGCGCTCGCGGCCGGTGCAACGTCGCTGATGCCGCCGACGGACCAGCCCTACGGTCGCATCGGCGGCGTCGAAGATGCGCTGGGCAACCAGTGGTTCTTCTCGCGGCCTGTAACGACGAGCAGCTAGACAGACCGTTCGTCACACGTGATCTGGCACGTGCTGGATCAGACTCGTCGTGATTCGAATGCCATCGAACGTGGTCTCGTCCAGTATTTGTGCAACAGGGATTCGATTGCTGTGGTAATGAGCTAGCCGGCGCGGGAAGGTACTACCTGGAACGCCGCGGCTCCGGGAGTGTTCGCAACTCGTAGGGCGGTCGCTTGCGCGCTTGATCGAGCAGAGTGACGGTGACGAGCTTGCCGGAGGTGGAATAGGGAGAGGGTTGAACCGTCCAATCCACGAATCGCGCGGTCGCATTTTGAGGCAGCGGCGCGACGTGCCCGGTTGACGTTCCATCTGCCGAATGTTGAGGCGGTCTCAGGCGCCTCGGCAGACGATAAGCGACGGCACCCGGTAGTGAATCGCGAGGTGAACAAGAGCGGAAGACGGGCGTGGCGGCCGGCCCCGAAACACTGCCAGGCAACTACTGAACCCGGAGACCCGGAGCGACACTCTCAAGTAACTTGTTGACGGTAGCCACCGTCTTGTCTGACGGTCGTTCTTTGCCTTTGACCTCGAGCGTGATCCAGACACTCATCTCCAAACCAGCAGTGGCCGTAAGGATGTCAGGCAAGACGTCGACGAAGTCTTGAAGCTGATTCGGTTTGAGTGCGACTTCCGCGCTTTCGCGCGTGTCGCTGGCAGATGCCTGCGGTGGAGGCGCCCCGCCTGCTTTTGGCATCGCAATCGAGACGCCGGACGCGCGCGAATAGTCGCACGGCCAATCACCGCCACCCTCGGCACGATCGAGCAGACGCGCGCGAAGCGCACCGTCGAGCGCTTCACGCACGGTTAACCATGGGAGCGCTTTTCCGGCCTTTTTGGACAGAGCTACTGCTATCGAGAGCGCGTCAGTCTTGCCGTCACGCCAGGCATCCGCAAGCGTGCCGGGCAACAATTCGAGCGGCGAGATCGGACTCGGCGGCGCCTGAAGAACGGCGTCCGCGTTCATCAGGCCCGCGGGCACGTTCTCTCCGAGCAGACTCGCGGGACCTGACGTGAACCAGACGGACCCTTCCTTGACTGCAGCCTGAACGGCCGCGTCGACAACGGGCGAGGGCACGCGGGGCACGGGCATCGGTTCGTCGTACCCCGCGCGCGTCACGGTCATCACCTGCGTCCCGTCGAAAAACGCGCGCGCTGTTCCGACTGTTATTTGCGGCGTTTTCCAAAGATCGTCGATGCCGCCAGGCCGGAGAAGCAATGAGGACACGCTCGTGATTTCCGCCTTGTCCGGCAAGACCAAGTCGAGCTGCGGGTCAGCCAAGACGCCGGCAGGCGGCGCTTGCCGCCACCACGTCTGAACGGACTTGTCGGGCCGCATCAGCCGCGCGACGAAGTAGCCTTCCTCGCAGCCTCTAAGGATCGTGTCGATGATCGCCTGGCGGTTGAGCATCTTGGGCAAATGCGGAAACCGTGCGAAGGCGCCGACCAGGTCGCGCATCGGACGCGAGTCTTCGTCGTCGTGCCACAACTTGTACGGGCCACCAGGCAACACGGCGTCCGGACTGATCGCGGTCTCCTGGATGCGCGACCGCGCGTCGGACTTGATCGTGCCGAAGAGTGGCGCGTCAGACACCTGAATCTTGAACGCCTGCACCTCGTTGTCGGCCGAGACCGCGACAACGATGCAGTACGCCTGCTGAATGGCGTCGCCGATTCGTTTGGATGACGCAGAGGTGTAGGCGTCGAGATTCTGCTGACGGACGAGGTCCAGGTCGTGGCCTT
>QHWJ01000047.1 GCA_003222535.1 Acidobacteriota bacterium | reverse complement strand
AGAGACGGGCTCACGGTTGGGACCAGATCTTTCCGAGATCGGGAAGCTGCGCTCGCCCGATCTGCTGCAACGCGCCATCGTGGCGCCCGATGCGGACGTCCTGCCCGAGCACCGTCATGTCCGACTGGTCACCAGGGACGGAACCGTTGTGGTCGGAAGACTGCTCAACCAGGATGCGTTACACCGGGCAGAGCCCCGGCAGGCGGAGGCGGCAGCGCCGGCGCTCCATACCGGACAGAGGCGGAGGGTTATGGCGCGGTCCGGGCGATCGATCCGAAGACCGGAGAAAAGAAGTGGGACTTCAAGATGGTCGATTACACGGAGAGCGGCATCCTCACCACCGCCGCGGACCTGCTCTTCTCGGGAGGACGCGAGGGCCACTTCTTCGCGTTGGACGCGCGCACCGGTGAGCTGCTGTGGAAGACCAACCTGGGTGGAACCGTCGCCAGCGGCCCGATGACGTATGCCGCGGCCGGCCATCAATACGTGGCCGTGTCCGCCGACAACGCGCTCTACGTCTTCGGCCTGCCGGACTGAAACGCTGGTTAATCGCCGAAAATGAGCATCTACCAATCCAACCGCACCGTGAGGCCCATCGTGCGGGGTTGGATGGTCCCGGCAGCCAGGCCGGTGCCAGTTGCCGTGTACTTCCCGGTGTTCGCACTGTTGATCACCGAGTTATTCGGGCCGGTGAACGTGAATGCCGCGTTCAGGTTGGTGAATTGCACCTCGTTGAACACGTTGTACGCCTGGAGCTGCAGCTTGATGCCGCTATTCTTGCGCCCGGCCAGCGTGATCGGAAAGCGCCGTGACAGCGTGATGTCCCACTCGTGCCAGGTCGGTTGGCGCAGGATCCCCACGCCGCTGTTCCCGATGTTGCCGATGCTCCCGTTGGGTTGGGGCATCCTGAACGCGGCCAGATTGAAGTGGGCCTGGTCCGCGAACGGCAGGTTCGGATCCGGTGTGTAGCCGCTGAAGATCGGCTCGCCCGTCAGCTCGCAGCGGGCGGTTGCTTCTCTCATTGCCGTCGTCGATGTGTTCCAAAAGCTATCCGTCAGCGCCGGATTGCTGTTGTTGATGCCGGCGTTGTTCGACACGCACGTCGGTGTCACGGCCTGGCCGCTCAGCAGCTTCGTCACGCCCGACACCTGCCAGTCGCTCAGCAGCTGCTTGAGGACCGGCGCGATCGTCAGAGTCGGGATGTTGTAGCTGTAGTTCACGACCAGATTGTGTCTGCGGTCCTCAGGAGTCGGCCCCCAGTAGCGGGCCTTGATCGCCTCCTTCCCGCCGATTTCGTCCGTATAGGGATCGTAGCCCGTGTAGCCCTCGCCCTTGGCGAGCGTGTACGCCACGCCCATCTGCAGGCCCTTGGACAAACGGCGCATGACCTGGAGCTGCATCGCGTTGTAGCGCAGCGACTCCGTGTAAAGGTCCGGGATGAACGCCGTCACCGAGCCCATGCCGGGATACTTCCCATACACCGCTCTGAGAGAGCTCGCGTTCACCGGTGAGTTGTTCACCAGGTTGGCGGGATCGCCGTACACATTGAGCGGGAGCCGGTTGATGTCGACGAACCGTCCGGGTTCGCGCGCGAAGTTCCCCACATAGGCGATCTCGGCCACCGTGCTGAAGCCGATGTCTTTCTGAAACGCCACGTTGACGTTGTACGCTTTCGCGAGCTCCTGCTCGAAACCCCCGAGACTCACATTGACGGGATTCTGCACGAACCTCGTCCCCAGCGCCGCGGCGTTCGATACATCGTCGAACGTCGCCCAGCGGATTTGGTTGTTGCAGGCGATCGGGCACTGCGCCGGCGCGAACGCTGTGTACCCACCAGTACCGGTCGATCGAGGGAAGTTATAGAAGATCCCCGCCGAGGCGCGCAGCGCCGCCGTCCCATCCCCGAGGATGTTCCAGGCGAACCCGACGCGCGGCGCGGCCTTGAAATAGGGGAACGTGAAGTAGGTGCCGGCTTTCGTGCCCGGGATGCCGCCGGTCCGGATGCCGTTGATCTGGACGCCGGAGCCTTGCACGATGTTGCCGTTGAACGCGCTCGAGAGAAACACAGTGGGGTTGGCGGGATCGATCGTCCGCAGCAGGCTCGCCGGGCAGGTCTGATCGCCGGGGCGGCCGTCCATGCAGACCAACCGGTAGACCCGAGGCGCCTGCTTCGGATCCCACTGATCGGCAAAGAAGCCGCTGTTCATGTTGTTGACTTCGAAGTCCGACCCGCTGTGCTGCAGCCGCACGCCGTAATCAAATGTCAACCGTGACGTCGCGCGCCAGTTGTCCTGGAGGTAGCCGTCGATCTGCCAGTGCCGGACGTCTCTGTCGACGCGGTTCGCCAGCTCGGTATAGGTGGTGAACACGCCAAGCAGCATGTTGGCGTAGCCGTTGCCCGTGCTGAGCGGGTTATTGACGTCGTGACCGAAATTGTAGTTCCCCATGTAGTCGGGAGAACCGGGCTCGGTCTTCTTGTTGTACTCGAGGTAGACACCGGACTTCACGTTGTGGCGGCCCCTCGTCATCGTCACATCGTCCGAGAAGGACGCCCGAGCGCTGATATTCAATCGCGGAATAGGAAAGTTGTTGTTGACTGTGAAGTAGCCTGCGAGATTCGAACGATTGCCGCCGCTGGTCGCGAATCTCGCCGCGTACGGCCACTGGTCGACCTGGGATCCTCCAAAACTGGAAAGCACTGGCGGATCCGTGTGGGCGCCAAACGGCACGATTCTCGGCGCATTGATGCCGAGATTCGACGCGTACAGACTTCGGTAATCGAAGTCGTCCGCCGCCTTGAAGCCATAGCGGTTGTGGCCGTACCCGAAGGTCATCTCGTTCACGATCGTGGGCTTGAGTACCTGGGTCACACTCGACGACAGCACCAGCCCGGGCACGTTGTTGTCCACGAACCCGGTGCCCGGGGTGAAGTTGTTCCAGCTCCAGTCATCGTCCCGGTCCTTCAACACCCTGAAGCTCATGCGGGTCTTGTCCGTCATCACCGCGTCCAGGCGCAGCACGTGGTTCGTGCGGCCGTGCAGCGGCGTGAGATCGAACGCCGAATTCGACGTCCACTCCTGCCCCGCCGCCGGGTCCAGGACGCCGTTTGCCGTGGACAGCAGGCCGAGCATCTTCTGACCCAGTGGATTGATGCGATCGGGGGGGATGACGTTCCCCGGGAACGGCAACCCGGTGCGCGGATCGATGATCGGCTGAATGGTCCCGTTCGTGATCCGGGTCTGCGAGAAGTCGCCGGCGCGCTCGAGCGTGGTCGGCAAATTGGCGCGCGTGGTCGTGGTTGGCCGCGCATCGTCGGTGTATTCCTGCGAGGCGAAGAAGTAGAGCTTCCTGGTTCCCCCCTTCCCCCGGCTGTCGAGCAGCCCGGGGATCACCACGGGCCCGCCGACGGTGTAGCCCGAAATGTTGACGCGATAGAGCGGCTTGGGCAGGTTCGTCGACTTGTGGAAGTAGTCGTTCGCATTGAACCTGTCGCGCCGGCCGTTGTACCACCCCGAGCCCTTCAAGGTGCTCGTGCCCGATTTGGTGACCACGCTGATGAGGCCGCCGCTGTTCCGGCCATTCTCGGCGGTGTAACCGTTGGCGATGACCTGTACTTCACCGATGGCGTCCATGTTCAGGTTGACGAAGCCGGTGCTGCAGCCGCCTTCATCGACGATGTTCATGCCGTCGACGCGCAAGTCCTTATTGATGGTCGGCGCACCGTTGATGGTGATCGCCGACGCCGACCTCCACTGCGCGAAGTCGCGATTCAGATTGGTGTCCTGGACGCCGGGCAGGATCGCGAGGAGGCCGTACACGTCGCGGCCCTTCATCTGAATGTTCGCCAGATCGTTGACCGTGATGGTGCTCCTGCGCGCGCTGTCCGCCAGTTGCACCGGGGTGACCTCGGAGGTGACGGAGACGGTCTCGGTGATCGCGCCGAGCTGCAGCGTCAGTCTGCCGAGATCCCGTATTTCGGACGTCAGGAGATCGATGTCACCGACGGTCAACGTGCTGAAGCCGGTCAGCTCGACGCTGACCACGTATCCGCCCGGATTCAACGCGGCCATTCGAAACAGCCCGACTTCATTCGAGACCACCGTTCGAACCGAGCCGGTGTTCGCTTCGGTCGCGCTCACCGCGGCGCCGGGAATAGCGGCGCCGGTGGCATCCACGACCGTGCCCGTGAGTGTTCCGCTTCCTCCCTGCGCAAACGCTCCCGCCGCGCCCGCGAGAGAGATCAAGACAACGACAAATGGTCGTGCCCAATTGCATCGCACCTGATCCATGTCCGGCTCCCTCCTGCTTGTCCGGGTTGCCGTCGATTCCAGTTTTTGCGATCGCGGCTCGCGCCTGGCAGCGTGTTCAGTGTTTCTCCGACACGCTCCCAGCGGGCAAGGCGAACGCAATGTAACCGCGGGGCGTGTCTGGCGCCACCGCAGGCGCCGCACCTCTCCGGCCGCCGGCGTTCGGCATCGACGACATGACCACGTACTGACGGCCCTTCGCCTCGTAGCTGACCGGGATGCCGCTCGAATTCCCGGGCAGCGCGCCCGTCCACAGCACCTGCCCGTTGTCCTCGTCATAAGCGCGGACCTTACGGTCGGCGCCCGCCACGAATACGATTCCGGCTCTGGTGACGACCATCCCGTTACGCGCGCCCAGGCCGCCCGTGTTGGCCGGACCGCCCGCCGCCAACGTCGCCAGATCATCACCCAGCGGAACCTGCCACTTGATCGTTCCCGTGTTCAGGTCGTAGGCCGTCAGCGTCGTGTACGGCGGCCTGGTCGCTGACGCCATGACGCCGTATTCAGTCACGTAGCGAACCGGCGGCGCATCCACGTCGGCCGGGTACGGAATATTCCCACCGGTGCCGCCGATGCCACCATACGTTGGTGCGGGCTGCGCGACGAGCGGCCGCGGAGGCGGACGCACGCCACCCGAGGCAACGACCGGTCCGGGCGGCAGAGGCCCGAGGTTCGGGCTGGCACGACCGCCGCCGCCCTGATTCGGATTCGCGAGATACGCCATGACGGCCGTGAGCTCCGATTCCGTGATGCTCGAGACAGGACGCATCGTTCCCTTTCCGCCTGTCACGGCCGCGCGAATCGCATCCTCGCCGATTCGATTCGTGATATCGACCAACGCCGGCGCGAGCCCGCCGGGCACGTCCTGAAGGTTCGCCCCGTGGCACGACTGACAGTACTGCTGATAGGCCTGCGCACCGGCAGCGCCGGGTCGTCCCGCCCGGGTCTTCACGTCCTCGAGCTTGAGAATCGCCACCTCGTTGACGTTGACGACGTAAACGATGCCGGTCTTTTGATTGGCGCCCGTCGTACCCCAGTTCGATCCGCCCTGATTGCCGGGCATCGAGATCGTGTCAATCAACGCGGGCGGCGTGTACATCCCCTCGTTGCGCGCCTTCGACACGCGCTCGCGCATCCTGGCGTGCTCTTCAGGCGTGAGCAGCCACGGGTTGATGTCGTCGGATGTGAACGTCTGCCGCGCAAACGGCGGCGGTCTGGTCGGGAAGGGCTGGGTCGGCCAGGCTTCTTCACCGGGCACGTCGCTCTTCGGCACCGGCCGCTCTTCAATCGGCCACAGCGGTTCACCCGTCACGCGATTGAAGACGTACAGGAAGCCGGTCTTGCCGGCGTGAGCCACTGCGTCGACACGGTGGCCGTCGTGCTGCACCGTCACCAGTTGGGGCGCCGACACGTTGTCCAGGTCCCACAGATCGTGATGGACGGTCTGGAAATGCCACAGGCGCTTGCCGGTGCGTGCGTCGAGCGCGAGCAGACAGTTGGCGAAAAGGTTGGCGCCGTGCCGATCCGCGCCGTAGAAGTCGTAGGTCGCCGATCCGGTTGGGACATAGACGATGCCACGTTCATCGTCGACGGACATCTCACCCCAGTTGTTCGCGCCGCCGGCGTACTTGAATGCATCTTTCGGCCACGTCTCGTAGCCGAGCTCACCGGGCTCCGGCACCGTGTGAAACTGCCACGCGCGCTTGCCGGTGATGATGTCGTAGGCGCGGATGTCGCCGGGTGGCGTCACCCATCCCTCGCCGGACGCCGATCCCATAATCAACAGGTTCTTCCACACTTTGCCGGGGCTCCTCGACTGCACGCGGCGGTCCGTGCCTTCAGCGCGCCTCAAGCCCTCTCGCATGTCGACGATCCCGTTGGTGCCGAAGCTCCGGACCGACTCGCCGCTCTTCGCGTCAATGGACTGCAGATAGCCGTCGATGGCAAAGATCAGCCGCTTGTTTTTTCCGTCCGGGCTCTGCCAGTAGTTGAGGCCGCGACTGGTCATGCCGGTCAGGCCTTCGTGGATCCAGATTTCCTTGCCCGTCGTCGCGTCGAGCGCGATGAGCGAGTTGTTGCGCCCCGCCACGTACATGACATCATCGACGACGATCGGGTTGAAGCCCGGTGTGGCATATGGATAGAACCAGGCCACTTCGAGCCGGCTCACATTGGATTTCTTGATCTGATCGAGGTCGGCGAAATGCGAAGCGCTGGGCCCACCGCCGAAGTCCCACCACCCCTTGTCGCGCTGCCCGTCTGCCATGACGACGGTGACAAGGCTGACGAGTACGGCGGCGGCGATGCGTGGCAGTGCGGGACGCGGTGCCCTTTTCATGTCTGTTTCCGCTCCGGTATATTGAGCCGGCGCATGAGCAGCGCCCTGGTTCCGCTCGGATGGCTGTGAGAATATAAACTAAAATGATGCTCCGTTTCTCTGCTTCTCTCTGTTAAACCGTTATCTCCGTATCCTCCGGTATCTCCGATCGGGGACGCTATGACCAACACGCCTTCGCGCCGCGAGTTTCTCCAGGTGGTGGCGGGCGCCGCGGCGGCGGCGCCGACCTTCCTGCGCGCACAGGCAGGTGGGGCGCCGCAGAACGTGGCGCCGAACGATCGGATCCGGTTCGCCGTGTTGGGGATGGGGATCCGCGCCCAGCAGGACGTGCGCTCGGCGCTCCGCGCGCCCGGCGTCGAGCTGTCGGCGGCCGCCGACGTGTACGATGGCCGGCTCACGCTGGCAAAGGAGCTGTGGGGGAATCAGGTCTCCTCGACGCGCGATTACCGGGAAGTGCTGGCGCGTTCGGACGTGGACGCGGTGATCATCGCGACGCCGGATCACTGGCACACGCAGATGGCGGTCGACGCGACAGCTACTTCGAGAACCGGCCGATCGGCTGGGCTGCCGAGAAGATGACGCGGACCCCGATCGAGTCGCACGCATGAAACGCGGGACCACGTGCGCCGTCCTCGGCGGAGCGATGATCGCCGCTGCGCTCACGTTCGGCTCGCCTGAAAGGCTCGCCCTCCGTCCCGGATGGAGCGCGAGGTTTTCCGCCTTCGCTGAAGCTGCGGCGGACCGCCGAAGCCTTGGCGGAGGCTGGTCAGCCGAGCGTTCTTCGACCGCGCCGGCGCAGGCGATGCCGAATGCGCTGACGGGAAGGGAAACGTCGGAAGGCTGGCGCCTGCTGTTCGACGGCAGGACGACCGCCGGCTGGCGGGGCTTTCGGCGGCAGACGATGCCCGGCGGCTGGCAGGCCGTGGACGGCGCCCTCACGCGCGCCGGTGAGGCCGGCGACATTGTGACCGCCGACGAGTTCGGCGATTTCGAGTTGACGCTCGAGTGGAGTCTCCCGCCTAACGGCAACAGCGGCGTCTTGTACCGCGTCACCGAAGACGACGACGTGATGTGGCACACGGCGCCGGAGTATCAGATCATCGACAACGCGTACAAAGAGCCGCTCAAGCCGGTGCAGTACGCCGGCGCGAATTACGATCTGCATCCGCCGTTGCGCGATGCGACGAAACCGATCGGCTCGTGGAACCAGACGCGCCTGCTCGTACGCGGTCCGCATGTCGAGCACTGGCTGAACGGCGTGAAGGTAGTCGAGTACGAGCTGTGGAGCCCTGACTGGGAGCGGCGCGTCCGCGAGAGCAAGTTCAAGGACTATCCGAACTACGGCCGCGCGCGGCGCGGCCACATCGGGCTGCAGGACCACGGCGATCGTGTG
>QHWJ01000046.1 GCA_003222535.1 Acidobacteriota bacterium | reverse complement strand
CGGATCTGTCGGACCTCGGAGCCACACGCGTCCCGATGTCGATTACAACCAGTCTGGTCGCCGCCAACGCGGACGCGAAGGTGGTCGATGGGCGCGTCGTGGTGCAGGTGCTGCCGCTGCCGGAGCCACCGCCGGTGCTGGACGTGCCGCCAGTCCCGGCGGTGCCGGAAGTGCCGGCAGTCCCGGCGGTGCTGGAAGTGCCCGCAGTCCCGGCGGTGCTGAAAGTTCCGACGGTGCCGGTGCCGTTGGCACGTTAACCGTGTACGGAGCGAACAAGACCCTGGCGCGTCGCGCCCGTTTCTCATCACATCCGGCGCCGCGATATAGCGAGCCAGCCATCCCGCTCGCGGAGGCGGCTGATCCCGGCCAGGTCCGGTCCGATCCTGTCGCCGCGGCCGATGGTGTGGCACGCGATGCTTGGTCGTGAACAAGTACTGGCCACGGCTCGTCGTGGCGATCGGAGGGGCCCGCCACCGGGAGAGATCGCGCGCGCCGTCGCGTCGCGCATCAGACGCAACACGATCATCGGCGTTCCGTGTTCCAGTCTGATGTCCACAATGTTCAGGTCTTGCGTGGCGGTCCTGGTGTGTCCATGGATTCCAAGCCATGCTTCTGGGCCGCTTCGCCGTCAACGCGGCGCACCAAGGTCAAAAGTTGGGCCGAATCCTAGCGCCGAAAAGCCCAACCGCCGAAAACTTGCTTCATTCGCTGCGACACCGGCTTTAGAGATTTAGAAGATGTCTCTCGAGTCTTGGTGACATCCTCCTCAGGCCTGACCGCACGGACCGACGCCGGGCGCTCTGAGAGCGCCCGGCGAATGAGGCGCTATCGACTCAAGGGTTTTTGTGGTTCGAGTGTGGCAGGAACGTGGATGGTTCAACCTGTTGTGACATGAGCGCATCACACGTCAAGACGAGCGCTTTCAGGATCGTGCATGCGATCTGGCGCGTCTCCACTGGATCGCTGATAGTCTTGTTCCGCAGCGACGGCCGCGACACGAGCAGCGCCACGTGCACGTCCTCGTCGCCGAAGCCGCCGTGATCCGCGATTTTCGTCGCACTGGTGGTGTACACCGTCCCAGGCTCCGGCACCAGGATGATATCGGGCGTGCGCGGGTCGGTGAGCGGATCGGCAAACAGCGCCGCCAGAGCCCCACCCGAAAGGATCTGGGCGACGCGCGCGGCCGCCCGGTTGGCCGGCTGATCGAGCGCCGCGACCACGTCCGCGGTCCTCGTTTGATCCTTCAGCCAGATGAGCGGCCCGGTGTCGGCGCTCAGTTGCGCGAGCAACCCGGGCGCGACGGAATTGACGATGGTGCTGATGACCGCCGGGTTGACGCGCACGAGCGTCGCCGGGTCGACGGGCGAGTTGCCGTGCTTCGCCGAGATGATGATCAACGTCGAATCGGCCAGCCCCTTTGCCTGTAACGCAGACACGATCGCCCCGATCGATTGATCGGTGTGATCCAGCGCCGCCTGGAGAGGACCCGATGGCGTCCCCGTCGCGTCCAGGTACCCGCCGACCAGCGCCTCACCGGTCGGCAGATTCTCGATCAGCTTCTGCCCGACGCTCACAGCCTGGAAGTTCATGCCGAACAGCGCCGGCGTTCCGACCCAGGTGGTGCCGGCGTGATCCAGGCCGTTGATCTCGTTCACAATGGCCGCGACCTTCATGTCGTCATACGCCATCGTCAGCGAGAAGCTGTTGGTGGTGGTGACGGCGGGCGGGTTTAGCGTGATCTCGGGCGTGTAGAGATCGTCGACGCCGGTGCCCGACGGTCCGTTGAGGAATTCGTAGGACGGGTGCTTGTCGGACCACGCCGTGCGGCCGCCGGCCGCTTTGACGAGCTCGAACACGTTGTTGACTCTCGGGAACTGATGCGGCCAGACGCGCGAGACGCACCCGTCCGCGGGATCGCGCGGCAGCAACAGCGGATTGATCGTCGTCGTGAACGAGAACGGCAGGACGTCCAGGTTCTGCTTCCACTGGACGCGCGCGCCGGGAACGCACAGCCCGCTGGCCGGCGCGAGCGACCGATCGTAGCCGTCGTCGTAGTAGGCCCCGGTGGACTTCGGCGTGCCGCCCGTCACCATCGCGAGGAGACCGGGAAACGAATCGGACGGCTTCGTGGCGCTCGCGTTGGTATAGCGGCGTCCATGTTCACTCAGACGTGCGAGTGTTGACTGCGGGTTGTTCGCAATGAACCGCTCGATGTCGAAGCCGTGAAGGCCGTCGACGCTCAGAAGCAGGACGTGAGCGGCCGGGGCGTCCTCACCGCCCTGAGCGGTCGCGATGACCTTCAGCCCGGCGACGCCGACCGCCGTTGCAAGAGCGACTGTCACGATACGCACAGTGCTGTTCATGGTTCTCCTAAAATGCGTTGAACTGTTCAGAACACCAGCCGCATGCCAAGCTGCACCTGACGCGGCCCGCCGAATCGCGCGGTTGACGGCGCGAACAGCGGCTGGCCGGCGGTCGCCGCAGGTTGCGCCGCCGTGCCGAACGGGCTGACGGCGTCAGGGCCGAAGTTCAGGTTCCTCGCCCGCGTGATGTTGAAGGCTTCGGCAATCAGATCGATCTCGCGCGTTTCGCCGAAATGGAGGGCTTTCAGCAGCCGGACGTCGAGGTCGAAGAACGAGGGCTGCCGCGAGCTGTTGCGGCCCACCACGTGGCCGCCGACGATGGCGCGATCGTTCTCGTCGTTGGCGTCGTTCTGCGTGTCGAACCCGATGATCGGCGTGTACGGCGTTCCGGTACGGGCGAAGACGATCGCGCCGGCCGTAAAGCCGCCCGGAATGTCCGCCAACGCGTTGAAGTTGACGTTGTGCCGCACGTCATTTTTCGAGTAGGCCCACTCCGGCCCCACGTCGAAGGGATTGAGCGCGGTTTCCCGGCGGAAGAGGTGCTCGTTCGAGTCGTCGTCCATATTGCGGGCGAGCGCGTAGTTGGCCTGCAGCTGGAAGTGATGGGCCAGCCGGCGGGTGAGCGACGCGGCCACCGCGTCGTACTGCGAACGCGCCGTCGATTCGTTGATCGACAGCGCCCCGATCGTGGGATCCGGACGTGTCAGTGAGAAGATCGGCATGCCCGTCGCATCGATCGTGGGAGGGAAAAGGTTTCGATCGAGCCGGCGCTGCAGGTTCTTCGTCGCACTGTGCACGTAACTGAGCGAGACCGTAAAGCTCTGACCGACCAGTTGCTCGAGCGTCGCGGAACCCTGCCACGAGCGCGGGTTCTCGAAGGCGGGGTCGAATCCAAAGACGCGCGGGGCCGCCACTCTGAGGCCGGCCGGCACACTGGTGAGCGCGTTCGGGAAGGTCAGCGCACTCAGCACGCTCGGATCGAACTTGCTGTCGACGGCGATCGTGGTGATGCCGTTGTCGGTGAAGACCCGCTGGAACAGCGTGGCCGGTGTTCGGGCGTCGTAGAGCCCGCCCGAGAGCCGCACGACCGTCTGGCCGCCCCCGTTGACGTCCCAGGCGAGCCCTCCGCGTGGCTGCCACTGCTTCAGATCGTTGGGAATGGACGCCGTCTCGGGAAACGCCGGATTCGGCCTGGTCGGCTGGGGATTCCACTGCCCTTCCCATCGAACACCGACCGTCGCGGTGACGCTGGTGCCGAGCGCTATCTTGTCCTGCACGTACGCCGCGAGCTCGCGTTGCCGCCCGCTGAAAAACGCCTCGTCGGGGTTGAAGGTGAGCACCGTCTGGCGGTACCGGCTGATCTTTCCGGCGACGAAATCGGCCAGAGATTTGTAGTCATAACGCCCCTGGATGTTGTCCTCCCGGCTCTGCTGGAGATCATTGACGTTCCAGTCGAACCCGGCGCGGATGCGATGCGCTCCAGTCGAGGCGGTCAGGCTGTCGCTGAGCTCGTAGCGGGTGCTGTCGAAGAAGCGCGGGCGGCCCGAATCGCCCCCGAGATTCCCGAATCCGGTAATGACGATCCCGGCCAGCCTGGAGTTCGGGAGCTCGTCGCGCGGATCGCTCGCGATCTGGCCGCGGAGCTCATTCAGCAGGCCCGGGCCGAACATGGACGTCAGCCCCGTCTTCACGCTCTTGCTCTCGCTCTTGCGCGTGAAGTTGGTCGTGACCGCCTGATTGAGCTGCAGGGAATCGAAGTTGAAATTCTGACCGCGCAGGTGCGTGTAGGTGCCCTGCACATTCAGCAGCCCCGTCGACCCGAGCACCACGTCGGCGCGCCCGAAGACGGCCGTCGGATTGTTCGTGGCCAGCTGTTCGCCTTGCAGCGCCATCAGGGCGGCCGGCACCGTGACGCCGGGCGCCTGGGCATCGAACTGCACGACGTACGGGACTTGCAGGCGGCTCTGCTCGGCCGCACCGAAGAAGAACGCGCGATCGTGCGTGAGCGGCCCGCCAAGCGAACCACCGAATTGCTTCTGCTGGTTATTCAGCGTGCGATCGAACGCGTCGGGCGACGTCAGCGATTTGTCGCGGCCGAAATAGAACCCCTCGCCGTGCACGGCGTTCGATCCGGACTTGGTGACGACGTTGACGAACCCGCTGTTGGTGCGTCCGATTTCCGCGCTCGCTCCGCTCCGGACCACCTGGAATTCGAGCACCGCGGCCTGGGGAAAGAAGAACACCGCGTCGTTGCCGCCGCGCTGGTTGCCCTGCAGCGCGTCGTTGAAATCGGCGCCGTCGATGGAAATGTTCGAGTTGATGGATCGCTGGCCGGAAATGACGAGGCCGTTGCGATCGGATTCCTGCGTGATCGCCGGCGTCAGCTGCACGAACTCGGTGAAGTCGCGTCCGCGGATCGGCAGGTTCGACACGGCGCGCGCGCCGATGATCGTCGTGGTGGCGGTCTCGTCCTTGTCGAGCAGCGGAGGCGCGGCCGAGACCGTGACGGTCTCGATGATGCCGGCGACCTTGAGGCTGAAGTTGATCGTTTCGGTCGCACCGACGCTCAGGCGCACGGCTTCCCGCCCGGCCCGTGCGAAACCCGCCGACGACGCTTGCACGAAGTAGGTGCCGACCGGCATCGCGGACGCGAAATAGCGGCCGCGCGCATCGGTGAAGAGGGAGCGCTCGTAGCCCGTCTCGGTGCTCAGGATCGTCACGAGCGCCGCGGCAATCGGCTGATTGCCCGCATCCGTCACCGTACCTTCCATCGCTGCGACGCCCGATCCTGACTGCGCCGCCGCCGGCGCCGAGACCCCGATCGTCAGAATCAGCAGCGTCCCCATCATCGCGCGCGGCAGCGCGCCCGACCCAGTTCGCGAGCGCAACGTCGAGCACAGACTCGTTTGGCTGATCACACGGCCCTCCCTGATTTCGCAAGCAGACAGATACTGACCGGCTGGACAGGGGCAACCGTCGTGCCCGACGGTCTCATCTCTTTTGTGTCTTTAATTGTTCGTTAGAGTCTGTTGTATGCCCGGTCTGGCAGGAGCTCAACCCGTAAGTCAGGTCAGCCAGCTCAGCAGGAACGTGTGGACACTTCGAATTCTGATCGGGCAGCCGCGTTGTGCGAGGGGGGGCCGATCGGTCGCCGGCCCGTTATCGGCGCTTGAGATCGAGCTGAATGGTATTGCGGAATTTCACCGTGACGCCATCGACCGTGGCGGGCTTGTAGCGCCAGTTTCTTGTCGCCGCGAGCACCAGGCCGTCGTACACGGCATTCACCTTCAATGTCATCGTCGCCGTCTCGACCAGGCCCGTCTCGTTGACGATGATTTCGATTGTCCCTTGCCGCTGCACGAACATGTCGCCCAGGGCGGGCATCGCCTGGCGCAGGACGATCGGGGGGACCACATTCGCATCGTCCCAGCTGTAGATTCGAGGCGCGGCGGGCCGAAGCGGCGGCGCGGGTGCGGGTGCGGGTGCGGCTGTCGCAACCGGCGGCGGCGTGGACGGGTGCTCGGGGAGTGTCGAAGGCGCCGGGGGAGCTGCGGCCGCAGCCAGATCGCGGAAACCGATCGCCAGCGGTCGCAGTTGAGAGAGCGGCGGCTGATTGGCTGCTGACCCAAGGTCTGAATCGGTGAGCAACTCGACGACCTGGTTGAACCCGTCCGAGGCGGCGGCAAGGTTCTTTCGATCAAACGCCGCCTTTGCCTCCGCGTACTTCTGCTCGATGATGGCCGGCAGCATGGCTTGCCGGACGTCGCGGAACGTCGCGCGCACGCGCGGCGAGACCTCGGCGTCGGACAGATGATAGGAAGGCAGCGCCGCGACAATCGTCTGGATGGCACGTGTGGCTTCGTCCATGCGCCCGAGCGCTAGCAGGCACAACGCACGGTACTGATCGATCGCGCGGCCGTCCTCCGCGCGCTGATCGGATGCATGCAGGCGGTCCAGCATGGCCAGCGCGTCGTCGTACGCTGCGGCGGAATAGAGCGCGCGCGCGTCGGCCAATGAGCCTTGCGCCGCGGCTGTCCCGGCCGTTGTCAGAATGATGGCCGCAACTAGCTGGCTCGCGAATGCCCGTTTCACCCAAAGACGCATTGATGCCTCTCACAAGTAGATGCGGACAGAGTTCCAGCTGCTGGACCACGCGCGCTTGCGCGAATCGTGCCGCGTCCCCCTGCGCTGCGCAGCCGGATGTCAGACGCCGCCAAGTGGCTCAGGAATGTGGGTTTCGCCAATCGCCGGGCCGCCGCTGCCCGGCGAATCCCGGGTCCGGGCAAAGCCCTGCCACCGACGGAGATGTCTTTCGTCCGCTCAATCTGTAACTCAACGGGGAATGGAGACTCGCGTGGTGGTATCGTAGCGGCCCTTGCCGGACCGCGCTCTCGACCGCGTTCTCGGTCTTCGCGACCTGATCCTCATCGTGATCGGCACGGTGATAGGCTCGGGCATCTTCCTGGTACCGGGCGGCGTGTTGCGGCAGGCAGGCGGGCAGGCCGGCCCCGCGCTGCTGGTCTGGGTCGTCGGCGGCGCGCTTTCACTCCTCGGGGCGCTGGCCTACGGCGAGCTGGGCGCGATGAACCCCTCGGCGGGAGGTCTGTATGTCTACCTCCGCGATGCGTTCGGACCGCTCACGGCGTTTCTCTACGGGTGGACGTTCTTTCTGGTGATTGCGACTGGCTCCGCCGCGACGCTCGCGGTCGCGTCGACCTCCTACCTCCAGCAGTTCGTTGCGCTCGGACCGATCGGTCGGAAGCTGGCCGCCGTTGCGCTGCTCGGCCTCGTCTCAGCCATCAACGTGCGCAGCACAAGAGGGAGCGCGGACGTCCAGAACTGGAGCACGGCGATCAAAGTCGGCGCCCTGCTGATCATGAGCGTCGTACTCCTCGTCTCGCGCCGGGCGGCGCCGGCCGCCGGCGCCTCGTTCTGGCCCGCGTCATTCACGCGTCCGCTCCTCTCGGGCATGGGCCTTGGCATGATCGGCGTGTTGTGGGCCTACGAAGGCTGGCAGTACGTGACGTTCTCGGCGGGCGAGGCGCTGAATCCGCAGCGCACGTTTCCGCGCGCGATCGTGCTGGGCACGGCGTCGCTCGTCGGGATTTACCTGTTCGCGAACGTCGGCTACCTCGCGGCGCTCGGCACAGAGGGCGTCGCCGGATCCGACCGTGTGGCCGCCGAAGCGGTGGGTGCGATCGTGGGCCCCGGCGCCGCGAAGCTCATCGCCGCGGCGATTCTGGTGTCGATCTTTTCCGCGACGAACGGACTGACCATCACGGCGCCCCGGGTCTACTACGCCATGGCGAGAGACGGTCTGTTCCTCCAGAAGCTCGCCGAGGTGCATCCTCGACATGGAACGCCCGCGGTAAGCATCATCGCGGGGACGCTCTGGGCAATGGTGCTGGCCGCCTCCGGGACGTTCGAACAGCTGCTCACCTACGTGGTGTTCGTCGGCTGGATTTTCTACGCGCTCGGGGCCGCGTGCGTGTTCGTGCTCCGGCGCACGAGACCGCTGGCGGAGCGTCCCTTTCGCGTCCCCGGATATCCGTGGACGCCGCTGCTGTTCATCCTCGCGGCTGCCGCACTCGTTGTCAACACGATCGCGACACAACCCGGCCGCGCGGCGGCCGGCATTGCCGTCGTGCTGCTCGGCATCCCGGTGTACTTCGTCTGGCGCGGCGCCGGGCGGAGCCGCTGAGCCCGGTGGAGCGCCGGTAACGGGAGAATACGGAGAATGCAGAGAATACAGAGCCGTTTCCTCCGTCTACTCCGTTCACTGGTAACAACTCCGATGAACATGACGATCGTCGCTCGGACGCTATCGGGCGGACTGGTGCTTGGCGGCCTCGCCATCGTTTCGGCCGGTCATCGTGTCGCGTCGCAGCCCACACGGCCGCCGAACATCGTGATCATCCTCGCCGACGATCTCGGCTACGGTGACCTCGGCGGCTTCGGGTCGCCGAGTCGCGCTGCGCTGCTCACGGGCCGGCTGCCGATCCGCAGCGGCATGTTCGCGACGCCGAGCGGTCGGGCGCCTGGAGTCGTCCGCGACAACGCCGCCCAGGGACTCCCGCTCGACGAAGTGACGATCGCTGAAGTCCTCAAGTCTGCAGGCTACGCCACCGGCATGATCGGCAAATGGCATCTGGGGCAGTTGCCGCAGTTCCTGCCGATGCGTCAGGGATTTGATTCGTGGTTCGGCCTGCCCTTCTCGCACGACATGAGGATGACAGTCCCGGTGGACAAGGGGCTCAACTCGGACAACGAGCTCAGGGCCATCCGCCGAGGCAAGTACAAAGCGCACTTCATCACGAGCGGCGCCTATGGGCTCGGCGAAGCACGCACGGTGCAGACACCGCCGCTCCTCTTCGATCTGGCGGCGGATCCCGGCGAGCGGTTCAACATTGCCGCAGCGCACCCCGACATCGTGGCGGGCCTCGTCAAGGAGGCCGATGCGCATCGGCGAACGGTCGTGCGACCAGGCCACTGATCGACGAATTGCTGCCCGTGCGCAAGCCCTGACTTTAGAGTCCTCGGTTCTTGGTCCTTCGGCTTCGTCCGTCCAGGGTGCCGGGTGCCTGGTTCAAACAACGGACCCGGACGAGGACCAGCGACGGACCAAGGACCAGCGTCGGACCAGGTACTGGGGGCTGGGGACTGGGGCCTGGGGACTGGGGACTGGGGACTGGGACTGGGGACCAGGGACCAGGGACGGATCGAGGACCAAGGACCCGGAACGGACCAAGAACCAACGGACGGACCGAGGACCAAGGACCAGGAACGGACCAAGAACCAAGCACCAAGGACCAGGGACTAAGAGTGGCCCAATGCCCGATCATGCGATCCGCGCGCGGTTGCCCGGCGGCCCTCGCGGTTCGCCGCCGCGGATCGGGCGCGATCCGGACGTGCTGACGTCGTTTCTCGAGGACGCGGCGCACTTCCCCGGCGGATTTGCCGCGGGGATTGCCACACCCTCGTCGGAAGCCGAAGTGGCCGCGCTGGTCCGCTCGGTCCCCGCCGTCTTGCCAATCGGCGCCCAATCCTCGCTGACCGGCGGCGCGACGCCGAACGGCGAGGTCATCCTCAGCACATCACGCCTCAATCGCGTAATGGAAGTCGGCCCCGACTGGGTTCGTGTCGAGGCGGGTGTGACGCTCGCCGAGCTCGACGCGGCGCTCGCGCGGTCGGGCCGCCATTATCCGCCGGTGCCGACCTTCGCGGGCGCCTTCGTCGGCGGCATCGTTGCCACCAACGCAGCAGGCGCCGCCACGTTCAAGCACGGAACGACGCGCGAGTGGGTGAGGGCGTTGACCGTCGTGCTGGCCAACGGCGAGGTGCTCGACATCGAGCGCGGAGAGACGACGGCCAGCCGCGACGGGTTCTTCGACGTCGTGCTGTCCGACCGGACGGCGCGGATTCCGGTGCCGCCGTATCGGATGCCGGATGTGCCGAAACGCTCCGCCGGCTATTTCGCCGCGCCGTCGATGGATCTGATCGATCTCTTCATCGGATCCGAAGGCACCCTCGGCGTGATCACCGCGGTGACGCTGCGGGTGCTGCAGGCAAGGCCGGCGATGTGCCTCGCGCTCGTGCCATTCGACGATCGGCGCGCGGCGATCGGCTTCGTGACCGGGCTCCGCGAGGCGGCTCGCGACACGTGGCGCAAGAAGGATCCTCACGGCCTCGACGTCTCCGCGATCGAGCATATGGACGCGCGATGTCTGGCGATCCTGCGCGAGGATTTCGCCGATCGCGCGAACGGCGTGGCGATTCCGGACAGCACGGCGATGGCGCTGCTTGTCACGCTGGAGCTGCCGGCGGAAATGACCTCCACCCGGGCGTTCGACGAGATCGGCCGGGCGCGGGAATCGAGCGCCGCGGACACACCGCTGGTCCGTTTCTGCCGCGCGCTGGACGAAGCCGGTGTGCTGGACCGGGTGGAGATCGCGGTGCCGGGCGATCGCGGGCGCGAGCGTCAACTGCTGGCGCTGCGTGAAGCGGTGCCTGCCGGCGTCAACGCGCGTGTCGGCCGCGCGAAGCAGCGGGTGGATGCGCGCATTGCGAAGACCGCGGCGGACATGATCGTCCCGTTCGAGCGGCTCGACGAGCTCCTGCGGATCTACGATGAGGAGTTTCGCCGCCGCGGTCTGGATGCGGCGGTCTGGGGACATATCTCGGACGGGAATCTCCACCCCAACGTGATTCCGCGGTCGATGGCCGACGTGGAATCAGGCGAGGCCGCGATTCTGACGTTCGGACGGGAGGGTCGACGTCAATCTCGTGATGGGGAACCTGCTCGATATCGTGGGGCAGCAGACGAAGGCGTATCTGGCGAAGAGCGGATCCCGATGAACAGCCGACACCCCTGAAGGGGTGTCCTACGCTCGTTCGATCGGCGCGTGTCGGTCGTAGGGCACCGCTTCAGCGGTGCCGATTCCGCCCGTATCAGGCGATCAGCACGCCGACGGCGACCAGCGCCAGGCCGAAGACAATCAGCCACAGAGCGAGGGCGCCGGACGCGCCTGACGAGATCGCCCCGCTCCACGCGGCGCCGTCGTCCACGCGCGTCAGGGCGGCTGCGACGTCCGACTGCGCGCTGAACGACGCGGCAATCGCCGCGAGCAGCAGCAACCAGCCGCCGCCAAGCGCGAGGCGGGCGCCGAGGCTTGCGCCGACCAGACGCGAGGCAGGCAGAAGCGTCCCGAGCCAGCTCACGACGGCGACGCCGGCCAGCAGACGCAGCCGGCCGATTTCACGATCGCCCGCCTGGCGCTGCAGCTCGAGACGCCGTGCGCGTTCCTCGCGCTGATGCTCGGCCGCGAGCTGCTCGCGCTCGAGCTCCAGCCGCCTCGTATCTCGATCGAACGCCTCCTGCAGCGCCGCGACGACGACGCTGGCGAGCCGTGTTTCCAAACCTCCGATATTGCGACGCTCGAGCTGCTGTTCGCTCGCGGGGCTCTTGCGGCCACGCGCCAGAGCCGTGACGCCGATGACGGCGTCGATGATTCCAAGCCAGGGAATCGGCATCTGTTCTTTCGGTTCCGGAGCACGCTCGGCCGAAAGCTTCGCGCTGCAGCCGCAGGGTGTCGGAGCGCGAGCCTTTCAGGCGACCGTCATTTCAGGGCGCGATCGTAGCACGCTCGGCTGAAAGCCTCGCGCTCACGACGCGGCGTTTCCTACGAACGTGGACCGAGCCACCGGGCGCGAAACGTCTGCTGCGCCGGCGTGAGCGCGGCGGTTTCGACCGGTACTACGTCGACGTGGGGGTCTTCGGCCAGCGTCACGCTTGCCGTCTTCGGGGCGCCCGTGCGATCCACGAACACTATTCGTACCGTGTCGCCCGGCTTGTGCCGCTGCAGCTCGACCGCGACGTCGCTGTCGCCGTTGATTCGCCGGCCACCGAGCTGCTGCAGCTCATCGTCCTGATCGAGGCCCGCGGCGTAGATGGGCCACGTCGGGGAGACGAGTGCGGCGACACGCGCGCCGCTGCGCGACTCCAGATGCAGATCGCCGAGCCACGCGCGTCCCGCATGGCTCTTCCCCAGTGCGAATCCGGCGCGGGACAACAGGCGGGCATAGTCGGCCACGTCGTGACCGTGGACATATCGCGCGAAGAAGTCGTGGGCGAACGTCCGGTCGTCGCTCACCTCTCCGAGGGTCGCTTCCGCATCGGCCGCCGTGTACGGATGATCCACGTAGCCTTCACGGCTGCCGCCCGGCTTGCCGTAGTGTCGCCACATCGCCCGCATGAAATCGTCGAGCGACAGGCGGCCGTCGGTGCGGTCCCGCAGCGTGAGATCGAGCGCCAGCGCGATCGCGCTGCCATACGTGTAGTAAGAAATGAACGTATTCGACCAGTTCGTGCGATCCACGGTGTGGCCGCCGTCGGCGAACGGCGCCATATAGCTCATCTCTTCGGCCGACCGCACGAGCCGGCCGGGACGCTGCGACACCGTCTCGATCTGACGGCCGAAGGTGCGCGCGGTCGACGCGAGGTCCTCGAGCTGTGCGCGCTGCATCACGAGCGGCGCGTAGTATTCCGTGAACCCTTCCGCGAGCCACAGCTCGCCCGACAGGTTCGCGCGCTCGAAATCGAACGGCTCCAGGCCTTTCGGCCGGATGCGTTCGACGTTCCAGCAGTGAAAGAACTCGTGCGCGACGGTGTCGAGCAGATCCGTGCGTGCGCCGGCAATCGCAGCCCCCTCGGTGATCACGGTGCTGTTGCGGTGCTCCATGCCGTCGCCGCTCGCCCACGGGAGATAGTCGGCAATGAACGTGTACGAGCCCGGCTCGTAGACCGGGTATTCGCCGAAGATGGCGCCTTCCTGGCGCACGATCTTCTCGACGTCTTTCACGAAGCCGTCGACCTCGGCATCCTTTCCGGTGTGGTGCAGCGCGAAGCGGAAGGTGCTGCCGTTCACGGCGAACGTTCGCATGGTGCCGTGGCCGAATTCCACCGGGCTGTCCATCAGGTACTGCAGGTTCGGCGCCGTGTATTCGAGCGCGTCGGGAGCGCCGTCCGGCGATCCGCCCGGCTTCAGCTGCGAGGCCACGTGCCACTGCATGCCGGATGGCTGCTCGAGCGTGACGGTGACCGGCCGATCGTCGAGACCACGCGCCCACATGATCACAGCCGGCATGTTGATGTGCGCGTGCGTCGTGTCGACCGCGAGATAGGTTCCGTCGATCCGATCGCCGTAGACCTTGTACCTCACCCTTACGGCGCCGCCGTGGCCGGCGACGTTCCAGCCGTACGGATCCGGCCTTCCCGCCGTCAGTTCGCGGCCGGCGGCGGTGAAGGCGTGCACGTCGTACACATTCTTCGCGAAGTCGTGCAGCGAGTACCGGCCGGGTGACGAGCGGCTCATCCGCAACTCGAGCGTGTCGGGTCCGAGCCCGGTGAACGAGGCTTCCACCTGCATCCATCGATGCTCGGGTTCGGGAAACGTGAACCGATAGGCGATCGGCGCCGCGCGAAGCGCACGCGCTTGAAACCCGAGCACCCGTGGCAGCAGCGCTCTGAGAGCGAACCGTTCAGGCGAGCCAAAAGCCGCCGCGAACGCGAACACGGCGAAAACCACCACGCGTCTCATCTGGGCTCGATGCTAGCATAGGGCGCGCGACGACCAGGAAAGCGCGATGACATTGCTGAATGCAGATTGCGGATTCCAGATTGCATTGCAGATTTTCCGCAGACACCGGAAGCCGATCCGACAATTTGTCAATCAATCAGCAATCTGAACTCTGCAATCGGCAATCTCTCGGCCAACATCAGTCTTTAGCCATGATCAGGGTCTTCAGATAAGGCCAGATGCTGTCGGCGATCATCCGGGCGCCCTCGGCGTTCGGATGCGCCCGATCGCGCTGCATCAGCTGCGGGTTGCCGATGACGTTCATCAGGATGAACGGGACGAGCGTCACCTGGTAGCGCGCGGCGAGATCGCGATAGGCGTTGTGGAACGCCACGCTGTAGCCCCAGCCGTGGATCGGCAGCGCTTCCATCCCGCAGAGCAGCACCGAAATGTCGCGCGCCTGCGCCGTCTCGATGATGCGGCTCAGATTCGCGTTCAGCCGCGCCACCGGCACGCCGCGTAAACCGTCGTTGGCACCGATCGCGACGATGAGCACGCGCACGTCTCCCTCGAGCGTGCGCTCGAGCCGCCGCACCGCGCCCGACGACGTGTCGCCGGAAACCCCGGCGTTCACCATCTCGTAGCGGAGACCGGCGTCATCGAGGCGCTGTTGCAGGAGCGCCGGGAACGCGAGCGCCGATCCGATGCCGCGCCCCGACGTCAGGCTGTCGCCGAGCACGACGATGCGAGGCCGCGACGCCTCGGGAGCGCCGCGGGGAACTGCCGCGACGGCAATCGCGGAGGCCAGCACCACCATCCCGTAAGAATGCATCATGATGCCCTTAGCCCTCAGCCATGGTGAGGATCACCAGTGCGGGCGAGCACGCAGAGAAACTCGAACATCAGGTTCGCCGCGAGCAGCGCGGTGATTTGACCCGGACCGTCGAAGAGCGGCGCGACCTCCACGATATCGCCGCCGACGAGCGTCAATGCCGCCAGCCCTCGCACGAGCTGCTGCGCCTCGTGGCTGGTCAGGCCGCCCACCTCCGGAGTGCCCGTCCCGGGCGCGAATGCGGGATCCACGGAGTCGATATCGAACGTCATGTAGGCCGGCCCGTGGACGAGGCGCCGAATCTGCTCGACGGTCCACGCGATGCCGTGTTCCTTCACCCGCTCGATGTCGATCGTCGTGATGCCGTGCTCGCGGTGAAAGTCGAAGTCGGCCTCGCCGTACATCGGCCCGCGGATGCCGACCTGGATGAACCGGCCGCCCTCGATGATCCCTTCCTCGATGGCGCGACGGAACGGCGTGCCGTGAAAGTACTTGCCGCCGAAGTACTCGTCCCAGGTGTCGATGTGCGCGTCGAACTGCACGAGCGCGAGCGGCCCGTGCCGCCGCGCCAGCGCCCGCAGGACAGGCAGCGAGATCGAATGGTCGCCGCCGATGACGATCGGCCGCGCGCCCGCGTCCGCAATCGCGCCGATTCCCGCCTCGACCGCGTCGTAACATTTCTCGATGCTGACAGGCGGCGCGTCGATGTCGCCGACGTCGGCGACGTTCAGGCGCTCGAACGGCGCGACCTTCTGGAAATAGCTGTAGGGCCGGATGAGCGACGACTGCGCGCGGATCTCCCGGGGCGCGAGGCGGGCGCCGGGCCGGTAGGATGTGCCGCCGTCGAACGGCACACCGACGATCGCCACGTCGAGCCCGCTCGAATCAACAACATGCGGCAGCCGCATGAACGTCGCCGGCTGCGCGAAGCGCGGCGACTTGAATGACTGACGTGGCTGGTGCTTCATGCGCCACGATTGTAATGGCTGCTGGCTGATGGCTGATGGCTGATGGCTCATGGATGATGGATGATGGATGATGGTCCATGGCGGCGTCAGTCGATCATCTTCCATCTTCCATCAGCCATCAGCCATCAGCCATCTTCCATCAGCCATCAGCCATCAGCCATCTTCCATCAGCCATCAGCCATCAGCCATCAGCCATGACATATGACATATAGTGCAGCGCCGTATGCCTTCTGCACGCGGCGCGACCGCTCCCTCGCTACACGGAAGC